>CACZUS010000029.1 GCA_902784425.1 uncultured Bacteroidales bacterium
AATTCATGTGGTAAAAATGTAAGGTCATAATCACTTATCACCTTGTCCGTTTCACTACCCAAACATAAATCAATACCAAACTGCAACCACGGATTCTCTATCGTGTATGCATGTATCTTATCTCTATATGTCGCTTCATTATTTATGACTGGATATGTCAACGTTCCAAGCTCCTTTTCCAAAAGATTTCTTGGTCTTGTGGCACAATTATCATAAAAGAAATTATAACGATAGTACTTGTTTTCTTCCAATGCATTAGTCTTCAACGCTTCATAGATCGAGCAGGCTTCCTCTTCTGTCACATCCAATACCTGTTCATAAAAATAGGCATTTTTATACATCGAGACCTCCAAAAAGACTCTTCGCATCGGTTCCCTTTGCAACCAATAGTCTGTCTCTCCCTTTACAAAACGATAGGCAAAACCGTCATCAAACGAAAATACGCCATAATTATAGACTTCATCCGTTGTATCTGTCTGCACTCGCAAAGCCGTGTGTCCCCATAACGTATACATAGCCCTATTACACGGCATAGTCGTCAGCACACTAACCTGCGTGGACGAAAACAATTGAAATGGGAATACAAATAAGATGATAAAAATAAGCGGAAATAAATACTGTTTCCTATGGTAGATTAAACTCGTCATTTTATAATGATTCTTTGAAGAATTTCATCGACACGAATAATATAAAATCCCTTCTTCAAATTTAAATTAAACACATCTCTTGATGAAGTGATCTGAAATGTCAGGATTGTCTCTCCCAACATGTTTTTCACCTCAACAATGGAATGCTCAGTTGCATTTGTCACATACAACTGATTATCATAAACAGATATGCTAACTTTTGTGTTCTCGTTCTTTAATTGTTCTTGTATTGCTTCAGACACAATCTTCTCCTCCTCACTGGAAGGGATCCTTGCCTGTGACATTACAACATGAGTGAATGATGTAACTATAAACAATAATATGAACAATAATTTCCTCATAACACACAACTATTTCTTGCAAAAATAGAAGATAATTTATACACACCAAAATTTATTTGGATTTTTTTCTACAACGTCACTACGGTTTCAGTGATCCTTCAAACGACTGAATCAGGTTTTTCCATTCATCAGAAATCAACACAGAGGTGTTGGTCTTCGTGTCAAATCCACACATGACGGAATGACACACCGACTTCACCGTCTGGGTCTTTTCATCAAATAGGATTTGTAACAATTTCACACTCTTCTTCCCTATCTCATACACCTTGGTCTTCACTCTAATATCATCTCCCATAAATACTGGGCAATAGAAATCAACATTCAAATTAACAATCACCAACTCCGACTCATGCCAATTTATTCGTTGCTTTTTCAGCGTCTCGAAATATTTCATCTTTCCATAATCAAAGTAGTTCAACTGAATGGCATTGTTCACATGTCCCAACACATCCACATCGTTAAATCTGATTTGAATACTCTCTTGATGATTGAAAACCACCTTGTCTATATCTTCCTCTGTATATTTCATTTTCTATTTATTTTAAACTATTGTATTTGCAGAACTCTCCTTTATGTCTTCTTCTACAAAAACTTTATATCTTGTATCACCTCGCAACCGATCTCCTGATTCAATTCCCGAACATATTCGGTGGTCCTCATTCGCAAATCCGATTTCAGTGCAGGCGACGTTATCTTCACATATAAAATTCCATTCTTAATATAAATGGAGGTCATTTTCGAACGCGCATCTTCTCCCACCTTCTTTCCCCACGCTTCAATCAATCTCGTCTCATTCAACTTCTGGCAAAAAAGTTCGTCTTGCAACAGTTCCTGCAACACATTTCCTATTGGCTGTGAATTTTGTCGTTTCATCGGCTCTCCTTCAATTCTATGTGTCCATTTTCAACTCCATATAGATGATAATCACAATCTAGATTTTTCAATAATGACGAGAGGTGTTCTCTGTTTGTGTCGGATATAAAAACTTGTCCGAACCGATTGTCTTTCATCAATTGGATGTCGAATTGTGCCAATTTCAATGCAATCAGATAGGTCTTACACTGTCCCTGAGAACCAATTTTTCGAATAGGAAGATCCTCCATATTCATTTCCAAATCATCTTTATGGACACCTTTCGTCGTATATCCCACCACAAAATCCTTTTCGCGGTTCTCCTTCAACAATTTCAACAACGAAGGCTGCTCCTGCATTTGGGACTGATAAATCAAATCCACCTTCTCCTTCCCCAAGGAGACTGTCTGGTGAAATTCCTGAAAATGCTTCAAAAAATCAGCGATAAACTTCGTCCGTTGCTCATGGATATAAGTACCATATGTGGTCATCTGCTCCTCAATGGTCTCATACAACAACTCATCATGTATCTCATTTCTGATCATTGAGTTTCGTTGAGTCAACAATGTTTTGTATGACAACAGACGAGACAAATAGAGTTTGTCATATTGTGCGATAAATCCATCAATGAACTTACGACGCTCTTCGCTACCTCCTAGAATCAATTCTTCATCAGAAGGAGAAACCAACACCAAGGGTAGCAATCCGATGTGGTCAGACAACTTTTCATACTCCTTCTTGTCTCTTTTGAACTGTTTCTTTTGTCTTTTCTTCACACCACAATATATATTGGTAGAGAGTTCATTCAATGAATAGTCGCCATCCAACATAAAGAAATCCCGATCATGCATCACATTCTGACCATCCACAGAATTAGTATGGCTTTTACAGAATGACAAATAATAAACAGCATCCAACAGATTGGTTTTCCCTTCCCCATTATTGCCTATAAAACAATTGATTTTAGGAGAGAAGGTCAAATCAGCCTCTTCGATGTTTTTATAATTTAGTATCCGTAATCGTTGTAAATACATGATGTATTATGGTGCCTCGGAAAAAGAGAAAAAGCAAGAAGGATGACTCCCTCTTGCTTCAATATCACAATCACTTGCTCAAATATGCAGTGACATTCTTTTCAATACGATTATTAAGGGCAGAAAGATCTTCAGCGCGTTGGAACTTCTCTCCCACAATATTCTCATATAGCTCAATATAGCGGTCAGAAATAGACTTAACGATTTCATCCGTCATCTCAGGCACTTTTTGTCCTGCTTTGCCTTGGAAACCATTATCCATCAACCACTCACGAACGAACTCTTTAGAGAGTTGCTTCTGTGCCTCACCTTTATCGAAACGCTCTTGATAGCCTTCTGCGTAAAAATAACGAGAAGAGTCTGGTGTATGAATCTCATCCATCAAATAGATGGTTCCATTTGCCTTTCCGAATTCATATTTAGTATCCACCAAGATTAATCCTCTTTTAGCAGCGATCTCTGTACCTCTTTGGAACAAAGCCAATGTATATTTCTCTAACAATTCATAATCCTCTTTTGAAACCAAACCTTGTTTCAAGATCTCTTCTTTGGAGATATCCTCATCATGTTTTCCTATCTCAGCCTTTGTTGTAGGAGTAATGATTGGTGTTGGGAATTTTTGATTTTCTCTCATTCCGTCTGGAATCTTCACGCCACAGATTTCACGAACGCCACTTTTATAAGCTCTCCATGCGCTACCACATAGATAACCGCGAACAATCATTTCAACAGGGAAACCCTCACAACGGATACCTACCGTCACCATTGGATCTGGAGTTGCCAATTTCCAATTAGGGCAAATGTCTTTTGTATCATCCAAAAACTTAGCTGCAATTTGATTCAGCATCTGACCCTTGAAAGGAATACCCTTTGGAAGGATTACATCAAATGCAGAGATTCTATCTGTTGCAACCATTACCAATTTGTCGTCGCCCACGCTATATACGTCGCGAACCTTACCATGATATACACCTTTCTGATTAGGAAAGTGGAAATCAGTTTTCGTTAAAGCATTCTCCATTTCTTTTCTTATTTAGTTTTACATTTACTTTCTTCTTCATTATTAGAATCAGATGCCTCTTCCTTCTGCATCTTCTTTCTCTTCTCGTCGGCATGTTCATAAGCCTCAACAATACGCTGAACGAGCTGATGACGTACGATATCTTTCACTCCAAACTCCACCTTTGCTATGCCATCCACATGTTCCAAAATCTGCAAGGCATCCACCAATCCCGATTTCTGATGGCTAGGCAAATCGATCTGGGACATATCTCCCGTAACTATCACCTTACTGTTCATTCCCATACGAGTGAGGAACATCTTAATCTGTTGAGAGGTCGTATTCTGTGCCTCATCCAAAATGATAAACGCATCGTTCAATGTACGTCCCCTCATAAAGGCTAACGGTGCAATCTGTATGACACCATTCTCCATGAAATCGCGCAATTTTGCACCAGGAATCATATCTTGCAAAGCGTCATAGAGCGGCTGCAAATACGGATCTATCTTCTCCTTCATATCACCTGGAAGGAAACCTAGTTTTTCTCCAGCCTCCACTGCCGGACGACTCAATATGATTCTACGCACCTCTCTGTTCTTCAATGCCCGAACTGCCAATGCAATTGCCATATAAGTCTTTCCTGAACCTGCAGGCCCCACAGCAAAAATCATCTCCTTCTTTGCAAATAGGCGAACCAATTTTTTTTGATTGGGCGTCCTGGCAATAATCGGCTTCCCACTCACACCATAGATGATGAGATCCGAACTGTCCGTCTTGCTCTCTGGCTCCCTACCCTTTATAAAATCCAACAACGTAGCTTCGTCCAACATATTGAACTTCGCACAATGTTGTTCCACCTGATAGAATACTTTCTCAAATGACGCCACCTCCGACTCTTCTCCACTGCATTTCAGCGCATCACCACGCGCAACAATCTTAATCTTTGGAAAAAGATTCTTCAATGTGGCTATATTGCTGTTATTCAGCCCATAAAAAATCACCGGATCTGCATTCTCAATCAAAAATATCTTCTCTACCATTCAATCATTTTTGCTTTTATAATGAGTGGTGCAAAGATACTGATTCGATTTCTCTTTAACTGATTCTTTCGAAAGAATTTATCAACAGAATGAAACAAAAAGAGGGGTACTTCACAAATTATTCTTAATTTTGCATTCGTAATTATGTAAACGAAAAAAGAATGGCTACAAAACCTTCAATTCCAAAAGGAACAAGAGACTTTGCACCTCTTGAAATGGTGCGTCGAAATTACATCTTTAACACGATTAAAGATGTTTTTAAACTATATGGTTTTCAACAGATTGAGACTCCTGCAATGGAAAATCTGTCCACTCTTATGGGCAAATATGGTGATGAGGGAGACAAACTTCTATTCAAAATATTAAACTCTGGAGATTACTTGGCTGATGTTGATGCCGATGTCTTGAATAGTCGCAACTCCATCAAGCTCATCAATAAAATTTCAGAAAAGGGATTGCGCTACGACTTGACAGTGCCATTTGCTCGTTTCGTCGTAATGAACCGTGATAAGATATCCTTCCCATTCAAACGTTATCAGATTCAACCTGTATGGCGTGCTGACAAACCTCAAAAGGGACGCTATCGTGAATTCTATCAGTGCGACGTTGACGTTGTTGGAAGCAACTCTCTGATCAACGAGGTGGAGCTCATCCAGATTGTAGACGAGGTTTTCCGCAGACTGAACGTTAACGTCTGCATCAAATTGAACAATCGCAAAATCTTATCTGGTATCGCGGAGGTGATTGGTGAGGCTGAAAAAATTGTTGACATCACCGTAGCCATCGACAAATTGGATAAAATCGGATTAGAGAATGTCAATGCTGAATTGGCCTCTAAAGGAATCAGTCAAGATGCCATCGCGAAACTACAACCAATCATCCTTCTTCAAGGAAGCAATCAAGAGAAACTGGCAACCATCAAAGAGGTCCTTGCCTCCTCAGAGACTGGACTTAAAGGAGTGGAAGAGATTCAAACCATCCTCAATTATGTAGAAGCTCTCAATGTAAAGACGAAGGTGGAACTCGACCTCACATTGGCAAGAGGACTCAACTACTACACAGGAGCCATTTTTGAGGTAAAGGCATTGGATGTACAAATAGGCAGTATCACAGGTGGTGGTCGCTACGATAACCTGACAGGCGTATTCGGTATGGAGGGCGTCTCCGGCGTGGGAATCTCATTCGGAGCAGATCGTATCTATGACGTACTGAACCAATTGAATCTCTACCCTGCAGATATGCTACAAACAACCAAACTTCTTTTCGCATCATTCGGCGAGAACGAACTTAGCTATGCACTTGAATGCATCAAACAGGTTCGTGCAGCCAACATTCCTGCCGAAGTATACCCTGAACCTGCTAAGATGAAAAAGCAAATGGGATATGCTGATGCTAAAAACATCCCATATGTTGCCATTATCGGAGAGACAGAAATGGCTGAACACAAGGTGATGTTGAAAAACATGGAGAGTGGAGAACAAAAACTACTATCCATCAATGAAGTGATCGAACTCCTAAAGAAATAAATCAAACGATTTAAGACGGTGAATTTAAAGAACTCACCTTATATCATTTTAAATGGGATGTATCCAAACGATGCATCCCATTTTTTATTGCTGTCAGTCCAACTACTTTTCTAAATTTCAATTTGTCATTAGATTTTGAATATCATATATCGTGTATGTCAGAATTGCTATTATGACTAGCGTCAATATTATGAAGCCGGACAATTCTGCAGTGCCATTTTTTCTCGATTCCCATAATCTAAACAAACCATCAACAAGTAACCAAGCCACAAGCGGTAAGAAAAAAAACAATTTAATCGGTGAGATAAGTGAGATAACACACTCTCCGGGAAATAATGATTGTGGAAATCCATCCATCATTCCTAAAAACATAAACATAAAGCTTGCAAAGAGCACACAACATAATACTGAACGGATTGTAGCAACTATCTTATTCTTGCAAATTAAAAACGACATTATTACATAGGAGATGGAGCAACCCAACAAAAGTCCGAAAGGGAATGTCATTCTTCCTGCATCTCCGAAGATTCCCATAAATATCATTCCCACAATTGATAAAACAAACGAAATGGCACAAAAGTAGAAAGCGCTTCGGGCTATTCCATATTTCTTCCCAGTGTTTTCTGAGTTTCCAGTGTTTTCCATATTCATCGGAATAAAATTTTATACATTCAACAATTAAACAAATGTAACGGATATGTTTATGATATGCAAATCTTGAAAATATTTTTCCGTTCATCACTCACATCAATTTCATTAAACTAATGACAAGAGAAAGTCAACTGAAAAATCCGTGATTCTGTTAAACTTTTTTATGAAAATATATCAATCGAAATTATTAATTATTTCTATATTTGTATTTGACAGGGGCAGACGAGTTTTCGTGCTGACGTGTCGGTAACTAATTGTTTCATTTTATACTTAAAAGAAATGTCTAAAGTCCTTATTATCGGAGTAGGCGGTGTTGGAACCGTAGTGTGTCACAAAGTTGCACAGAATGCAAACATCTTCACTGATATTGTCATTGCAAGCAGGACTAAATCAAAATGCGATGCTGTTGCTGCTGTGTTGAAAGAGCGTTATGGCGTCTCAGTCACAACAGACAAAGTCGATGCCGATTTCACCGACCAGATTGTTGCGTTATTCAAAAAGCATCAACCGGAGTTAGTTATCAATGTAGCTCTTCCATACCAAGACTTAAATATCATGGATGCCTGCTTAGAGTGCGGCGTCAACTATTTGGATACAGCCAACTACGAACCTAAAGATGTGGCTCATTTTGAATACAGCTGGCAATGGGCCTACAAAGACAAATTTGAAAAAGCTGGTCTAACCGCCATCCTTGGTTGCGGATTCGACCCAGGTGTCTCTGGCATCTACACGGCGTATGCAGCGAAGCATCACTTTAAGGAGATGCAATACTTAGATATCGTGGATTGCAACGCGGGCAACCACCACAAGGCTTTCGCCACAAACTTCAATCCAGAGATCAACATTCGAGAAATCACTCAGAAAGGTCGTTACTATCAGGATGGAAAATGGGTTGAGACAGGTGCATTGGAGATTCACAAAGCACTAACCTACCCTAACATTGGTCCGCGCGAATCTTATCTGATGTATCACGAAGAGTTGGAATCATTGGTGAAGAACTTCCCAACCATCAAGCGTGCTCGTTTCTGGATGACATTCGGACAAGAGTATCTTACTCACTTGCGTGTTATTCAAAACATTGGAATGGCTCGTATCGATGAGGTGGAATACAATGGTGTGAAAATCGTTCCTCTTCAATTCTTGAAGGCAGTTCTGCCTAATCCTCAAGACCTAGGCGAGAACTACGAGGGCGAGACCAGTATCGGATGCCGTATCAGAGGTGTCGGTAAAGATGGCAAGCCTCTCACCTACTACGTATACAACAACTGTAGTCACCAAGAGGCCTTCAAAGAGACAGGTATGCAGGGCGTTAGCTACACAACGGGAGTACCTGCCATGATTGGAGCAATGATGTTCTGCACAGGACAATGGAAACGTCCTGGCGTTTGGAACGTAGAGGATTTCGATCCAGATCCATTTATGGAACAATTAAACAAACAAGGTCTTCCTTGGCACGAAGTGCTTAACGGAGACTTGGAATTGGATTAACCTCCCTTATACATACGAAAAACGGATGCTTCCATCGCATCCGTTTTTTTTATTTATAATGTGTAGATTGAATTATACACCCCGGCAAATCACCCCAATTTGATCCTTTCCCAAATCCAATTAGGTATAAGATTCCAAAAGAACACCACACAACGATAACGCCAATCTATTGTCACACATCTTTTCCTTTTCTCAATCGCCTTGACAATCTTCTCAGCCACATAATCTGGTTTCATCATCATCGGATAGTGATGGTTTAAGATGGCTGTATCCACGAATCCAGGACGTATCTCTGTGACGTCAATGTTTCTATTTTTTGTTTTAAACAATTGTGACAATGCCTGCAAATAGGCAGTTTGGAATCGTTTGGTGGATGAGTAAGCAGGAGCCAAGCCTATGCCTTTTGTACCAGCAACAGATGTGATTACGGCAATGTGTCCTCTCTTCTGATTAACGTTGAAATAGTGATATGCCAGATTTACCATTCGTGTCATTCCCACGCAGTTGGTTTGCATAGTACTCAATTCAATATCGCTGTTCAAATCCACATTTTGGGATCCAATACCAGAAGCATGGAAATACAAATCGATGCCACCCAACTTATCAATCAGTGTATGGAAATGATCCGATGCATCCTCTTGAGTAATGTCCATTGGTTCCACCACTACATCATCACCCAATTCAGCACGAATCTGTTCCAAGTTATCAGCTCGGCGACCCGCCAAACCCAACTGCCATCCCTTCCGATGAAGGGCTCTCGCCAGTTCCAAACCAATGCCAGAGGTGGCACCCATAATAATTGCTTTCATATCATCTCTATTTTTTTATGCTTCTTCTTTCGAATCGTAAGTTACAACACTTTAAGACTCCTGTTTCGAATCTTTGCATCCAAATGATGCAGGGATCTTTATGAAATAGGCAACAATAAATGCCGGGATCGTACAGATGCAGACCCAAATAAAGAAGTTCGTATAGCCCAATTTTTCCTGTATCTCACCTGCCCACATGCCAGGTATCATCATACCCATCGCCATAAATCCCGTACAAATAGAATAATGGGCTGTTTTATATTCGCCTTGAGAAACATATATCATGAACATAGACAATGCCGTAAATCCGAATCCATACCCAAATTGTTCAAGCGCCACAAGGACCTCCACAAGAAGGTAACTATCAGGTTGTTCATAAGCCATATAGACATATACCAAATCGGGCAGATTCAGTGCCAACATCATTGGTATCAAGCATTTCTTCAATCCATACATGGAAATAGCAGCACCTCCCAACATCCCCCCTAACAACAAAGAGATCACTCCTATCACACCATACGCAAACCCCACATCTTTCACAGAGAGTGCCAATCCCCCATTCGCCATAGCATCCTGCATAAACGGAGATGAAAGTTTACACAATTGAGCTTCTCCCAATCGGAACAATAAGATGAAAAGTATGAAAAGGGCTATCTCCTTTTTACAAAAGAAAGTATCGAACAGAGTCGAGAACTCTGAGGATGAAAAACTCTTTTCCTTATTCTCTGTTTTCGGAAGAATAAATGCATGATAGACGGACAACAAAACGATCAAACCACATGAACACCAAAAGACAATAGACCAAGCTGTATAAGAATCCGCATACCCTTTTTCCATCAGACGTCCCGCAATCATTGCCAAGAATCCTTGTCCAGTAACCATGGCAACTCGATAAAATACATTACGGATACCGATAAAAGCCGATTGATTCTTCTCACTTTGTGCAATCATATAAAAACCGTCGGCTGAAATATCATGAGTAGCAGAAGCGAAGGCCATCAGCCAAAGAAATGCGATGCTACTCTGAAAGAAGAATGACGTGTCAAGGGTAAAAGCAACACCTGCCATTCCCACTCCCATTAGGAATTGCATAGTCACAATCCACCAACGTTTTGTTTTAAACAACTCCACAATTGGGCTCCATAAGGGTTTTATCACCCATGGCAAATAGAGCCAACTTGTATAAAATGCTATATCACCATTTGAAATACCTAAATCTTTATACATGATGACAGAGAGGGTCATCACAATCACATAAGGAAGACCTTCTGCAAAATAAAGAGAAGGAACCCATGTCCATGAAGAAATGTTCCGCTGATTTGTTTGCATCGAAATCTGTTTATTTATCATAAAATACCATCGGGTTCTATCAAGTTATTCGTGGAATAGAACTCTCCTTTACAAAGATATAGAAATATTTCATTTTGAATAGTCCACAACCCCAATAATATATTCAATTCAGGCATAAAAAAAGAGACGCACTCTCATGCGTCTCTTGCTTTTCTTTGGGGTGGGAGATGGGGATCGAACCCACGACCCTCAGGACCACAATCTGATACTCTAACCAACTGAGCTACTCCCACCATCAAATTGCGGTGCAAAGATACTTCCATTTTGCCTCATATGCAAATAAAAACCGAAAAATATTTTAATTTTGTGGAAAATTATTCGTTCTAAATTATCATGCGCATGAATATTGTGTTTCCATACAACGAGGATATCGAGCAATTAATAAGCAAAGCGAAGAAGCTTTTTCACCTTTCCATGAACGGAGAGGCGTCTGAAAAGATGAGTTCCATGGGTTACAAACTCAACTATGGGGTTGCACTTCCTCGTATCAAAGAGATCAGTAAAGAATTTAGCACGAATAAACTGTTTGCTGAATGCGCATGGTGGTCTGGCTGTCGGGAACTGATGATTCTGTCCACCTTCCTTCTGGAAAAGGATATGAATAAATCTCCATTTAAAAAGGAGGAACTCCTCAAATGGAGTTCGCAACTCTTCAACCTTGAATTGTGCGAACAATTCTCAAAAAACTTTCTAAGCAAAATCTCCTACATCGATTCATCTGAAATCGAAAAAGGATACGAAATGAGTTGTGAACTAGCCAATGAACTTATCACACTTCAAGAGGATCGCACCGACTTACGCGTAGCCCTCGGATACATCAACTATGCGAATATCATTCGACAAGATCCTAAACGAGTGTTATCGGCAGAGAAAAACATATACAATGCTCTTGAAACGGATGTTTATTCAGATTCATACGTAATCTGCACCGCCATCTCTCGTTATCTTCGCACAAAAGTGCAACAAAACGCAGATGAAGTGCAACGTTTCATTCAGAAACTTGATTTCTCAAAAGGAAACAGAGTTCAATATATCTACGAAGAGGTAAACACAGAATTGCAATACGGAAACTTTTAAGCTGACTATTTATGATTACAATCAACAAACACAAAGCTGAATTAGCCAACACTTGGACTCATGCCATCTCTTTAGGGTTATTTTGCATCATGGCATTTTTCCTTATACGCAAGGGGTGGGAACACAGCTCTATCGTATTGAACTTTAGTCTCATCACCTTTTGTGTTTGTGAGATATTAATGTTTCTCTCCTCCACCCTCTATCACATGGTAAAGGACGAAGAGACCAAAAAGAAACTTCGCTATTTCGATCACTGTGCCATCTATGTATCCATCGCAGGGTCCTACACTCCTATCCTACTTTGGACCATTGGTCACACGTTGGGCAATGTCTGTTTTATCATCATTTGGGTACTTGCATTATCAGGTATCTTCTATAAAATCATAGCATTGGGCAAACAACCCAAGCTATCTTTAGCACTTTATCTCGCCATGGGCTGGTTGGTCGTTTTCATTGCCAAACCTGTTTTTGAGGCATTCCCAGCTATCAGTTTATGGTTTCTGCTGGCAGAAGGCATCTGTTTCTCCCTTGGCACCTATTTCTTTTGGAAGGACAATGAGCATACCTACTATCATGCCATTTGGCACATCTTCATCTATAGCGGTTGCCTCAGTCACTGGTTAGTCCTCTGGTTCCTCATTTAACCAGGTCTTATACTTGGCAGACAAAACCGAAAGGAGCCCGCTGATATGTTGAATAGCCACCTGCGTATCTTTTGAAATCTCTTTTTTCTGAAGCCTCAACAAAAGGATAGCATATAAGGCATGAAGTGCTAAATGAACATCGTTCATCTCCTCTCCCGCATGTAATTTATTACGGAATTCAATCAAGAAAGGTAACACTTTGAAAAACTGTGCATTATACTGAATCTCCTTCGGATTCTGCAAAAGTTCATTGTGCAAATCATTCAGGTCGTTCACTTGATTGATGTTAATCTGCAAATGACCAGACTTCTCCTTATGTTCCAAGCGCATCATCTCAATCAGATTCTCATACCAATCACGAATCTGCTTTTTTACCTCTTCAGGTTGCTGATACTGATCAATGATGTTCTTCTGAATCTGATCGATATCCAATTGATATCCTCTGATGATATCTTCAATCTGCCACATATAGAGGATGTATTCCGCTATATTCTCCTCTTTCTTTTGTTTCGCTATAATCATAATCTTATTTTTTTATCGGAACGATTTTTCCTTTGTCGGTAAAATAAAAAGAATCTGTCGGAGCCACATATTGAAAACATGCTTTCTCCGCATTCCAACTTCTATCATATACACAAGGCTTGATGAACTCACCCGATTTGTTGATGATTCCCCACTTGCCGCCCGTCCAACGCGATTCTAAGGCAGCATCCGTAGCAGAATAGTCTGTCCAAGTTGCATTCATATTAACGGCACATCTCTTTTTCACAAATCGTTCTGCTTGGCAGTATTGTGCAGGCAACACCATCTCCCCTTTTTTGTTTTCAAAACCTACTTTATGCGTCGAATCGTTAAAAACACGACGCATTCCACAAGCAAAGAAGTCTGACGCCATCTCTTGCTGTGCATAACAACTCAATGTGGAAATAAATAAGATTGAAAACAATATTTTTTTCATGAGCCTCAATTTTTATTCATCATCCTCATCATCAGAGAAATCAAAGAAATCATCCTCATAATCAGTAGGATCCATGTATTCATCCAAATCGCGGCGTTCCTTTTTCGTAGGGCGACCTGTTCCTCTGTCTCTTTTACCGAATGCACTATATCGGCTCATCTCCAAGATCTCCAATTGTTCTGGTGTAGTGACATTTTCCATAAAATCAGGCACTAACTTAGCACCCATTCTATTTTCAGAAAGAGCCAACACTTTAAATGAGTAAGTAATCGGAGCGCGCTTAATCTGCACCACATCGCCAACCTTGATGTTTCGGGAGGCTTTCACACTATTGCCAGACATCAACACCTTTCCCTTCTTACAAGCGTCAGCAGCCAATGAACGTGTCTTAAACAGACGCACTGCCCACATCCACTTGTCAATTCTCACCTCCGTTTTATCTTCGTTTTTTGCCATATAATCATTTGAATTTTTTCTCTATCTCCTCTTGTGTAATGAAGGTCAAGACCATTCTATTATCAATTGTATAATCAGGAGACGGTAATGAGAAAAGCTGAGACACCAAGTTCATCATCTCATCTTCCGTCAGTATCTTACCTGCCTTTATGGCGGATGTCTCAGCCAGTTTCAAGGCCATCTGTTCTTTCCTGTTTTCTTTCAGACTAGCCCCTTCATTGAAAGAGGACAATAACTCTTTCAGATATTTTTCCGCATCAGACTCCTTACAATCAGCTGGTATGCCGTTAATGGAAAAGGCACCCTTACCCAGATTCGAGAGCTCGAAGCCCAAGAAACTTAATTCTTCTGTCAACTCATCCAAGAGCATGGATTCAGACTCTAAAACGTTGATTCGAATAGGGAACATCAACTGTTGCGAAGCAGCCTTCTGTTGTTGAAGGCAATTCATATATCGCTCATATAAGATCTTCACATGAGCACGATGTTGATCGATACAAACCAAACCAGAGCGCATCACCGTCATGATGTATTTCCCCTTCATTTGGATGTAATGCGTTTTGTTCTCCTCTCCCTCCAATAGCAACTGCTCATTTTCTTGGGGAGGGCAGACAAAGCTTGCAGGATCAAAAGGTTCTTGCGTCATATAGGAAGGAGGATTAGCCGTTTTGGCCGACTCAAATCCCTCATAGAGTGATTGCCAATTCTCCGTATTTGCATTATTCTTCCGTGCGTAATGATAGTCACTTCCACCTGTCCCTGTTTTAAACGGATTATAAGAAGGATCCACATCCACATTCAAGGATGACACTGGCGTTTTATAGGAAGAATTATAGTATCCGTTTTCAGAAAAAATATCATTGCCATGTTCGAAATCGAGAGATGGCACCACATTAAACTTACCCAATGACTCCTTCACTCCAGCCATCAAGATGGACCATATCGGTTGTTCGTTTTCAAACTTGATTTCTGTTTTTGTCGGATGGATATTGACATCAATATTCGCAGGATCCACATCGAAATAGATGAAGTAATCGGGAGACGTACCCGGTTGCACCAATCGTTCATAGGCCTGCATAACCGCTTTGTGGAAGTATGGATGACGCATATAGCGTCCATTCACAAAGAAATATTGATGGTCATTCTGTTTCTTTGCCGTCTCAGGTTTACCTACATACCCACCAATCTTAACAAGAGTGGAATCCACTTCTACTAGGAGCAACTGAGAATTGATGTTTTTCCCGTAGACCGATGCGATCCTTTCACGCAAACCGCTTTGACGCATTTGGTAGATCAACTGATCATTATGGTATAGTTCAAACTCTACATTGGGGTTAACCAAAACGATCCGAAAGAACTCTTTTTCGATATGAGAGAACTCTGTTGTATTGGATTTCAAGAATTTACGTCTGGCAGGCACATTATAGAATATATTCTTCACAGAGAAACTGGTACCATCCGCGCACGCAACAGACTCTTGTTTTTCTATTTTTCCGCCATTGATAACCACCATGGTACCCACTTCATCCTCTTTTCGTTTGGTTTTCAACTCCACCTGAGAGATGGAAGAGATGGAAGGGAGTGCCTCTCCACGGAATCCCATTGTATGAAGAGAGAAGAGATCGTCGGCAGAAGAAATCTTAGAGGTGGCATGACGATCAAAGCAGAGACGAGCATCGGTCTCGCTCATACCTTTTCCATTGTCAATCACCTGAATCAACGTCCGACCCGCATCTTTGATAATTATTTTTATCGAAGTTGCGCCAGCGTCCACCGCATTTTCAACCAACTCCTTAATTACAGAAGCAGGGCGTTGGATCACCTCGCCTGCCGCAATCTGATTGGCGACGTTGTCTGGTAGAAGATGAATCACGTCACTCATACAAAATGAACTATTTGTTTAAGGTGGGTCCTATAAAGAAGTTTACCGACCCATAATTTATACTTGTTTAATTTAATACAGTGAATCGATACAATTCACCTTAAAATTTATAAAAGTAGACAATAAGGGCAGCAATCGCCACCGCCAAAATAAGTACTCTTTTTTGTCGTGCCTCACTAGATGATTTAACATTTTTCCTTTTTTCTTGGAAAACACCTTTCCTCATCAATGAGAGATTATCATCACTTTTCTCGAGTCCCAATTCAGCACGAATACGCCTCTCACGCTTCTCTCGTTCCTCTTTTTTCGGATCATAATAGATGTACTCATGATGGAACTGTCTAACTTTCGGAGTTTTAAAGAATTGAAATAAAGCCATAATCAATGTTTTTTCATTTTTAAAAACTCAGGTGACATAACATACACCTTCTTTATTTTTTTAAACAGATTCGAAGCAAAGATGAA
This sequence comes from uncultured Bacteroidales bacterium, assembly GCA_902784425.1. GTDB lineage: Bacteria > Bacteroidota > Bacteroidia > Bacteroidales > Paludibacteraceae > UBA1181. The sequence goes on from CACZUS010000029.1 coordinate 16,221, forward strand.
ATCCTCTAACTGTTCACATCCAGTATCAAAAATCTCCTCTTTCGATCCTTGCCAAGCTTTCTCTCCTTTATATATAAAGGCAATATTCTCACCAATCTCCATTACGGAATTCATATCATGGGTATTCACCACAGTTGTGATATTAAACTCATGAGTAATGTCTTGAATCAACTTATCAATCAAAAGAGATGTTTTAGGGTCCAATCCGGAATTCGGTTCATCACAAAAAAGATATCTTGGATTGAGGACGATAGCACGAGCAATGGCAGCACGTTTCTGCATACCTCCACTGATTTCAGAAGGATATAAATCTACCGCATGAGACAATTCCACACGTTCCAAACAGAATCTAGCCCGATCTATCATCTCATCCTTTGTCATGGTGGAGAACATCTCCAACGGGAACATCACATTCTGAAGGACAGACATTGAATCGAACAAGGCAGAGCCCTGAAACAACATACCAATCTCACGACGAAGAAGATTCAAATCCTTACGTTTCATGTTGGTGATATTACGTCCGTCATAACATATCTCTCCCGAATCTATTCGATGGATACCCACCACGCTCTTCATCAAAACGGTTTTACCCGATCCACTTTGACCAATAATCAAATTGGTTTTGCCTGGTTCGAACACGGTCGAGATATCTTTCAAGACCCTATTCCCATCGAATGTCTTCTCTACATGCTTAACCTCTATCATAACAATATCTTTGTTAGCATAATATTAAACAACAAAATCAACACACTACTATTCACCACGGCATCCGTACTTGCCTTACCCACTTCCAATGCACCACCTTTCACTGTATAGCCATAATATGAAGAGACTGAAGCAATAACAAAGGCAAAGACCAAACTTTTTATAACAGAGTAAGGAACATAATAAGGAGTAAACGCATATTGAATACCTGATATATAGGCATTAACAGTGATCATATCCGTAAAAACACCCACACTATATCCACCTATCAACCCGACAAACATACTGGTCAGCACCAAAAAAGGGACAATCGAAACGAAAGCAACAATCTTAGGGAAGATCAGATAATTGGCTGAGTTCACACCCATAATATCCAATGCATCAATCTGTTCCGTAATTCGCATAGTACCTAACTCTGATGCGATGTTAGACCCCACCTTACCAGCCAATATCAAGCACAAAATGGAAGAGGAGAACTCCAATAACAACGTATCACGCGTAGCCAAACCGACCATCGTGTTAGGGAATATAGGATTTTCCAGGTTATTAATCATCTGAATAGTGATTACCGCACCGATAAACACAGAGATGATAAGTGTTATACCCAAAGAGTCCAATCCTTGTTTCTTCAACTCTTCGAGGTATCGACGAAAAAACATACTCCAACTATCAGGTTTCGTGAATGCACGATACATTAACGATGCATAAGAGCCTACCTTTTCTACCGCATTCATGATCTTTCTTACTATTCTTAAATTACAAATTCATCACTATCTCCTCTATTCTATTGCAAACTCTGTTCCAACTCGGAATATCTTCCTTTGTTTGACTCGTTTTTATCAAAAGAATTGGAATACTTCTTCTTCAAATCCTTACTGTTCAACAAAACGCCATCTTTGTATTTCAAGACTTCCGTTTGTTTCCCTGCATCATCTCTCAGAATCCAATCTCCATCTCTTTTGCCATTTTTAAAAATGCCTTCCATAACAGTGAATTCATGGCCTTCATATAGTTTATAACTTCCATGCTCCACTCCGTTTTTAAAAGTGGCCTCCGAATATTTCGTACCATCTTGCAAATAACGTCTATGGACACCTTCCTTCTTATCGTTCACATACGGAATCTCCTCTATCAGTACACCCTCTTTTGAGTATATTTTGGAGACACCATTCTTCTTCCCATTATTATAAACCTCGATTAATGAGACTTTCCCATCTACATAATAAGTCCATTCCGCATCTTTCTCCTTTCCTTTGTAACTACCCTCCACGGTTATGGTTTTACCGTCCGTATCATAAATCGTAACCTTAGATCGATCACCCGATTCATATATTTGAACGATTTTTAAGGCACCCGTCTCATAGTAGCGGCGAAATTCACCCACAGGCTTATCATTCTTAAATGTACCTTCGTACATCAAGTTCCCATTTTCATACGTTTTTTTCCAAACGCCTTGCTTCATACCTTTCTTATCCGTCACGTTTTGTGCCGACAAGCAACAAAAAGACAATAGTCCACAAAGCAATATCAAATATTTTTTCTTCATATTCAATCCTTTTATAGAACACACTATATTCATACATTAAAGTACAAAAATACAATGTTTTTATTTGGAATTGGCACAAAACAAGAAAAAAAGAGAAAAAGAGATTCCGTACATGTACGAATCCATGTACAACACTCATTTTATCTCCCTGATTGTACACAGATAGTTGTATGCCTCCGTTACCTGACGGAACTGTTCGGTTGCCAATTCCAACTCTCTCTCCGTACAATCTTTCGGCAATGCGTCTGGATGGAACTGCTTGGCTTTCAACCGATAGGCTTGTTTAATTTCCAACTCGCCACAACTGACAGGCAACGACAGAACTTCATATGCCAACTCAACTCTCTGTCGTGCCAACAACTGCTGACGTGTGTTGAAGTCGTCCTCTTTCCCTTGCTTCTCATGCTCCTGTTTCCACCGTGCATTGTTCTCTTTTTGATACTTCTTCCTACGTTCACCCTCACACAATCGATACTCAAACTCATATTCCAACGAAAGCAAATCCCATTTCAACAATCCAAGATTCCGTGCAATCTGTCGCAATACAGTTATTTCCTTCTCTTCTATTCCCAGACTGTCATAAGCAATGAGGAACAGGTACTTCATCATATTTCTTAGGTTTTCATATTTCAGCTTTCTCGTCGAAGTGATCTCTTCACAATATAAATCTATCTTTAGTTTTGGCTTCTTCCTATACTCTGTAAGTGCTTTTTCTAAAAAGGAAGAGATCGATTCTTCTTTTAAAAAAGGAAATTGTTTCGAAAGAAACTCTTTCGCCATTTCCATTTTAACATTTGAAACCACCTCATCCAACGAAATGACACCAACAAAAAGTTTGAAATAAGGTACTGTCTCTTTCAATAAGGCTTTCATCAATCTGTATTCTCGAATTTCCTTTATTAACGACATAAAAAAGCTGAATTAGCAGGTTGTTATAACTATTGATTCACTCATTTTGACACAAAAATACATCTTTTTTTTCGCCTATCCGCAGATTGCAACAATTTTACCAATCTTTGAACAATAAATATCTCTCCATTGAATTTAATCGAGTCAAATTTGCATCGGATGAATACGACAAACGTCTGAAGGCATCCAACTGGAAAATCATAATATCTTATATTGATATTTATTTATTGTGTGTATGTGTGTATAAGTGTTTTGGGATAAGGATGAAACTGGAGTGTGCGACGTGAGTATGTTATGAGGCGAAAAAACATTAAACCAGACGAATATAAAACTGTAAAAAACATCATTTAAATAAAAAAACCATGAAACGACTATTTTTACTTAACATTATGCTTTTATCGGCGCTTATATGTGTTAATGCGCAATTAGCGAAAGATGTTCAATGCAAGTTCCTAGGAAACATTACAACTTCCTACAACTGGCAAGAATATTGTGATCCACAAGATTGTAATTTAAAGTATACCGATTACTGGAATCAGGTCACATGCGAGAACGCCACCAAATGGGGATCTGTTCACAGCAGCTGGGGCAAATTCAACTGGACTAACGCTGACAGAACCAGTGACTATTGCAAGGATCACGGTATTATTTTCAAATACCATGCTTTGATTTGGGGATCTCAGCACCCTAGCTGGATCGAAAGTCTTAGTGTAGATCAGACCAAGAAAGCCATCGTCGAATGGTTCGATGAGGTGAAAAAGCACTATCCAGACTTAGTCATCATCGATGTTGTGAACGAAGCCATCTATTCTGGAGGCGACTATCACTCTCCGTACAAGCAAACCAAGATTATCGAAGCTTTGGGTTCTTTAGCAGAGGATAGAGCAGAAAGAGAAACGGGAAGACGTCCAAGCTACAACTGTAACACCAACGGTTATCCTAACACCAACTCCTATCAATGGTTGGCTGAGGCATTCCGTATGGCTCGCGACCGTTGGCCTGACGCCATCTTGATTTACAATGACTACAACACCTTCCAATGGCAAAAAACCGAGTTCATCAACCTTGTCAACGGTATCAAGGCTTGTGGCGGTCCTATCGACGCCGCAGGAAACCAAGCACACGATTTGAACGATATGAGTGGTAGCCAATTCAAGAGTGCTTTGGAGGAGATTCACAACAAGACACAATTGCCTCAATATATCACAGAATATGATATTGCCAAGAGTGACGATGGAACATTCTTGACTCGTTACAAAGAGCAATTTCCAATCATGTGGGAAGCCGACTATGTGGCTGGTGTTACCCTTTGGGGCTGGATTTATGGTAAGACATGGGTCACCAACGGTTGTTCTGGTCTTGTCAGAAATTGTCAGGATCGTTCTGCCTTCACGTGGTTGAAACAATACATGCAAACATCTGCTGCGAAAAATGTTAAGAGTCCTATCTGCATAGGCAAACGTTCTGGCATCTCCTCTACTTTGAAAGTCTCTCAAGAATCTGTCCAAGTTGGTGAAACAGTCACAATCAGTGTTGCTGCTTCTGCTAAAAACGGGTCGGTTCGCAAAATTGACATCTATGCAGGAAACGATTTGTTAACCAGCAGCAATAACGGTAATTGCGAATACCAATACACAGCCACTCAAGAAGGTATCATTGTTATCAAATCGATCAGTTATGACAATGAAGGTAATTCAGACGAAAGAACAGCTAGCATCTCTGTTTGTAAAGCAAAAGAGCCTTACAATGGAAGTGCAATAGAAATTCCAGGTGTGATTGAGGCCGAAGAATTCGATAATGGATGTCCTGGCATAGCTTACTTCGACTCTGACGACACCGATGAAGGAGATGCCAAATTCCGTACTGATAATGGTGTTGATATAGTAAGAGGAAACGATGGTTATGCTATTGGATACACAGCCAAAGGTGAGTGGTTAAATTATACCATCAACGTAAAAGAAGCTGGAAAATATACGTTAGAAGCTTATGTATCTTCCGGAAATTCTAGTTCATCATTCTCCGTAAATTGTGGTAATTCATCAGTTGACATCAATGTTCCAATGTTGAAAGAAAACAGTTGGGATGAGTATTCTGTAGTAGAAAAAGAAATAACCTTCTTCGACGAAGGAATTCAAAATCTACGTATCGAAATCACAAATCCTTATTGCAACATTGATAAAATAAAAATCACATGTGCAAACTGCACAAATGGTATTGAGAATGTCGATGTGGATGAAAATATCGGAACATTCAAAGTGTTCACCACTTATGGTGCATACGTTGGAGAGATAACAGTCGACTCATCATCAGAACTGAGCTCCGCAGTTTTCAATCTAACGAATCAAACAGGTGTCTATCTACTGATCAATGAGAAAACAGCCGTTTCTCAATTGTGTGTTTCAAAAAAATGATCCCAAACACGTAACACTCAAATAAAAAATTTTCCTGTAGCAAGGACGAATTTCATTTCGTCCTTGCTTTTTTTTTTATAAAATTATATATTTGTCTTCTCTTTAGGTGGGTCCAATAAATTCACCATGAAAAATATAATATTATGAAATGTGTGGGTTTACAATTAATAAACCCGCTTTTACATATAGAGTTGAATTTTGTTTAATAAGAAACATATATTACTATTCATCACGCTTTTCTCCCTAGCGTGTCAAATGGTTTTTTCAGCTACAGAGTATGGCATTTTTGACCACTACACGACGAAAGACGGGCTGATTTCAAATCGTGTTTTCTCTATCGATCAAGACTCTAGTGGTTTCATTTGGCTGGGAACGGATTTCGGATTGGATCGTTTTGACGGAGAGTCATTCATTCACCATCGAAAGAACAATTATTCCTCTTTAGACAGAGAGGGGTTCCTTTTCATTCATGCTTTGCCCAACGGCAGAATCACTGGAGGTGGTTACTACGGTTTCTTTGTGGAGTACGACCCAATCAAGGATATTTTCCGCGATGTTATGCCTGAAGAGTACAACGAGACATTCTATAAAGAGACCATGGAAGTCTACATAAAGGATGGCAAACAATATGCTTACTCTAGCTGTGGTGCCTATATCTATGATCCTAAAACAGAATCCTACTCAAGTGAGAATCATCTTTTCCGTGCCACTCGAAACCTATTCGTCAGAGCAATGCACATCGACAAAAAGAAAAGATACTGGTTGGGTTCGATGGACTCCATGATGGTATTTTCTGCCGCAGGGAAACTACAACTTCGATACAAACCAGAAGGGGATGCCTGCAGTTTCGTGAGAACTATGTTACCATTGAACGATTCTCTTCTATTGGTTGCCTCTCAAACAGCTGAAGTATGGATATTCAATACAAATCAAACAGAGATTCAACCTCCTCGTGTCATAAAAACACCATTTGATTGTATAACAAACATCATATGCGATAGACAAGGTCGATATTGGATCGCCACCGATGCTCACGGTCTATGGTATACCGACGATTTTCTTTGCGAAAATCCTCAATTCACCAACCTCAGACCATTCAACGCCTCCATCGATGACGCTCAAAAAATTTACTGCATCACAGAAGACGACAAGGGTGATATTTGGTTTGGAACACAAAACTCCGGTTTATGGAGATACAAGAGAGAAAACAAATCGGGCATCACCTGCTCATGGGAGTTTGGATTCCCTCTGGTAGTTTGCACCTCATTCGCAGAAGATGACCAACATAATATGATTGTCAGCGTGGATGGTGGCGGATTGTACAAAGTGGATTCCAAATTCATCATTAAATCACTGGCTAAATTTCCAAACAACAACATATCGGAAATTGGCAAATCAAAATCTGGCATTTGCTACGTAGCTTCATGGGGAGGAGGTGTCTATAGATGCAACTTGAACACAGGAGCATACGAGAAAGAAACTTTCGAAGGGGTTAATTCCCCATCCACTTGTTTCTTCGGAATCAGCGTTACCAACGGACAAGACATCTATGCATGTTCTTCGGGTGATGGATTATACCATAAAAAAGAGGGTTCTTCACAATGGGAAAGAATCATTCCACACGATTCGGCAACCAATAATAACAACAAATGGGTTCTCGCCGTCTGTAACGGAAAACAAAATGAGCATTGGATTCTGACCACCAATTCTTTATGGAAAGAAAAGAATGGCGTAATGACCCCCTATTCACAGGACGTTAATACCACAAAACGAACCAATCCATTCAGTATCAACGATATTACAACAGACGAAGAGGGCTACCTCTACGCCGCCACAAGTGAAGGAGTGGCTCGTTTCTCTCCCGACAACAAATCTCCTGAGATATTAGATTTTGTACCCAAAAGCTATTATAGAGCCATCATTCAAGATGACAACAACAATTTTTGGTTGGCTGGCGACAACGGCATCCTCTATTTCAATTACGAGGAAAAATCATGCTATAAACTACCAGGCAACTACACAGATGTGGCGACCTTCTACTTCTACTTAAGATCAGGCTATAAAGCACATGATGGAAAAATATATTTTGGAACTAACGGCGGCTACGTCAGCATCGATCCAAACAAACTTAATTTCGACACCATCATTCCTTATCTCTCTTTCTCATCTCTTTACATCAATGGAAAGAAAGTGAATGTGCAGGAGAAACCGCTCAATCAAAAACCGCTTTCTCAATTGTCCAACATTGAACTCAACTACGGTGAGACAAACATCACCATCGATGTGGATATGATCGATTTCTCAACCATCGACCGCATCAAAGCACAATATCGTCTTATCGGACTTCAAAACGAATGGCAGCCATTGCCTTCTGATCGAAAAATAAAATTCTCTCACTTACCTTCTGGTTCATACACTCTAGAAGTAAATGCCTATAGAAGCAACGAGAATTGTGAACAGAAAAACATTACGTTAACCATTAAAGTGCTTCCTCCTTGGTGGAATTCATGGTGGTTCCGCACTCTCATGGTCATCGCCTTGATTCTTCTCATCATCGCTATTTTCAGATGGAGAATGCGTCGACTTATTGAGATGAAGAACGAATTGAACGAACAAGTAAATATTCGCACCATCGAATTACAGAACGCATTAAAAGATAAGGACAGCCTTATCTCAGTCATCGGGCACGACCTAAAAAACCCAATGTTCGCAATTGTTGTGGCTTTGGAAAACTGGTTGTTAAAGGAGAAAGCCCTGCCAGAAGAGAACAAGCGCAAACTGATTGTGGATGTTCACGATTCAGCCAAAACACTGCAAGGCGAGATGCTGAAACTGCTCGATTGGGCTCAATCAAAACAAGACGATCTTGTCTGCAAACCACAAGACGTTGACCTGAATCCGCTCATCGACGATATCATACAGTTAACCACCGGTATGATCAAACGCAAGAATATCACTTGCAACGAGGAGGTGAATCTTCAACATAAAGCTTACGTCGATCCGCGTATGATTAGTGCTGTCATTCGTAATCTGTTAAGCAATGCGGTGAAATTCACAGAGACATTCGGCACCATCACCATAGGTGCCTCCGAGAATGATACTGAGATATCTCTTTATGTTCAGGATTCTGGCGTCGGCATGTCAGAAGAGGCACTAAGACGATTGGCAGAAAACCTACAGGTGGAAAGCACTTCCGGAACCGACCAAGAGAAAGGTACGGGACTCGGATTACGAATCTGCAAAAAATACATCCAACTCAACAATGGAACCTTCTCGGCCACCAGCAAAGAGGGAGAAGGAACACGTATCACTATTACAATTCCTCGTTCGAACTCCCTTGTCATTTTTGAGAAACCAAATGTTGCCATCATCGCCAACAGAGAGCAGGAAACGGAAGAGATATTGTCAGGCAACACGCTTCTAATGGTGGATGACAATCCGCTCATCTGCGAAAACATGAAAACGCTTCTCAGCGACTTCTGCAACGTGCTTATTGCATACGATGGAAAGCAAGCCTTGGATATTATCAATGAGAATGAGGTGGACATCATCCTCAGCGATGTGGAAATGCCAATTATGAATGGTATCGAACTCTGTCAACAACTACAGAAAGATGACATCTTCTCTCATATTCCAATCTTATTCTTATCAGGTCGTAGTGATGAGAATGATCGTCTGCTTGGTCTCACAAACGGAGCCATCGATTACATACCTAAGCCATTCAGTCAAGAAGAATTAATGGCTAAACTCCGTAGTATTCTGAAACTGAGAAAACAAGAACGTGCTCACCTGCTCGAACAATTAATGCAACGAGAAAACGCAGATAGTGATACAGAAGAGAACAACGGCGAAACATCGAAAGAAGATCCATTTGTTAATCACTTCATGGAGTTAATCCGTGAACGTTACAACAATGCCGAGTTATCTGTAGATGACCTGGCAGTCGAACTTTGCGTCAGTCGATCTACTATGTTCCGTCGCATCAAAACAGTCGTTGGCAAATCACCTGTTGAATTGTTGGGTGAATACCGACTCAACGAAGCTATGCGACAGATCAAAGAAAATAATGGCTTATCCATCAATGAAATCGCCTATGCTGTGGGATTCTCAGATCCATCTTATTTCAGCAAACGATTCAAATCATATTTTGGAATCTCTCCTACACAGACAAAGAAATAGGATACAACGTACAAAGAGATTCACCTACCTTGTGACTATCGCAATACGGAGGTGTAGCTTTATACGACTCATTGATTTCAAAATCCTATCTTTTGATTAAAAAACACCATTCAATCTGGCTATGTATAGATAGTTTTGTATCTGTATTTAAGCAGAATAAAAGGATTACGAAATTAAAATCACAACAACCATGAAAATCATAAAAAACACGAACTCATTATATTTTAAAAGTTTATTACTGATTATACTTCTTTTCAATGGCGCTTTCTCTCTTTTCAGTGCCACCAAGCAAATGGAACAGTTAGATCGCGGTGTAGTTGCTGTGAAAAGTTCCAATGGAATATTTATCAGTTGGAGATATTTAGGCACTGATGATGAAAACATTAGCTTCAACATATATCGTGATGGGACGAAAATTAATGACTCCCCCATCTCCGATCGAACAAACTACGTAGATAGAAGTGGTTCGACCTCTTCGAAATATATTGTCAAGTCTGTTATCAACGGCACTGAGACAAGTGCATCCAATACTGTGGAGGTATGGGGACAACAATACAAAACAATCAATCTTCAACGTCCTACCGACGGTTCTAATGCCAGCGGCAATTATACGTATACACCCAACGACATGAGTGTCGGGGATGTTGATGGAGATGGGCAATACGAACTTTTTGTCAAATGGGATCCTTCCAATGCAAAAGATAATTCTCAAAGCGGTTATACTGGCAATGTCTACATAGATTGTTACCAACTAAATGGTACTTTTCTATGGCGAATCGATTTGGGTGTCAATATTCGTGCGGGAGCACACTATACACAATTTCAGGTCTACGACTACGATGGAGACGGCAAGGCTGAAATGGTCTGTAAAACAGCACCTGGCACGAAAGACGGCAAGGGGAAATATGTGTTGCTTAACAATGACAACCCCTATGCTGATTATCGTAACAGCAATGGATATGTGCTCGACGGACCCGAATATCTGACCATCTTCCGTGGAGAAACAGGAGAAGAGATCCACACAATTGAATACAATCCCGGACGAGGCAATGTGAGCAACAAATCAACGTGGGGAGACAATTACGGCAACCGATGTGATCGATTTCTGGCATGCACAGCCTACCTGGATGGTGTACATCCAAGTGTGGTGATGTGTCGTGGGTATTATACACAATCTAACTTGGTGGCTTACGATTTCATAGATGACAAACTAGTTCAACGATGGGAACACAAATCCAAGACAGACGGAGCAGGTGCCTATGGAGAAGGATTTCATAATCTAAGTGTGGCAGATATCGACAACGATGGTTTCGATGAAATCATTTATGGTTCTGCCTGTATCGACCATGATGGAAGTCTGAAACACAGAACCGGATATGGACACGGAGATGCCATGCACGTGTCTGATCTAGATCCCGACAGAGATGGTTTGGAAGGATGGTTTGTTCACGAAGATAAGAATAGTGCGTACGGCTTCGAACTTCGCGATTTGAGCACAGGACGGGTTATCTTTGGAGAACGGACAAACGATGACAATGGACGAGGTCTCTCTGCTGATATTGATGCATCACACAGAGGATTCGAATGTTGGAGTTCACGTGGCGCCGGCATCTACGATTGCAAAGGCAATGTCATCTCAAAAAACAAGCCATCCATCAATTTCCGCATTTATTGGGATGGTGACCTTCAAGACGAATTATTGGATGGTACGACCATCTCAAAATGGACAGGAAACGGCACCTCTAATCTAATAACATTACAAGGAAGTTCCATCAACGGGACCAAAAACAACCCATGTTTGTCTGCAGACCTCTTCGGTGATTGGAGAGAAGAGGTGATTACCTACAATGCAGATAATCCAAGTCAAATTTACATCTATACCACAATCATCGAATCTAATTACAGACTATTCACACCTATGCACGACGCCGTCTATCGTTGCGGTGTAGCATGGCAAAACACCTCCTACAACCAGCCTCCTCACCTTGGCTTCTACATAGGCGATGGCGTTGATCACATCAAACAGCCCGACATCTATGTTGTAGGAGAATCTCCTCTTGTCAAAGACCCTTCAACAACAAATAAATGGATTGCATATATCACTGACCCAACAATTGCCAACTATAACAATGATATAGTTCTTTTGCCTGCATTAAAAGGAATGGAAAACATCGATGTGATTGAGATCAATGCACGTCGAACCAATATCGACTTCTCTCTGTTTGACATGATCATCATCAGTGAAGTAGCCGCATCCAACTCACCGATCATGGCAAAAATCAAAGGCATTGATTTGCCTGTACTCAATATGAAAGTGCATGTTTACAAAACCAGCGACGCAACATGGAGTTGGGCGACAACCGGCTATGGAGACAACACTACAGCCACCGCCCTCGTGGTAGCAGACAACATGAAGGATCATCCCATCTTCAAAGGTATCCATTTGGAAAACAACGAAGTGGACCTTCTTTCCGAAGTCACCAACAAAGGATACACCTACATGAATCCAGCAAGCTTCAACTCCTTAAGTGGAGAAATCAACACAATCGCCACCATCAAAGGAGAGGACAATCAAGTATGCATTCTCGAAGCAAAAGTTGGCAGTAACATATCAAACACAAACATCACGCAAAACTATCTTCAAATTGGCATTAATGGAAGTTCTTTTGCAAACATAACGGAGGATGGCGTCAGACTCATACAAAACGCTTGTCTCTATCTACTGGGTCTAACTGAAGAAGGGACATCCTCAAAGGAGGTCAAATCAACACCACACCTCAACATTTACACTGCAGACGCCACACTTTTCATAGATGCCAAAGAAGAAGAGACCATCTCCCTTTTCAATGAAAAAGGTCAAATCATATTAACCATTCATTTGAGCGAAGGTGTTAACACCATTAAGGGATTATCACATGGCGTTTATCTGATCAACGGACAGAAAGTGATTATTCGATAATCTTTTATCGTTCACTCTTCTCTTCTCCCATCTATCTGCGATGGCAAATACCCATAGTAGTCTCTAAATTTCTTCGTAAAATAGGATGGATCACTGAACCCGACCTCATAGGCAACCTCCGAGATCGTTTTTCCCGAATTGGAATCTTGTAAAATTTGGAAGGATCGATTCAAACGATACTCCATCAGCCATTCCATAGGGGTCTTACCTGTCATTGACTTCACCTTTCTCGTCAAGGTCGGCTTACTGACAGCCAATTTGCCTGCCAGGTCATCTACTGTTATCATATTATCCTTATAACACTCAGACACCTTCTCCATAAAGGACTGCAAGAATGGATGAATCTCATTCTTCTCAACCTCATTATTTTGCATCGTCTGTTCTTTTACTCGCATAGACATAGATGCCTGCATAATAAGCTTCTGATGTTCCTGACGCACTTTTAGAATATTGGTCAACTTCAACAACAATTCCAACTGACTGAATGGTTTTGTCACATAGTCGATTGCACCAAACAACAAGCCCAACAAACGATCCACCGTGTCATTTTTCGACGATATAAACAAGATGGGTATATGTCGCGTCCGCTCAGACGCAGATAATTGTTTCGACATCTCTGCCACACTCAATTCCATCTGATCCATATCACTCACAATGATATCAGGCAACTGTAAATCAGCAATCTTCACAGCCTCCTCTCCATCCGATGCAACAATCACATGGAAATAATCACTCAACATATTCTTTATCTTCGTCTGCGTCTTTTCATCCTTATCAACAATCAACACGGTGTTCTCCTCCCAAACCGATTTGTCTTCAATCATCTCCACCACCTCGTCGTGCGTCAAATGCGTCATCTCTTCATTTCCTTTACCAATAACAGAAAACAATGGATTATTTAAATCATGAGACAATACGTTAATCAACTTCTTACGTTCATTCATTGTCTGATTCAACATCTTCGTTTGCTGCTCCATCTCTTGTTTCAACCGTATCTTTTCTTGTTTTAATTGAAGCGTTCTCTTTCTGATATAGATGGACAATCCGATAAAGAAGAGAAGCAAGATAATCGATCGAAACCACCACGTTCTCCACCAAGGTGGCAAAACTCGTATATCTATCGAGATACTTGGATAATCACAATTCATATTCGAACGATAGGCTTCCACCTCCAAGGTATATGTCCCCGTAGGAATATAATTGAACGAAAGCGTACGAACATCATTCAAAGGAAGCCATTCATCTTGTAATCCGAGCACTCGATACCGCAGTTGAACTTTGTTATATTTTGCATAATCCAATACATCGATATCAATTTCAATATCATTCATATCATATGGCAATTCTATTTCTTTCAAGTCCGACATTGCACCCTCTTTCAGTACAGACGTCCCGGGTTGAACTTTTTTCCTTGCTATATAAAGATTGGAAAATGAAAGAGACTGAATTGCAGTGTCGGGAAACATCTTCATCGGATTAATCATATAAAAACCCGAAGATGTACCTAAGCAAATCCTTCCCTTAGAATCCTTGTATCCTGATTTTATGTAAAATAAATCACGAAATTCGCCAGGAAGATAATCCACATCCTTCTCTTTTGAATCAAAAGAGAGAATTGTACCATAGGAGGCCAACCAAAAACGTCCCTGATCTCCACATTTTATGACACGATAATAATCCTCTGGTAGAAACGACAATGTATCAAGACGCATTCCATCCGCAGAATAACGTAAAACACCTCGGTTTGTAGAGACATACAGATTCCCCTCTGGATCAGAATCCGCATCAAAAATGGAATATGGCGAATGAGATCGCTCTCCAAACAGTTCAGGACGAATGGCTCTTACGCGATTCCCATCATATTGCCAAAGCATATTGGTAGCCAATATCCACATGCAAGAGTCCTTCCCTTGATATGTACGAACATTCCATCGACTACTCAAACCCTTTACGGAATCATCTTGCAACGTCAATTTCTTCCACATCTCCGACGGACGTTTCATATACAGATTATCATTAGCCGCACTTCCCCAAATCGTTCCATCTTTAGATTTAGAAACATAGAAAAAGATATTCGTTGGATGATGAATTGTATCATACGAGATTTCCGAAGATATTCCTGTCTTTAAATTCAAGGATTGAATTCCCCCACCCCAAGTGGACACCAATACATTATTTTGCGCTAAGCAGATACCCGTAACATTATTGTTTTTAAACTCATAATGTCTTATATGACGCAAATCAGGGGAAACCGAATAGAGCCCATTTCCATCCGTTCCCACCAACAAATTGCCCTCTTCATCTTCCGAGAAAGAGGTGCACATATACGGAGGGAAACCAAAATCACCAGAAAAAATAATATTATAATCATCATTTGGATGAACTCTCCACAGACCTGTATTGTGAGTACCAATCCAGATAGAGCCATCATTACCTTCCACCAATCCATAAATCTTTTTTATGTTATCAGCCGTTTCATTATAGGGCACAACAGATTTAAAAGTTGTTCCGATTGTTAACGAATCCGCATACCACAAGCCATCGCCGTCAGTGGCAAACCAGAAACGACCATTTTTCGCCTGAATCATTTTAGAGACACTCTTAAAAGGCAACGGGAGGGAGATTTTCTGAGACAAATCTCCTTTTGAGAAAATCCATAGGTTGTCGCCCATAAAGGTCACAACAATTCGGTCTCCGTCTATCGGCAACACATTAGTGACAGGTCGGCAATGATCATGTTGCTCATCAAAAGAGGACAATGGATGTCCTGACTCATCATACACCACGAGTTGGTTAATGGAACCTAACCAATAACGATTTCTTGAATCCACATACAAAGAAGAACAAAACGATGATTGAATTGAGTCATAGGCGG
>CACZUS010000030.1 GCA_902784425.1 uncultured Bacteroidales bacterium
GGTGTATGTGCTATCGGATGTGTCTTCCCTTTTTGACGTCTTGTCTCGTAGAGGGGACGATTGATGAAGACTGTCGCATTCTTCGTACATGTTTGTGAAGGCGGATTGATAACTGACGTTTTCAGGTAATCTCGCTGTCTGTGTTAGTCCTGTACAACCTCTAAACATTCCGTCGTAACACCCCCACGCTAATTGTTTGGCGGGCAACTCGGGCGCTTGCGTCAGACTGGTGCATTTCTCGAACATCTGCGCATAACAAAATGAATTTAATGTGGTTGCCGGAAGTTTTGGCGCTTTTGTCAGGCTGGTACATCCTGCAAACATGCCACCGTAAACACCTCCTAACATTCCTGCCTCCCATCCCAAATAGGTGGCGGGCAGTTTAGGTGCCTTCTTTAGACTCTTACAGCCTGCAAACATGCCTGCATAGTTTCTCTTGGTCATTCGCATGCTTGGAACATTGATTCATAGCATCGGTGTGTCAAATGTATGGCAGGCAGCTTTGGTGCCTTCGTCAGGCTGACGCACCCCCTAAATAATTCTCGAAAACAATCATCATTGGGTATGACCACGCTTTTGCCCACATTGTCAATCAAGCTCATCACACTACCACTGGCGGCGATGCGGCCAGTCATGACGAAGCGGGTGACCTCGCCGTAGTCCCTTGATATTCCTTGCGGGTTATATCCTCTCAGCAAGGCTTTCTTCTTCTTGGGCAGGGGAATAAGTGAGTCGTTTATGAGTTTTGTCCATGTCTTTCCTCCATCCAAGGAGCATTGCACGTCGGGGTCGTTTCCCCATTCGCTATGGATGCCGAACGCTGAACTATCCGCCTCCGCCGTGAAGGTGAGGTAGTTGGCGGCATGCAGGGTGCACGTGACGCACAAAAGGAGCAAGATGAGGAGTTTCTTTGTCATGTATTAAATTGTTGATTGTACAAATATAATTTTTTTCGATAAAATTTTGGTACAATGTACCACCCATCCGACCCACAACGTGATGCCGCCAACCCCAAAGGGGTGGTATATCACAGGCACGGTGTGTATACAAATGATCGTACAATCCTCTTTTATACATACCTCTCAATCACCCCCTTCACCTTCGCCATCAAGGCGACACGTTCTCTTCCTCGTACATTGTGTTCGTGTCCGGGGAATACGTAGTAATCAACCAGCGTGCAGAGGTTGCCTATTGAATTAATTTTGTCTAATAGCGACAATGTGTGTTGCCACAAAACGATGGGGTCATTGTCACAGTGTATGAGATACAATGGGGTTTTCAGACGGTGGATCTGTTGTTTGATGTCAAATTTCTCGTAGATGGATTCTGTCTCTTTGTCTTTAATATTTCTAATGCCCATATACCGTTCGGTGTACATTATTTCATACAAGCGCCAATCTACTACGGCTCCTCCTGCAACTCCTATCTGAAATGTATGACGACTGTTCAATAGCATAGAGAGTGTCATGTATCCGCCGAAACTCCATCCATAGATGGCCATCTTCTGTGGATTAAGATGCTCTTTATACGGACTTTCCTTTAGTAACCAATCAAGCACATCGTCGTAATCCGCTATTTGGGGCTGGTTAATATTTTGATATATTTTTTCTTCGAATGCCTTTCCTCGATGGGCTGAGCCATGAGGGTCGATCATAAACACAAAATATCCTTCTTGTGCCATCATCTCCTCAAATCCCTTGGTGCTAGTCCCCCACTGATCATTTATTAATTGAACATGCGGACCTCCATATACATAGAAGACGATTGGCAATTTTTTCTTTCCTGCTATTTTTTGTGGATAGACAGCCTTATAGTAGAGGGTATCGTTGTTTAGCTCGATTGTTCCAATATCACTTTTATAGGGAAAACTTTTCCGTATTTTTCGGTGATACGGAGAAAATATTTGTCCGTTGAAGTTTATTGTCCATGGCGTGAGGTGACTGGAGTAAAAATCCACCCACAGATCTGACTTGTCATCGTGGATGAATTCGTGAGTTCCCTGCTCGGGTGTTAATAGCACCTGCTCAAGCGTCTCTATGTCTTTGGAGAATACGTTTTTACCTATTTCATTTAGTTGATTGCTACTGTAAATAATCGTATTGTTTTGGATATGACAAATAGAGAAAACATCCCAGTCGCCAGCAGTGATCGCTTTTGTCTCTTTTGTCTTGACGTTGAAACTGTATATATGGTTGTGACCTGTCCGTTGTGATAGAAAGACAAATAAATCGTTGTTGATGAAATGAAACGGACGTTCCGGTTCAACATAGGTTGGAGATTCTTCATCGAACAGAAATTCATCAAATTCTCCTGTTTCTGCAGCATATCTCTTTGCTTGATAATACTTCTGACTTCTTTCTAACTCACATAGATAAATGTACTTGGAATCAGGCGACCATGTTATGCTGGTTAGGTAGGAATTGTCATGACAGATATTTCGTTTCGCAAGAGGAATATTCGGATCATGCTTACAGTCGATGAAAACGCATTTTTTTGTATTTATATCGACGATTCCAACGGTGACCTCTTCGCCTTTCTCACCTGTCTTTGGATATTTTATAGAATCAACATATACATCTGTTATTGCTTTGATTTTGGGTAGTTTAACGATGGGATATGTGTTCACCTCTCTATCGTCAACTAGGTAAAAGACAATCTTTTGGTTGTCGGGTGACCAATACAACAGCTTTTCAATTCCAAATTCGTTCCTTGAAGGCAGTTCTATACATTTGGTATAGCTGGGACTGAAAAGTTTTTTAGTGGTATTGTCATGAAGTTGTACAAATATCGAATTAAGCGATGAATAGGCTATGTCACCTGTCTCATTAACTATGGCAGTATCATTGAATTCAGATTTAAATAGTTCGCAAGATTTTATCTTCGATTTTTTTGCATTATAAATTATCTTGAGAAGTCGTCTGTGCTTATTATCGTGAAGAGATAATACAATAGTGGAATCTTCGTATGTAGAGGATATATATTGAGGATTTCGAAAAAGAGTTTTTTCATTCAGGAAAGCATACCTACAATTTTTATTTACATTATCTATTATATCCAATTCATCGAATTTATAGTATTTGTGATATTGAATATTATTTCTGTGATAAATACCGAATCCATCGGAAAAAATTAGGATATAATAATCATTGATAAAACGAATGTCGGTAGGCATCAGAGGTCGACTTGACTCATATTTCTCCCCTCCCGGAATAAGTTCCTCTAAATCTATTTTTTTCATTGTATTGTTGTTTTATGCCAGTTCACTTAATTCTAACCATCGCATCTCTTTCTCTTCCAATGTCGCCATCACCTCACCTATTCGGTTGGATTTTTGAAGTAGTTCGTCGCCCTGCAGTGCGCCAGAGGAAAGGGCTTCCTCAAGGGCTTTCTTTTCCTCCTCCAGTTGTGCTATCTCGGTGGTCAAGTCTTCGAATTCTTTCTTCTCTTTGAAACTCATTCTGCGTGGTCTTTCCTTCTCTGGTTTCTCGGTGGAAACGTTGTTTTTTGGTTTCTGCTGAGTCTCTTTTTCTTGTTGTTCGAAATAGGCTTTCATCTCTCTCCACTCGCGGTAACTGGTGTAGTTGCCAGGGAAATCCTGAATGACAGCATTCCCATGAAAGACAAACAGATGATCCACCACCTTGTCCATGAAATAACGGTCGTGCGAGATGACAATGACGCATCCTTTAAACGATTGCAGATACTCTTCCAACACGTTCAGGGTGACGATATCCAGATCGTTGGTGGGCTCGTCGAGCACCAAAAAGTTGGGACTTTTCATCAATACCGTACAGAGGTAGAGTCGTCTGCGTTCGCCTCCACTCAGTTTAGCGATATATTTCTGTTGGGTTTCAGGTGTAAATAGAAAATATTGCAAGAATTGAGATGCACTCAGTTTGCGTCCATCTCCTAAGTGAATCATTTCGGCATATTGCTTCACGGCATCGATCACCTTCATGCCCTCGTCAAACTTCATACCCGTCTGACTGTAATATCCAAAATTGACGGTTTCACCGATGTCAAAGCTACCACTATCTGGTTTTTCCTCCCCAACCAGCATCTTTACAAAAGTGGATTTCCCCGTTCCATTGTTTCCGACGATACCTAATTTTTCATATCGACTAAAATTGTAATAGAAGTTGTCCAGTATTTTGAGGTCGCCATAACTTTTAGAGACATATTGAGCCTCGAATATTTTGCTTCCGATATAGCTTGCCTTCACGTCTAATTGTACGGTACCAGATTCACGACGAGCTTTCACCTTCTTTTCCAGTTCATGAAACGCATCGATTCTGTATTGAGCCTTTCCGGCGCGAGCTTGCGGTTGTCGTCTCATCCAGTCCAGTTCTTTTCTGAATAGGTTGTTGGCACGGGCAAGTTCGGCATTTTGCACATCCTGGCGTTCCTGTTTTTTTTCGAGGAAGTAGGAGTAGTTTCCTTTGTAGGAGAAGAGTTGCTCTTGATCCAATTCGAGGATGTCGCTGCAAACACGGTCGAGGAAATATCTGTCGTGTGTGACCATCAAGAGAGCCATGCGTGATTTTCGCAGGTAATCCTCCAACCATTCCACCATGTCGAGGTCGAGGTGGTTGGTGGGCTCGTCGAGAATCAGCAGTTCGGGTTGTGAAGCTAAGACCTGAGCCAAAGCGATTCGTTTCACCTGTCCGCCAGAAAGCACCTCTGTTTTCAGGTTTAAATCGGTAATTTTCAGTTTGCCGAGCATTTGCTTCATCTGAATCTCGTGTTCCGATTCAGTGCAAATCTGAAGGATAGTCTTCCCTGCATCAAATTTAGGATCCTGAGGAAGGATACCGACGCGGATATCGTTTCGGAAGGTTATCTTTCCCTCGTCATAAGATTCTTTTCCTGCTATGATATTGAGTAAGGTTGATTTCCCTGCTCCATTTCGAGCGATAAGGGCAACACGCTGACCTTCGAAAAGGCCGAATGAGATTCCTTTGAAAAGAAAGTTATCACCGAATGATTTTGTTAAGTTTTCTACCTGTAGGTAATGAAGTGCCATACTGTTATATCCTTTTTATGGTGGGTTCAATAAAACTATCCTGAAAGATTTTGATTCATGATTAAATAGGAACTCACCTTATATCGTCATCCAAAGAAACAATAAGCCACAAGGATAGCAGCGATAATACCACCCAGATCGGCAACCAATCCAGCGGTTACTGCATATCTTGTTTTTTTGATTCCGACAGAACCAAAATAGAGTGCAATGATGTAGAATGTAGTATCGGCAGATCCTTGGAACATACATGATAAGCGTCCTGTGAAAGAGTCGGCTCCGTATGTTTTCATAGCCTCAACCATCATACCCTTAGCACCGCTACCACTTAAAGGTTTCATTAATGCAGTAGGGAGAGAGTCTACAAAACGCACATCCGTGAAGATGAAGGAAAAGAGGTGTTGCAACCCACTTACCATCAAATCCATGGCACCAGAAGCACGGAACACACCGATAGCTACCAGCATACCCACCAGATATGGAAGTATCTTAATAGCTGTTTCAAACCCCGATTTAGCCCCATCAACAAAGGCTTCATAAACGTTTATTCGCTTATACGCCCCCACTGCCACAAATATCATAATGACGGCGAAAAGTAAGAAGTTGCCACCCACCTTTGAAACCGTAGAAGCAGTTTCGGTATCCAATAACGAAAAGGCATAAACCAAACCTATAATAAAGATAACCAAACCAAGAATGCACCCCAATACCACAGCATTCCATATATTCAGTTTCTGACGAATACCCACATACAATATCGCAGTAATCGTTGAGAAAAAGGTGGAGATAAGCAATGGGATAAAGATATCTGTTGGATTGGCCGCACCCATGATGGATCGCTGTGCCATAATGGTAACTGGGATAATGGTTAATCCCGATGTATTCAAGGCAAGAAACATAATCTGGGCATTGGATGCCACATCTTTTTGCGGGTTCAGTTCCTGCAGACTATTCATTGCCTTTAGTCCAATGGGGGTGGCAGCATTATCAAGTCCTAACATATTGGCCGCAAAATTCATCACAAGATGACCATTTGCAGGATGACCAGCAGGGATTTCTGGAAACAGTTTAGAGAAAAACGGTGCAATGATGCGAGAAAGGAAGTTAATGGCGCCTGCTCGTTCTCCAATATTCAACAATCCTAACCACAGAATCATCACACCTCCTAAAGGAAGCGCTATATCCATCACAGCAAACTTGGACATTTCAAATGTGCTGGAGACAATTCTTTCAAACACACCATAATCCCCCAAAAGGAAAAACTGCACTCCCGCAACAATCATTGATGCGAGGAAGAAGAAAACCCATATATAATTCAGTGCCACTTACCTAACGTATTATTTATTATTAACTCTTTTTCTTCAGAACCTTCGAGATAGTGTTCGACAACTCATACGAAAAAGCATGAGAATATATCTCACTCTCTATCTTACCTTCATCCAAACATCTCATAGCCTCTTCCGCCTCATAATTGTATCCATTACCTATATAATCTATTGGAACCTCCGTCTCTTTCTGTTCTCCTCTCAATTGTCGGTATAAATGAGTTGGCATATGAAACATTCGGTCCAACCGGAGAGACCCCTTCTCCCCCACAATCACTGCATCTGATTTCAAATCGCAAGCGAAGGAAGAGAGCAAAGAGGCGATGCAACCCGACTGACTGCGCAACGTCATGACGGCCGTCATGTCCACTCCTGTAGGAGCAAGTGATATCTCTGAAGAGACGCTTACTGGCGTACCCAACAGATAATGAAACAAAAAGAGAGGATATATACCAATATCATAAACAGAGCCCCCTCCCATTGCAGGATTGAACAATCGGCTTTGGGAATCATATGGAGGATGGATTCCAAACTCTGCCTTTAACAGCAATGGTTCTCCAATCTCATTCTGTTGAATTCTTTCCCGAAGTATCCTCATAGAGGGCAAAAAGGCTGTCCACATAGCCTCCATCAGAAAACAATGGTTAGATTCTGATGCTTGGTTCATCTGTTGAACTTCAGCAGGAGACAAGCCCAATGGTTTTTCACACACCACTGCTTTTTTCGCTGCCAAAGCTTCTAATGTCAACGAACTATGTAGGTGGTTGGGAGTGGCAATGTAAACAATATCCACCAATGGATCATTGAGCAGTTCCTGATAAGAACCGTAACTTCTCTCAAAAGCGTATTGCTTAGCAAAACCCGCCGCTTTCTCTTCCGAACGGGATGCCACAGCATACAACTGCGCTTTTTGAAGAATTCGAAGTCCTTCAGCAAACTGTCCGGCAATATGCCCAGTACCAATGATTCCCCAACGATACCTTTTCATCACTAAAGATCCTTTCGTAAGAATGCCAAGATATTCTTTCTGTTGACTTTAATAAGGGCTATACCAACACCCAATATGAGGAAGACAAAACCAAAGAATAAACCGGTCTTAATTTTTCCGTTGATCGGATGAGGATTCGCATCGAAACGACTTGAGAAACTAACACCATTCTCAAACACATCACGTTCCCACACTAGTTGCTGTTTCAAGTTCTCCAAACTCAAGATTTCATTGTGGTAAAGCTTCATCTCACGCTCTACCAACACCATTTTATCTGTAGACAACTGAACATCACGCTTACGAATAAAATATTCACGTTTACGCAAACTATCCAACATCATAATCTCATTAGAAGTCGCCGTGATTTTTTCATCCAATTGTTTTCTTCTCAGTGTGTTCTCCTTTACGATTTGAGGGTTTTGAGAGAAGAAATAGAGGAACATCTCGTCCATCTTAGAGAACATGGAAGTGTCTTTACAATCTACTAACAAGCGAAGACGGTCTGACATGATGATATCCGTCGTATCCGATGAGTTGAAAACACCTTTATAGTCGATATAATCAGGAGTACCATCAGACAATACATCTACATAGAAAAATGATTGGATATTAACAATCTTTTCTGCTTTTTTCGCATCCAAACCAAAGTCAGAAGCAATGGTATTAATATCACGATATTTACACTGATTATATAACGGGTCGATCATATTCTTATAGAAATAAGAGTCGTGGCAATTGAATTTCAATTCCACCTCTGCTCTATAAACTCTTTGTCTGTTTAGATAGATTCCTAAACAAACACCCAATATAACGATGGGTAGAATAATGAACTTCTCCTGATAAATCAGACGGACGACCCAACCAATGCCATATACAGCTTTCTTTATCAGGTTCCAGATACCAATACCCAAATCACGCAATGCGTCGATTAGATCAATCTCCTTTCTTGTTTCGTTTTCCATATTTCAATAGTATTAAATTTTTCTTTTTTATTTATGTAACCACAATTGTGGGTTGAGAAGTGTCTTCTCTTCCCACACTTGGAAGAACAAAGTGGCTTTATTCGTATCTGCCTCTTTATAAATCTTACCAATTGGAGTGTTTCTTTTTATTTTATCACCATTTTTCACATAGATCTGTGTCAAATTAGCATAAACCGTCAAATACTTACCATGTCGGACGATCACCGCATTGTTACCGCCAGGAACAGTGAAACATTGAGAGACAACACCGTCGTATACAGCCATCGCCTTAGATTCGGGTGTAGCCGAGATATAGATGCCTTTGTTATTGATTGTCACATCCTTTAATACAGGATGAGGTTGCGAACCAAAACGTCCCGTTATTGTTCCCTTTACGGGCCACATCAACAAACCTTTGTTTTTTGAAAATCCACCAGCTATAATTTTTTCTTCACTAGACATAACATAATCAGAGCTTTTGCTGACGTTTGTCGGAGTGGTTTTCTGTAGATTACTCTTCTGGGCGTTGTTCGTTGCAGTGTTTTTCTTTTGTTGTTGCTGTTGTTGCTGCTTCTTTCTTGCAGCTTCGGCAGCTGCCTGTTTGGCAATCACATCCTGAATTTTACGATTAAGGTTGTCGGCTGCCACCTGTTGATTTCTCAACTCTTGCTTCAACTCTTTCTCTCGTGTACGAAGTGACTCCACCAACCTATTTTGTTTCTGTTTTTGATCCACCGAATAGATCTTCTCCTGCTCCTGTTTCTTCAAGAGTTCCTCCGTCTTAGCCCTCAACAAATTCATCTTATCACGTTGAGACTGTAGATTCTTTCTGGTTGCAGCCAATTCGATGGATTGTTCTTTTCTCATTTCAGCCAAACTAGAGAGATACTGGTATCGACGATAGCCCTCCTGAAAATTATCACTCGAAAGAACGTAGAGCATCATGTTTTGCTTATTCTTGGTCATGTATGCGTAATAGATCATATCCATGAATTTCTTACGCATCTGATCATATTGCTGCGAAAGATTTCGCACACTCACATCCAACGAGTCAATCTGTCCATTGATCTGCTCTATCTCAGAAGAACGACGTTTAATCAGATTATCACGATATTCAATATCCGCATTCAAACGCTCCAATTCGGCAAGGGATTGTTTCGTGCTCTTACGCGTATCAGAAAGTTTTTGGTCTGTTTTATTAATCTGATTTTTAATCTGATTCTGTTTATTCTTTAACGAGTTTATCTCATCGTTTCTCTTTTTGGAAGAGGTTTGAGTGGATTTCTGAGGCGTCTTCTGAGCAGGTTTCTGAGCCGTTTTTTGTGCGGATTTCTGAGTCGATGTTGACTTTTTCTGAGTATTTGTTGTTTGAGGTTTCTTTGTCTGGGCGTATAGTAAAGAGACACCAGGCACTTGCACAAAGGCAAGTCCCACGACAAGGAAAAGTGTCAATATGTATTTACAAAACCTCAAGCCTACTTATTTTTAAAATAGAGTTCAACAATCTCTTCCGAAGAAATCTTTTGGTATGAATCCGGCACCTTATAATTGAAATTCATCGAAACGTTCGTCTCAATCTTTCTGTGAGAAAGGGACAAACTGAAGAACGACAATCGCTGATTAGAGGATTGATCCCTATGATTGGACTTCAACATAATCTCCGTTTTCATCGGAAATCTACGACCACCAACGAAAGTGGAAAAATCCATATAATTCCATTTTATATCCCCCATCTCACTCAAAATCGTACCCGATTGTAACAACGAATCGACAACAAACTCTTGCGACAATCCATCGTACACGCGTTGGAGTAGTATCTTGTTTCCCGGAATCTCAGTTTTAGTAAAATCCTTTTCATAAGCATCCCTGTTTTTTTCATAAGCGAAAGGGACATTAGAAAGGACTGCTTGAATGGAATGATAGTTAACATCAAATCCGAATTCTGTTTTCATCTCGGCAAAGGAAGTGGAGAAATATCGCTTATTCATTCGATCCACCAACAGCACACCCGACGTGTCTATAACTGCCCTTGCCACCTCCACACCAGCTATTGGCTGAATAGAGAAGAAAATAACACTATCTTTTTTAATCCTTACCTGGCCTCCAAACGAAACAGAATGAACGCCATCCATGGAGAAGGAGAAAGATGTTTTTGATGAAAAAGTTTCATACGGCATTTTATAAATCTCCGTCTTCTCACTCGCCACATTCTTATGTGTCCTGCACGAAACTGCAAGAAGAGAGAGTGCAAAAATGCAAATACTATACTTAATCACTTTATTCAACATACGTCTCCGTTTTTACTTTCAACCTTAGTTTCTCCAATCCTTCATAAGGCTCTTCAGAAGCTTCTCTCAACGATAACGCTTTCTTCCACATCGATAGGTATGACTCCTTGCTCTCTCCCGATTTAAACAAAATGTCACCATAATGTTCTAACAATTCCGGATTGGAATCACCACCATGATTGTATGCCTGACTGATATATAGCGAAGCCATCACATACTCACCCTGCTTGAAACAGATCCATGCGTATGTATCAAGGAAAGTCGCATTGTTCGGGTCAGACTTTATCGTCTTGCTACTCATACGATCGGCCTTTGCCAAATCTTTATTCTCCACGCATAAGTAGTAAGCGTAGTTATTAAGAGCCATAACGTTCGAAGGATTATGTTTCAATGCCACTTCATACATTTCAAAAGCCTTTTCGCTTTGTTTCTGTTCGAAGTAATAGTCAGCAATCATACCTTCAATGACAGAGGCTGTGACCAGATTATCCTTGTTAAGTAAGATATCAACCGATTTTCGCCATTCTGAAAGCGCCATGGAGGTGTCCTTCTTTTGTGACTTATAAGCAAATCCAAGAAGGTAGTGGAAATCAGAATTATTCGGGAAGTTTTCTATCGCTTTTTTGCAATAAAACTCCGTACTATCCACCATCTTATGTTCTGAGAAATAGGTTGTCACAAGTTGCCAAGTATCCTCTTGCGCAGGGTTGTTATCCAACGACTTGATAAAATAGACATATCCAGAAGAGTCTTTCTTCATAAACATGGAAGAACCTTTGGCAAGGAAAGGAATGTACTCCGTCGGATAATCTTTCATAAACTGATCATACACCGAGTCTTGCAGAATAGTGACAGAATCCGAGGTAGCAGCAAGGGTGGCACCTGCACGGACATCATACGTCACCTCAGGGTTCTGAATTGTCTTCATATAGAAGTCAACCGCCTCTTGTTTTCGATTTATTGAATGCAAATAACGAGCATACGTATATTGCAAAACGGGATTATGCGGATGTTTCTTAAAGGCCTGCTGGTATGTTTTATCTGCAGAAGCAGTATCTTCCAACATACAATACATTTCAGCTTTATATGAGACATACCCGAATTCCTCTGGATAGGCTTCTATCATTCGGTCTACTTGTTCAAATGCCTTTTTCTTATCATCAGCGCGAAGATACATGGCAAATTTCTCTTCAACAATGGCACGCGACGGCTTTGTCAGTTCAGCATATTTATCCAAAGCATAACATGCCTTATCAAACTGCTTGGTGGAACGATACAATGAAACCAACTGAACATAATAGGATTTCGCATGATCCGAATCAATCTTCAGCAACTCCTCATAGAGAGATATGGCCATTTCATCTTCATCGTTTCGGTTCGCCAAATCTGCCAATGCACGCTTATATCGAACATTCGTCGGATTTAATGACACCGCTCTTTGCGCGTATGACATAGCCACAGAGTTTAGTCCTTGCATCGAACTAAGAGAAGCTAACTCAAAAAAGATCACAGCACTCTTCGGATGAATCAGATGACATCGGTAGAGATTATCCGCTGCAGAGGCAAAATCACCCGACTCCTTGTTTCGAAGAGCCTCCATATAGAAGTATTTAAACTTAAACTCGTCTTTGTCCGACAATACCACCTCTTGCGTCTGTTCCGCTGTGGCTGATTGGTTACGCTGTTTTTTGGCAAAAACAGCAACTCCGGATTGCATCAAAAGGATGAATCCCAACAGCAAAATTCTATTTCTCAACAAAGCACTCACAATCTTCTTTCTATCACTTTTTGCCCGTATGTCCAAAACCGCCTGCTCCTCTGTCTGTCTCTTCCAATACATCCACCTGCTGCCATGTCACTTGTTCATGTCGAGCTATCACCATTTGACAAACTCTCTCACCATCTTCAATTGTAAACGGCTCGTTCGATAAATTAACAAGAATCACCTTAATCTCGCCACGATAATCTGCATCAATGGTACCCGGTGTGTTCAAAATTGTAATGCCATGTTTTGCAGCCAACCCACTACGCGGACGAATCTGTGCTTCATAACCCTTTGGCAATGCCATGTAAATACCAGTTGGAACCAATACACGCTCCAATGGCTTGATGACAATGGGCTCTTCAATATTAGCACGCAAATCCACTCCTGCTGATTGTGACGTTGCATACGACGGCAACGCATGTTTTGATTTGTTAATTACCTGTACGTTCATACTACAATTTTTTCGCTTTTACTTGTAATCTACAAAATTAATAAATCATTTTTATTTTTCAGCAGTTGAACAGTTTATAATTATCTTTGCAACAAAAATAAATTCGATTATGAGTTGGAAAGAGAGAACTGAACTTTTGATTGGAGAAAAAGTGATGCAGGAGTTGTCACAAAAGCACGTATTGGTCGTGGGTGTAGGTGGTGTGGGTGCTTATGCTGCCGAGATGATCGTACGTGCGGGTGTGGGTGAGATAACGATTGTGGACGCTGACACTGTCAACGAGAGCAACATCAACAGACAACTTGTTGCACTGCACTCCACCATCGGGAAGGCAAAAACAGAGATTCTGAAAGCCCGGCTGAAAGATATCAATCCCAATTTAAAAATTCACGCTTTCACCGAATTTATGAAAGATGAAAGAACCGCCGAAATACTCGATTCCAATCACTTTGATTACGTCGTGGATGCCATCGACACCTTAAGTCCGAAGGTATTCTTAATTCAACTCACCCTCGAACGTCACATCCCCCTCATCTCGTCGATGGGAGCTGGAGCGAAGAAAGATATCACACAGATTCATATCGCCGACATCTCCAAATCCTACAACTGCGCATTGGCGAAAGCCGTCAGGAAACGTCTTTCCAAATTGGGCATACGGAAGGGATTCCCTTGTGTGTTCAGTTCTGAATTAGCCGATGAAAACGCCGTTTTATTAATCGACAATGAACAAAACAAAGTCTCAACGGTAGGCACCATCTCATATATGCCTGCCACCTTCGGCAATCATATTGCTTATCGAGTATTGAAAGACTTATGTGAAAAAATCAGTGAGAACTTGCCTCTAACTTGCAAATAGCAACTAGAATCTCAACCGCCTTACGCATGGATGGGATGGGAACAAACTCATAGCAACCATGGAAATTGAGACCACCCGCAAACAAATTAGGGCAAGGCAACCCTTTGAATGAAAGGTTCGCTCCGTCCGTACCTCCACGGATGGCACGCACAACAGGTGTCACATCACACGTCTCCATCGCACGTTTAGCCAAATCAATCACATGCATCACAGGTTTAATCTTTTCAATCATGTTTCTATATTGATCCTTAATGGTCAGTTCCATCTTGATACCAGGGTATTTCTTTGTCAGAGAATCCACCACGCGTCTCATCACCTCTTTCTTCTCCTGAAACTTCATCCAATCATGATCACGGATGATGAACTTCATCTTTGATTCTTCGACAGAACCCTCCATACTTGTCAGATGAAAAAAACCTTCGTATCCACCGGTCATTTCAGGAATTTCATGAGAAGGTAACATAGAGACGAACTCACAAGCCACACGAGAGGCATTGATCATCTTTCCCTTTGCATATCCAGGATGAATACCCCTACCATAGATAAGTAGTTCGGCAGAAGCCGCATTAAAGTTCTCGTATTCTAATTCACCAATTTCACCACCATCAATGGTGTAGGCCCAATCGGCGCCAAAAGACTCAATGTTCAGGAGATCAGCTCCACGACCTATCTCTTCATCCGGCGTAAAGGCAATTCGAATCTTACCATGTTCTTCCGATGGATGCGTTAAAAAATACTCAGCCATGGTCATAATCTCTGCTATACCAGCCTTGTCATCAGCACCTAATAGCGTAGTACCATCCGTCACGATCAACTCCTGACCTTTATATCGGTTCATTTCTGGGAATTGCTCTGGTGATAGAACAATGTTCTTCTCTTGGTTTAAAATGATATCTTGTCCATCAAAGACGACACATCTTGGTTTTACATTCTTACCAGACGCATCAGGACTTGTATCCAGATGTGCAATAAATCCAATTGTAGGAATCTGTTTTTCAGTGGTGGCAGGAATGGTGGCTGTAAGATAACCATTATTATCTACAATGACATATTCGGCACCTAAAGCTTTCAGTTCATCCTTCAGCATATTAGCCAAAGCAAATTGTCCGTCGGAAGTTGGCGACTTCTTTTGAGACTCATCAGAAGTTGTTTCAATCGAAACATATCGTAAAAAACGACTAATCAAAGATTCCATTGTCTACGTTTAAATTTTCGTCGGTTAGTTTTTCAGCGTGCAAAATTAGGAAAAAACAAGCAGTTATGGTAATTTTTCTTCTTCGACCAAAACACAATGAAAGATCTCTTTCCCGCTTTCATCGAAAAATTTCAGCGTTTTGTTGCGAACATAAAACTTGGTTATTTGAGCTAATCCCTTTAGAAACTGTTTCTCCAGTTGAGACTCAGGACATGCTTTCTTGGTAATTGCCACTTGTTGAATGGTCATCTTATCCTCATCGGCAGAGAAGTTGCCCTCATAGCTATTGCAACCAGCGAATCCATGCACTTTTCTATCGTTGGAAAAGGTAAAGAAGAGAACATCCGATTGATTCTTATATTCAATCTTAACACCTTGAATAGAGACCACGCCCCATACCTTGTCCAATAAGGAAGGATTCTCGTAAGTAGTTATAGTACGTTTGAATGAACACCCGAAAAGGAAGAGTGTCAAAAAGATGAAGATAAGTGTTTTTTTTGTATACATAATCAGATTTAAAAAGCGTCTCAAAATGAAGAGAAAGAGGGCATATCCAGCGGATACACCCTCTTCGACATATACTCAGTAAAAAGATTAATCTTTAAACTTAGCACAGATGAACTCACGGTTCATACGAGCGATATTGCTAATAGAGATACACTTAGGACATTCAGCCTCACAAGCACGAGTGTTTGTACAGTTACCGAATCCAAGTTCATCCATCTTAGCTACCATAGATTTCACACGTTTAACAGCCTCTACACGACCTTGAGGAAGGAGGGCGAATTGAGAAACCTTAGCAGAAACGAACAACATAGCTGAACCGTTCTTACAAGCAGCGACACAAGCACCACAACCGATGCAAGTAGCAGAGTCCATTGCCTCGTCAGCATCCACCTTAGAGATAGGAATTGCGTTAGCATCTTGAGCACCACCGCAGTTGAAAGAAACATAACCACCAGCCTGTTGGATTTGGTCGAATGCGTTACGGTTTACCATCAAGTCTTTGATGACAGGGAACGCAGCAGAACGCCATGGTTCAACAGTGATTGTTTCACCATCTTTAAAGCGACGCATATAGAGCTGGCAAGTAGTAGCACCTTGAGCAGGTCCATGAGGGTGTCCATTGATAAACAAAGAACACATACCGCAGATACCCTCGCGACAGTCATGATCGAAGACGATAGGTTCTTCACCTTTCTCGACCAAAGTCTCGTTCAAGATATCCAATGTTTCCAAAAAAGAAGTATCAGGTGTCGTTTCAACATTTTCATATAATTTGAACTCACCTTTAGCTTTCGAGTCGGCCTGACGCCAAACCTTCAAGTTAACTTTCATTGTATTATCTGTAGCCATTTGATTTACTGTTTTAAATGTTAAGATTTATAGTTACGAGTTTGAACCTTAATAGCTTCATAAGTAAGCGGCTCTTTGATCAACTCAGGTTCCTTTTCATCGTTACCTTGGTAGTTCCAGCAGCCTACATAGAAGTAGTTCTCATCATCACGTTTAGCCTCACCTTCTTCTGTTTGGTACTCCTCACGGAAGTGTCCACCACAGCTCTCATTACGGCTCAAAGCATCACGAGCGATCAACTCACCCATAATAATAAAATCTCTTAAATGGAAAGCTTTATCCAACTCTACGTTCATACCCTCTTCAACTGTACCAGGTACAAACAAGTTTTTCTCGAATTCCTGACGTAATTCTTTCAATTTCTTCAAAGCAGTTTCCAAACTTTCCTTGGTACGACCCATACCAACGTACTCCCACATGATGTGACCCAACTCTTTGTGGATAGAATCAACGGAACGTTTTCCTTTGATCTTGATGAGAGCCTCTTGTTCTTTTTCGCACTTAGCTTGAGCATCCATAAACTCTTTGCTATTTGGATCGAAACGAGGAACAGTAATTTGGTCTGACAAATAATTTTGAATAGTGTAAGGCAATACGAAGTAACCATCAGCCAAACCTTGCATCAAAGCGGATGCACCCAAACGGTTAGCACCGTGATCGGAGAAGTTACACTCACCGATAGCGAACAAACCTTTGACAGAAGTTTGAAGTTCATAATCAACCCACAAACCACCCATTGTGTAGTGGATAGCAGGGAAGATCATCATTGGGTTATAGTATTTCACACCATTGATTTCTTTAGCGAACTGACCTGGATTCACGTCGGTGATCTCTTCGTACATATCGAACAAGTTACCATAACGTTGACGAACAACGTCGATACCCAAGCGGTTGATAGCCTCAGAGAAATCCAAGAATACAGCCAAACCTGTATTGTTAACACCGAATCCATGATCGCAACGCTCTTTAGCGGCACGAGAGGCAACGTCACGAGGAACCAAGTTACCGAATGCAGGGTAACGACGCTCCAAGTAGTAATCACGATCCTCTTCAGGGATATCAGATCCCTTTATTTCGCCACGTTGTAATTTCTTTGCATCTTCAATGTTCTTAGGTACCCAGATACGACCATCGTTACGCAATGACTCAGACATCAAAGTCAACTTAGATTGCTTGTCACCGTGAACTGGGATACAAGTAGGGTGAATCTGAACGTAAGAAGGATTGGCCATGTAAGCACCCTTACGGAATGCAGCGATAGCAGCTGAACAGTTACAACCCATAGCGTTGGTTGACAAGAAATAAGTATTTCCGTAACCACCAGTAGCCAAAACTACAGCATGAGCAGCGAAACGTTCAAACTTACCAGTTACCAAGTTCTTTGCGATGATACCGCGAGCACGACCATCAATCATAACGATGTCATGCATCTCATAACGGTTGAAGCTCTTCACCTTACCAGCTTTGATTTGACGGTTCAAAGAAGAGTAAGCACCCAACAACAATTGTTGACCTGTTTGACCCTTAGCGTAGAACGTACGAGAAACCTGAGCACCACCGAAAGAACGGTTAGCCAACAGACCTCCGTATTCACGAGCGAAAGGAACACCCTGAGCTACACATTGGTCGATGATATTAGCAGAGACTTCAGCCAAACGATAAACATTAGCTTCGCGAGCACGATAGTCACCACCCTTTACAGTATCATAGAAAAGACGGTAAACTGAGTCTCCATCATTTTGATAATTCTTAGCTGCGTTGATACCTCCTTGTGCTGCAATAGAGTGAGCACGACGAGGAGAATCTTGGATACAGAAATTAAGGATATTGAAGCCCATCTCTGCCAACGTTGAAGCAGCAGAAGCACCAGCTAAACCTGTTCCTACAACGATGATATCCAACTTACGCTTGTTAGCAGGATTCACCAATTTTTGGTGAGCTTTATAGTTGGTCCATTTTTCTGCTACTGGACCTTCTGGAATTTTAGAATTTATTTCAGCCATAATAATATTTCTTATTTTCTAATTAGTACATTAAGAATGGATATAACCCGCAATAACAACTGCAGTAAATCCTAATACGATAATTGTAGAGAATATGTTAGCACACATTTTCAAACGAGGGAACCAAACCTTGTTGTTCAAACCTGTTGATTGGAATGCGCTCCAAATACCATGTGTCAAGTGGAACCAGATAGCTATAAACCATCCTATATATGCCAAACAAACATAAGGATTTGAGAATGTGATTCTTATCAACTCTGCACCATTAGTAAATTGACCTTCATAATCAGGAGTAGCACCTATAATCTCTTGCAACTGCATCTTAGCCCAAAAATGAATCAAGTGCATGCACAATCCCATCAGAACAATAATTCCCAAAACAAGCATGTTCTGTGATGCACCCTCAACTTCTTTCTGATTCTTTTGAGTAGAATACCCAATTGGACGAGCCTTGTAATTGCGATACGAAAGAAGAAATGCAAATACAATGTGCAACACGACACCCGCTGCCAGAACCATCGTACCTGCTAGTGCGTACCAATTTGCACCTAAAAAATTACAAATGTCATTGTATGTTTCGCTCGAAAAAATAGCGACAACATTCATCGACATGTGAAAAATAAGAAACAAAACGAGAAAAAGACCTGTGACAGACATTATCACCTTTCTCCCGATTGACGAATCAATTAACCACATAAGTTTTTGAATTTAAATGAATTATTTTAATTATTACTAGTTTCAAATACAAAAGATTCAGTTACGTCGAATCATCAGACAATGATTCATTCTACAAAAATATAAAAAAATTTAAATTTTAGATGATTGACGCTAACAAAAAAACAAAAATCACCACAACCAGAAATAGCCATTTCCTAAATTCACTTCATGACTATTTAAAATATTCAGTTTTCTTTCTTTTGCGAGCTGTAACATAAGCGCATAAAATGGACTCTCTTTCTCAGAAAATTTTTCTCCTGCTCTTTTCCTTCTTACTATTTGTATATATTCCCGATAATATGGCTCATAAGAAGCTGGTACAAATTCAGCTATTTTATTTTCAAAAGAATCAATGTCAATAAAATCGAATTGTTCCATACTGGCATAATAGCCACACATAAGTGGGAAACAATATTCTGGATGCTTTGATATTATATCAAAGTTCTTATCAAAATTCAACATATCACTCCTATATGCCCTTGTCGCAAAACAATCCAGCAATATCATCGCGTGCAGGAGATCCATTTTTTTCTCTTTTGATATAACATCATCACCTGTTTCATACAAAAGAGTATATACTCGGTTTGCAACTTCGTGACCATTTTCAGCTGCAACAATCTCATGTTCAATACTATTATAATCAAATATCAGGCGGATAGTCTCGTCATAATCCTGATTGAAATCTAGGAAGAACTTTCCGTTCGTATTAAGTGCTTTATATACTGTATTATGATGTCTGTCGTCAGGGGCAAATCCATAGCATTCGCTACCAGGCTCTGAAGGAAGTAGATGAGGGACAAAGATATGTCCAAAAACAGTGTCAATCTCTCTTTCTCGAGGAAATACTTTTTTCAATAGGAAGTTGTAACTACAACGTTCCTTTATTTCTGATCCATTAATAGAATCAACAGTTTTCTTACAATCTGAAAATATAAAAAATAACGAGTCATTACGCGATGCCTCAATCAAATAACTAATACATTCTCTTTGTTTGGCGATATATGGTTTAATTGACTTTACCTTATACGACTGCGCCAAACATTGAAAGCTGATAGCAATATAAATAAGCAATACTATTATTCTCACTTGTTTTATTCGGTACATATTTATAAATGGTTACATTGCCCTTCATGGCTACCAATATGTGTACTTCCATTCTTTCGTTTCTGAATCATACGCGTAACACTGATCTATACTCACACCGAAACAAACCATGTACTTATTACTATCACGCTTTACGTAATAAGGTCCACTGCCAGATTCGGTTACTTCCATACCAAATTCCAATTCATTCTCTGGCAGTCTATTGTGCGTAGTGCGAAAATCTTCAATGGCTGAAATCATACGTCCACCCAATTCTCTGAATTCTTCTTCCTCTCTTTCAACCATCCAATGTCTCAATAACAACAAAAAAGAGACAAGACAAATAAATGCTATGACTACACGTTTGAAATGTTTTATCATTTCTTATCAATTTCTATGATAACGTGTGTAACGTTTCTTAGACATACCATAGTTGGCATAACATCCACGATCCTTCTGTCCTACCCTAAACTCGATTCCTATTTCATGTGAACCATAACTATCATACTTTAAGTCTTGGAAGAAATAGTCGTAAGAATAGAAGATAGAGAACCATTGATAGGAGAATCCAACTCGGATAACAGCCTCATTGTAGATTCTGCATGCTGCTCCAACATAGAAATAGTCTCTTGGTCGGGAATCATAATCACCCACATAATAGAAATCCAATCCGACCTCATGTTTCTGAATATTCTTCGATGCTACATCTCCTCTGAAGTAATAAAAGGCATAGGTAGGTGAAAGTCGCCACCACTCCTCTGACTGGAAATTGCAATTGGCAAATCCATAAAAGACACGATTCATGGTTAAGTAATCTTTCTTTCCTTTCAAAAGATGATTCGCGGCAAATCCGAACTCTATGTTCTGAACCAAGAACTCAATACCCACATCTATATCTGGTTCGCATCCATGCTCCAGATATTTGTTGGCAAACATATCCTTATCCAGAACAGAATTCTTACCCATGTATATCTTATCCTGGTCGTATGATTTACACATCATACCAACACTTAATCCGAAATTGATGTAACTATCTGGTGCGAATGGCACACAGAAGGCATAATCAACTTTAGGATTAAAAATCGACTGGTAACCTATATGGTCATATAACATATTGATACCCACTTGCGAATGTGCACCCAAGAAGAAATACTTGGCCGATAGGAATGTGGAAATAGGCATTCCATCCAATCCGACCCACTGGAATCGTCCTCCTAAAGTGATTGTCGAGTATTGCAATTCGGGAATGTATCCCGGATTATGATAGGCATACTGCAATTGCTTGTTTGAAAAAAACGGCGACTCTTGTGCTTGTAGCAAAAAAGTGGCAAAAACAAATGTTATTATCGAAATGACTCTTTTCATTGATCTGTTTTATTTCAAATTTATTCCTCTCGTGCGACAGTCACATAACCTGTCTTCGTCTTCTCCGTACCATGTACATAGTAAGTTAATACATAGAAGTAGGTGTCGTTGGATGCGTAGAATCCTCCACTATTACCTCTCGTACATGTTCCATTCCATCCTTCAAAATGTTCGTTATGGTAAATCAACGTACCAACACGATCAAAGATCTGAAGATTGTAACCTTCCATAAAGACGGAAGAACCATCTGCTAAGAAGGAGTTTGGCACATCTGGCTCGCAATAAACTCTCAAGGTGTCTACTGCTGTTCCCGAACATCCGTATTCATGTGTCGCTGTCAAGCTTACATACACGTCATTGCAATAATTAAAGATATCGTCAGAGAACTCTGGATAGATCACGTCTCTGTCTCCTACACTATCAAGAGGCTGTGAACTGAATGTCCATTGATAACTCCACAAGTCACTATCCTGTCCTTCTTTATTTGGAACATAAAGTGTGACATTTCGATGATCCTTATTCATGGCATACTCTTCCGTGTTAAACTCATCATTGATAAACTCATCCATGTTCTTATGTGCAATCAATGGATATGGTTTGTCTACCACACGTACATGTATATCCATACTGTCTGTACACTGGTATCTGTCTTCCACTACTACTCTAATATCGTGTACACCAACATCGAAGTGATGTTTGAAGTTCAAACCTGCACTGGATGCTCCTTCGTAATACCATGCCACATTTGTAAAGTCCATGAGATACAATTTCGTAGTATCAGCCACACAATAGCCATAATTCTCATCCAACGGAATTTGAATCTTTTCGCGAGAAGCTACCGTGAATTCTAACTCCTTAGCACATCCCATTGAACTCTCCTTTGCAATTACTTTATATCTATCTACCTCTGTAGTGATTCTAAAGTCGGCCTGAGTATGTGCTGTTGTATATGGATACTCATACCACTCGAACGTAGATGGATTATCTGTTGTTGCTACGAAGTTTGCAATCTCACCATAACAATAGATGTTCTTCTTCGTCACTTGAAGATTCTCTGGCTGATGGAACGTAATGTTCAATGTATCGGTGGCGATACAACTATGTTCGTTCTTAGCCACAAAGGTGTAGAGACCCGTCTCACTGATGCCCTTATCCAAATTTGGATGAGCAACACCTAATGTCTGATTGTACAACGATTTGATTGTATCCTTAATGTTGTACGTGTTAGCGATTTCATAGATTGTAATGGATTCACCCACACACATGTCGTGTTGAACCGTCAATGGACGTACCTCTGGATAGATCGTCACTACAATAGTTGTATCCAAACTCAAGCAGTTACTGTAATCTTGAACATGACGAACTTTATAATAACGGGTTCCTGCTATTTCAGTGTTCACGTATGAGTTGACCGTATCAATCACAGATGGAACAGAAGAGATATTCTCCCAAATCAATCTCAGATTGGTCTCTGATGGCATACCCTCCAACAAATGGTCACCTGTGTTTTGACAGAATCCCTGACTTTCAACAGATGGTGTAACCGGTTGTTTGTAGAAGGTCAATGTTGTGAAATCACTTGCGGTACATGTCAAGTTGTTGATCGTATATGAGTAATTAACCTTGTAAACACCACTCTCTGACAATGTACGGGCATTAGCAGTGACATCATTCGTCTCTGTCGTACCGAAATAGACTGCATCTGTTACAATCAAAGAGGTCATATCTTTCGCAGTAGCGGATTGTTTTGCTATCTGCAAGAGATCGATCGTGTATGGTTGACAAGAAGCAGTGTCTGGCAATGCAATCTGAATCTGTGGATAAACAACCACCTTCACAGACGAAAGCTTACTTTCACAACCTGTTACTTTGTTAACTTGTTTTACAAAATATTCAGTCGTACCATCTTCCGTTATAGGGAAGTTGACCATATCCATATTCTCGAAGACCTCTGCATTGTTAGCATCATACCACTTCAGCATCAACAACTCATCTGTGTTAGTGCGAGTAGGGATCAACACCTTCGCATCATCACCATCTTTCAACTGACAAAGGTTGATGATTGTATCTGGCAATGTCTGAGGATTTGGCAATACTGTTACAGTTACATCGATACTATCCTGACAATACAAAGAACCAATCTTCTTTTCTCCGATCAAACGGAAGGTCTCTGTCTCCTGTACTGCATCTGCATAAGGGAAGTTAGCTCCATCGGATGTGATAGCTCCTCTTCTCCATACATAACTGTCAGCATTGATAGCTTTCAAATCTGGTACCACATCACCGTAACATATTGTCGTAGTACCCTCAGTGGCAACTCCAATGGAGTCATAGACTACCACCTCAATGGTATCTTTGCGCTCACACTTAGACTCTGTCTCCTTCACACCAACCAAGTACTTACCAGTCTTAGTCACACTCTCTGGTGTAGCTACCGTGGTTAAGCTACCTGTTGAAGAGATATAACTATAAGTATAAGTGATTTCATCATCATTTGTTGAGTAATTAGGTTCTACCTTGCTTGGCAAATCAATACCTACATTATAGCAGCTTTCTAACAAGCCAACTGGTTTGAACTCTAACTTCTTACGAATATCCATTGTGAAGGATAATGGTTCGCTGTAACAATGAGAAAGGGTATCAACTGCCTTAATCGTATAATCAGTGGTACCGGCATTGTTGGTTGACAATGTGAGGTCATCTGATTGCTGACGAATCTCACCACCTTCCCATACAAATGTTTGAGAAGAGGTGCTCGTTCCATTCTTCTTAGCTGTTAAGACAATGTCGCCGATATTCTGACAAACGATTGTATCACCTACCAATGTTGGAATAGCTGGTTGCACATAGAACTTAACATTGATCTTTTGTGCCAACTGACAACCGTTTTCATCTGTATAATAAGCAGTCAACTTACTATTATCAGCTATGGCTGTAATCTCTCTCAATGTATCTGCACCATTCATCACATAGTAGTCATACAATCCTTCTCCTCCATAGATGCTCGTATCCAAAGCCTCCTCCAAGTTGAAGGTGAATGGTTGACAGATCGTCTCTGGATCACGCCACTTCGTACGTAACATTGGATGAACTTCGATAGTCATCTTGAAGCGTGGGCTCACACAGCCTGTCACCTTGTCGGTCAAGTCTGCCCAGTAGTTGTATGTACCATCTTCTTTGATGGATTGTTGCATCGTTTCAGTCGTTGCGATTGGCTCTGTTGCATCTGCCTTGTCATACCAAGCGATGGAGTAGCTCTTCTTATTATCCGTAGAACGGTTGAAGTCGAACTTGATTGTGGATGAATTAGCTGCAGTGTCTTGGCAGACATAAATCACACTATCATTCAACACCTTCGGATTAGGATTTGTAACGATGGTAACATCGATACTATCATGACAGTAGAGTGCACCTATCTGACTGGTTCCAATCAAGCGAAGCACCTCTGTCTTGGCGGTGTCACTCATATATACTAATGAGTCGCTTGCCAACTTGCGTCCGTCGGCTCTTCTCCATACATAACTATCAGCATTGTTTGCCTTTAATGTTATTTGTGAATATTCACACACCTCGCGTGGACCTTCGGCAATGATAGACAAGGAATCCCACATCTGTACGTTCACCTTCTCCTCGCGCTTACAAACTGCCATCGAGTCGGATACCTTCACCACATAACTGCCCGTCTTCACAACGGCTGATGGATCGAAGGTTTCCAACGAACCTGGTAATGAATATTCGTATGTCAATGTACCCTTGCCTCCAATCAGATGTTCCACTTTTGATTTCACATCCACTGGCACCATGTAGCAGCTCTTCAGGGTGTCGAGCACCAATGCTTGGATAGAGTCGCGAACCACCAAGGTCATTGTGTCTTCCTGGCTATAACATTTCGTTACTGTATCATAAGCACGAATACGGAATATGCTCTTACCTGCCTTATTCAGATCTACCTCTTTGGACTCTGCCAATAGGGTCTCTTTATCATTCAAGATCCATTCAAAGATTTGAGGGGATGGAGAACCATCCTTCACTCCGTTCGATTTCACAGTCAACTCGATCACCTTTTGAGACTGACAGATATCAGTATCTTTTGGCACCGTTGGAACGTTCGGTTCTGAATGGAAGAGTACGTTAATGTCTTGTTTCATCTGACAACCCTTCTCATCTGTGAAGTATGCTACCAACTGACTGTTCTTAGCTATAGCAGTCTCGTCGGATAATGTGTCGGAACCATTCATCGTGTAATGGGTCAAAGCACCCGTACCACCATAGATCACGTTTCTGTCTTCCAACACCTCTTTCAAGTTGTAGGTGAATGGTTCGCAGATTGGTTGAGGGTCTTGCCACTTCGTGCGGATCATTGGATGAACGATGATGGTCATCTTGAAACGTGAACTAACACAACCTGTCAAACGGTTGGTCAAGTCTGCCCAATAGTTGTATGTACCATCTTCCTTGATGGATTGTTCCATCGTTTCAGTTGTTGCGATTGGCTCTGTTGCATCAGCCTTGTCATACCATGCGATGGAGTAGTCTTTCTTATTATCCGTAGAACG
This sequence comes from uncultured Bacteroidales bacterium, assembly GCA_902784425.1. GTDB lineage: Bacteria > Bacteroidota > Bacteroidia > Bacteroidales > Paludibacteraceae > UBA1181. The sequence continues at coordinate 25,931 of CACZUS010000030.1, forward strand.
GTTGAAGTCGAACTTAATCGTTGAAGAAGCTGCGTTGGTGTCTTGGCAGACATAAATCACACTATCATTCAACACCTTCGGATTAGGATTTGTAACGACGGTGACATCGATACTATCATGACAATACAAATCGCCTATCTGAGTAGTACCTATCAAGCGAAGTACCTCTGTCTTAGCCGTATCACTCATATATACCAATGAGTCGCTTGTCAACTTGCGTCCGTCAGCTCTTCTCCATACATATTTTTCTGCATATTTTGCCTTTAATGTGATCTGTGAATATTCACACACCTCGCGTGGACCTTCAGCAAGGATGGAAAGTGAATCCCACATCTGTACGTTCACCTCCTCTTCACGCTGACAGACAGCCATCGAGTCGGAAATCTTCACCACATAACTACCACTCTTCACTACTGCCGATGGATCAAAGGTCTCCAACGAACCTGGTAATGAATATTCGTATGTCAATGTACCCTTGCCTCCGGTTAGGTGTTCCACTTTTGATTTTATATCCACTGGTACCATGTAACAGCTCTTCAAGGTGTCGAGCACCAATGCTTGGATAGAATCACGTACCAACAGTGTCATCGTGTCTGCCTGGCTATAACATTTCGTTATTGTATCGTAGGCACGAATACGATATACATACTTACCAGCCTTGTTCAAGTCAACCTCCTTAGTCTTAGCCAACAAGGTCTCCTTGTCGTTCAAGATCCATTCGAAGATTTGAGGAGATGGAGAACCATCCTTTACTCCGTTTGATTTAGCCTTCAAATCGATCACCTTTGGAGACTGACAGATATCAGTATCTTTTGGTACTGTTGGAACATTCGGTTCGGAGTGGAAGAGAATGTTGATCTCTTGTTTCATTTGACAGCCATTCGCATCAGTGAAGTAAGCCATCAACTGACTGTTCTTAGCTATGGCAGTCTCGTCGGACAATGTGTCGGAACCATTCATCGTGTAATGGGTCAAAGCGCCTGTACCACCATAGATCACGTTTCTGTCTTCCAACACCTCTTTCAAGTTGTAGGTGAATGGCTCGCAGACAGGTTGAGGGTCTTGCCACTTCGTGCGGATCATTGGATGAACAATGACGGTCATTTTGAAGCGAGGACTGACGCAACCCGTCAAACGATCGGTCAAGTCTGCCCAATAGATGAAGGTGCTATCCTCTTTGATGGATTGCTCAACAGACTCTTTCGATGAGAAGGCTGTTTCGGCATCCTTCGTAGCGTACCAATTGATCAGGTAAGCGTTCTTATTTTCAGCCGTACGGTTAAAGTCGAACTGAATAGTAGATGATGCAGAGGCAGTGTCCTGACAGAAGTAGATGGTACTATCTGGCAAAGCCTTTGGATTAGGATTTGTAAGGATAGGAACATCAATACTATCTTGGCAAGCCAAAGCACCAATTTGTTTAGTACCAATCAAACGGAGGACTTCCGTCTTAGCGGTTTCACTAGCATAAACTAACGAGTCGCTAGCCAACTTACGTCCGTCTTCTCTTCTCCATACATAAGAGTCGGCATATAGACCATGGAGAGTTATTTGAGAATATTCGCACACCTCCTTAGGTCCGTCGGCAGAGATTCTCAATGAATCATGCAAAACAACGTTTATCTTATCCTCACGTTGACAAACATTAAGAGAGTCTGAAACCTTTACAACATAAGTACCACTCTTCACCACAGCCGTTGGATCAAATACCTCCAAAGAGCCTGGCAATTGATATTGATAATCCAATTTACCCTTTCCACCAACCAAGTGTTCGACGTTAGCCGTAAGGTCTACTGGCACATTGTAACAACTCTTCAAAGTATCGAGGATAAGAGCTTGGATAGAATCACGAATCAACATCGTGAAGGTATCTGGTTTACTATAACAGAATGTTTTTAAGTCGTAAGCACGAACCTCATACGTATTGACACCCACGGAACTAAGATCTGCCACAATAGAGTTAGCCTTTATTGTATCATGACCATTAATCACCCATTCGAAAGATTGAGCAGAAGGAGTGTTATTTTTAAGTCCGTTAGCTTTAGCATTCAATGTAATTGTTTTCAATGCCTGACACACGTCAGTATCATTAGAAATAGTAGGGATATTAGGTTCTGCATGGAACTGAACAGAGATGTTCTGTTTCATTTCGCATCCATTTATATCCTTGTAGTATACCGTTAACTTCGTATTCTCCTTAATAGCCGTCTCATTATGGAGCGTATCCGTTCCACTCATAGCGTACTGATAAGAAGGGTTCTTACCACCATATACTTTTCCAGCCAAAGCCTCAATCAAGTTAAAGGAATCAGGCTGACAGATGGTATCTGGATCTATCCAATGGATACCGATTTGAGGTTGAACATTCACCTTCATGGTAGCCAATTGGTTGACACAACCTGTGTTTCGGTCTGTCAAGTTAGCTCTATAAACATAGACGCCATCTTTCACGATTGGTTGAAGCACATCCTCAATATCGTTTTGTAGCGTATCGCCATCTGAATTATACCATACGATAGCGTAGTTATTGATATTCGAACTACTACGATCGAAGTTAACTTTCAATGGAGTGGTCGATGTAGTATCTTGACAAACATAGATGCTTGTATCCTTCAGAGGTGCAGGCAAAGAATCCACTTGTACGAAGTGAGTGACGACGGTCTTACAAGTAGAGAGGTCGTTGAGAGCACCCTCTACGGTAAGGGTTGTATCCGTTGTCAAACCAGATTGTTTGTAGGAAGTACCCGTGCTAAGCAAAGTAGAGCCATAATACCAGCCATAAGCAATTGGACGGTCATCGCCAGTTACTTTCAGACCAATGCTATCACCATAGCATATTTCAGTTTCACCAACCACTGAGAAATGAGGCAACTGATGGAAGATGACAGTCACTTTATTGGTTGCCGAGCAACGTGTCAGATCATCACTCATCTCAAATTCGTATGTAGCCGTATCTTGAACAGTAGAAGTAAGGTGTTCCAACTGAGATTGAAGTACAGTGATTGCACCCCTCTTAGCCGTCATTGTGACGTTAGAGCGATCCTTCAGATCAGGAGTGAATGATTGATAAGCCAAATCCCAGAGGTTGACTACCGAGTCAGCACAGAATGCCAACGTATCCTTTCCACCGATTGGTTTCACCTTGATAGGAGCAGCCACGATAGCAATAGCCGTAGAAGGGTCACCCTTACAAGAAGTGATGGTATCCTGGAAATAAGCGCTCAACTGAGTAGCAGAAGCAGCCTCATTCAGTGTAAACGATAGACCAGTGGCATTGTTTTGCCAAATCAGATTCAGATTATCATATCCAGCCGTATCAGAAGCGTTGACAACCAACGGTGCATTATCGCGACAGAAGAAGAGGGAATCTTCACCCTGTTCGATTAATGGAGCTTTAGGCTGACGATTGATAGTAACCACGAATGTATCTTCAGACGAACAGATGCCATCTGAATCGATCATGCCGTAACCATAGCGAACCTGATCAGAAGAGGAAGAATATTCCAATGCATTCATCTCAGCCTCTGTCAATGTTGTCTTATTCAGATTGTTGTCCAATTTGAAGTAGTAATCAATCTTAGGGTTATGACCACCGATTGAATTAGAATTAAGATAACTCTTGATATAAGAAGTAGCATCAAATGTTTGAGGTTGGCATATTGGAGAAGGATCACTGATGCCTAATGAGATACGCTTATTGACAGTGACTGTAATCTCTTTGCTATTGAAACAGTGAGTTCCCTTGTTTATATTCTTTATAATACCAACATACTTCACATTGATTCTGGAATCAGCGAATGAGGTATCTGCACTGAAATATGAAACCTGTGTATTATTCTTATCCTCCCAATAGAAATGAAGATCGTTGTATACGTTGTCTGAGTTAACGGAAGAATGGTAATCCACATCAAGCGTATGATTGCCCGAACCCTGACACAAAGCTGTATCACTGATTAACGGAACACCTGGCAAGGAGTCGATATCAATTACCACTGAGACGCTATCAACGCAGTTGAAAGAGGTGGTTGCCACCAATGTCAAAGTTTCATCTTGGGTTGCGCTAAAGGCTGTTTCGTTGATAATTCTAGAACCCTTGTTATACCACTCGTAAGAGTAAGGTGTACCTTCTGGAGTAGGCAAAGCAAACACCTCTCCCTC
>CACZUS010000031.1 GCA_902784425.1 uncultured Bacteroidales bacterium
AGTACCTTTGTCATAGATATGCACAATATGCAACAAAGGTCAGTATAATTAATGAGTTTTGCAAGCCGTTCACCATAAATTTCAAAAATTTTATAAATCTGTTCAGATCATACAAACACTCTTCTATCAAGTGCGTTTGGAAACATATTTGAAAGATTTGTAAAGATTTGTAAGATTTCTGTCCGCAGGACACTATATGTTAAGAGTCGCTTCGCGAGAAATCGTACAAATCTGTTCAAATCATACAAATACTGTGCTATCATTAGATTAAAATTCAATGTGTTTTGTTGCCGATATCGTACGTCCTTCGTCGAAGGTTATTGAAATTGTCAGATTGAAATTTTGGGTGAGAGTTGGTTTGGGTAGATAGAAACCTATACCACCATACCAAAGACTTTTTTCATTTTTTGAAAAATCTTTAAATGGTTTCTCTACATATTGACAGTGTTCCATGTTTTTAGGGTAATCATTTAATACAAACTCGCCCCATGATTGTATTCCGACAAATAACACATCACTTAAGTCATCACCTGCATGATGGTTCTCGTCATAATCCTTGTCGGCAACAATTGAAATGGTTTCTACAGGATATGCAATAGCACAAGCAAAATAGTATGTTTCCCACGGCCATGTAGTGTCATGATATTTCTTTACAAAATAGTCGTACATAGGATGCTTATTTCCAGTGTCATTAGGAGCTTCTCCAGACAACACATTCTCTCCGTCCAAGCAGAATCCGACTAGGATAGTATCCTCTCCGATAAACTCACATCTTAAATGGGTAATAGAATCTGGCAAAATATAATTTTGAATCAAGTGATTGGAACGCCATGTGGATTCTGGTTCTTCCTCTTTATTACATGATATTGCAAGTATTGTCGTGAATATTAGCAATAATACTTTTATGATTTTTCTTATCTCCATACTATATGAATTTTATTATTATACTTATTTAATGAGCGATACACATTTCCTTGTGTATTATAAAATTATTTAATAATCAGAATGATAAGTCTTTATGCAATAAAATCGCACCTATGGTCTTGCTGTCTTTATCAAATCCTCAGTAAGGATCAAAGTGCAGTCAACATTATATTTTTCATCCATACTCAGTTCCCAGTTTTCTCTGTCGTAAATAGATGATGTGGGAGAAAAATCGGCTATTGTGTCTCCTGACATAGTATAAATCGTGAGATGTCGTTTTACAATATTAAAAAATCGGCTAATGTGTCTCCTAACATGGAAAAGATTACTAAACGATAGTCATTAATGCAATTTTTAAGGTTAACAAAACCTCCTTCTGCAGTACCTTCTTTGATTTTTCCGCCAAAGTCAGTACATTTATAAGAATAATTAAACATCATTTTCGTATCTCCTGATGTAATAATATATCCATTGTTTTTGTCTAACTCATATTTTGCCGTCGAATATATGACAAAGATTGAATCCTTCAATTGATTTTTCACGTTATAGTGAGACTCACTACATTCAAGGGTCTCTCCTATGCAACTTGAAAGAAGAAGAGCGATTAATGAAAAAAGAAAAAGTACCTTTGTCATAGATATGCACAATATGCAACAAAGGTCAGTATAATTAATGAGTTTTGCAAGCCGTTCACCATAAAATTTCAAAATCTTGTAGAAATTTTATAAATCTGTTCAGATCATACAAACGCTCTGCTATCAAGTGCGTTTGGAAGCATATTTGAAAGATTTGTAAAGATTTGTAAGATTTCTGTCCGCAGGACACTCTATATATGTTAAGAGTCGCTTCGCGAGAAATCGTGCAAATCTGTTCAAATCGCACAAATTATTTTTGTAGAGACGAACGGACGTGCGTCTCTATAGGCCGTGTGTCTCTACGGGTGATCGACGCCCCCACCTTAAAGAATCTGCCAAAATTTCAGATATTGAGTTGAAAAAGTCTGCCAATTTGTACAAAATAGTGACATGGCAAAATAATTGTTATATACATAGGTAAAGAATAGAAAATAAAAATATAATAAAAATACAGGTAGGATATGGCAGAGTTAGAAAATGAAAAAGATCCGCAACCATCTTTTAATGAAGAGGTTAACAATGATTCTAATTTGGGAGAATCAAATCAAAATGAGTCGAAGTCGGATAATGAGGAGTCGTTAGAGACTGACATAACGGCAGAATTGGAGTCGTTGAAGGAGAAGTGTGAAACTCTTCACAATGATTACTTGCGGTTGTATGCAGATTTCGATAATTACAAGAAGAGAACGTTGAAGGATAAGGCAGATTTGATAAAGTCTGCAGGAGAGAATATTTTCAATAACATGCTTCCGTTGATTGATGATTTTGAGCGTGCAATGAAAGCAATGGAGAATGCGACGGAGGTTTCATCTGTTAAAGAAGGTGTTGATTTGATCTATGGAAAATTCCTAAACTTTTTGTCTCAAAACGGTGTGAAACCTATAGAGACGGAAGCAAAGGAGTTTGATACGGATTTTCATGAGGCTATAGCTAAGATTCCTGCGCCATCAGATGATATGAAAGGTAAGATAATTGACTGTACGCAAAAGGGTTATATGCTGAATGAGAAGGTGATACGCTACGCAAAAGTAGTTGTTGGTGAATAATTATTATGGCAATGGAAAAGAGAGATTATTATGAAGTGTTGGGTGTCTCAAAGACGGCAACCGACGATGAAATAAAGAAGGCTTACCGTAAGAAGGCTATTCAATATCACCCAGATAAGAATCCAGGTGATAAGGAGGCTGAAGAGAAGTTCAAGGAGGCGGCAGAAGCTTATGAGGTGCTGAGCAATCCGGAGAAACGTTCGCGTTATGATCGGTTTGGTCATGCAGGTGTAGGTGGTGCTGCAGGCGGAGGATTCAGTGGTGGTGGTATGTCAATGGAAGACATATTCTCCAACTTCGGTGATCTGTTCGGTGGCCATTTCGGATCCTTCTTTGGTGGTGGATTTGGCGGCGGAAGTGCTTCGTCTGCTACGAGAAGAGGTTCCGACCTTCGTGTGCGTGTGAAGTTGAACCTGAAAGAGATTTCCACGGGTGTGGAGAAGAAATTGAAGGTAAAGAAATATGTGAAATGTAACGATTGTAACGGTACGGGTGCTGAGGGAAATAGCTATTCCACATGTACGAAATGTAACGGTACGGGACGTATCACACGTATTCAGAACACGATGTTTGGCGCTATGCAGACACAATCCGTCTGTCCTGATTGTAACGGAGAAGGAAAGATTATTACGAAGAAATGTCCACATTGTGGCGGAAATGGCGTTGTGGTAGATGAGGAGGTAATCACAGTAAAGATCCCTGCAGGTGTGATGGAAGGTATGCAGATTCCGTTAAGAGGAAAAGGAAATGCAGCTCGTCATGGCGGTGTGAATGGAGATCTTTACATAGCGATTGAAGAAGAGCCACATCCAGAGTTGATTAGGGATGAGAATGACTTGATTTATAACTTGTTATTGTCTGTTCCAATGGCTGTCAATGGAGGTACGATAGAGATTCCTACGGTGGATTCTATGGTGAAGGTGAAGATTGATCCAGGAACGCAACCAGGAAAGGTATTGCGTTTGAAGGGAAAAGGATTGCCAAGCGTAAACAGCTATGGTTCGGGCGACTTGCTTGTAAACATAGGCGTATACATTCCTGAGAAGGTGACAAAGGAAGAGAGCAAGATGTTTGAAGATTTGTCCAAATCCGCTAATATGAAGCCTACAGAAGGGGCTAAAAAGAGCTTCTGCGAGCGTTTTAAAAAGATGTTCGGTTAATTGGTAGGGATAAACTCTTCGTAAGTTTTATCCGAATAAAATACGACAATCTTTTTTACATAGGTATGAGGGATTTCCTTAAGAGGAGATTCCTCATTTTTTTTCTCCACTTGAATCTGAACAGTGGGTTGAGGTGTCTCTATTGGTTTGTCCGACACATCAGATTTTTTTTCATCATCAGGAACGGACACATTTGGTTCGACAGAATTCGTTTTAGGGGTCGAATCGATTATCGGAGAAGAAGACTCCACAGGAGAAGATTTTTCCTGCACATTGTTTTCAGATGATTGAGTTGTTAAATTTTCAGGAGAAGAAGTTAACTCAATTTCCGTGGAATTATTCGTAGGATTATCCGAATAATTTGCAAATAAGTCACCCATTTCGGGTTGATAAGCCTTTTTTTGATGTTTATCTTCTTGAATTTCAGTGTTTTCAGACTGATTTCGGTACATCTCTCCAATTCCGAAAAGTAGCCAATCTGGAGAGATCTTAGGGTATGCTTTTAGGATTTTTGTCGCAATATCTAAAGTTACTTGATTTCTACCTGTTTTTATATGCGAAATCTGAGATGGTTGCACATTAACACGAACGGCAAAGTCTGTTGTCGTTAATCCAGAGTCTTCTATAATCCTTAAAATACGGTCTTTCATACTGTAAAATTTAACATTACAAATGTAATACAATTTTTTTTACAAAACAACAAAATTTTTACCAAAGTAAAAATATAAATATAAATTTACAAATTTAAAATATTACAAATGGAAATTACAAACATACAAATGTAAATATGTATTAAATATACAAATGTTAAATAGAGAGAGTATCAGGATGTAATAAGGGAGGTAAAATAAGAGATAGGGGATCCCTATGAATATAAGATTAACCACCTAATAATCAAATAAGAGAATCATCTAGAAAGAGAGAGAAAGAGGCCATTAAATGCCAGTTTTAGTGGTAAAAATAGAATATCTAAATTATTACTTTAATAATTGTGTTTAAAATATTGGTTCTTATGGAGTTATATTTAATATAAAACGTATTTCTATTCATAAGAGAGGATTTTTTACGAATGTAAAATAATATCTTTAGTTTTTCTTTATATTATAAGTAATAAATGTTTGGTAATTAGTTTTTTAAACGTTCTGAAATTCTTTAAAAATAGTAGCTTTTTTAATGATTGATTACAGATGTATATTCTGTTTATTTTTGTATAACTCCCCTATTCTTAAATTTAAAATTTACATTTATACATTTGAACACGATTTTATTTTGTATATTACAATTGTTAATTATGTTTGTTTGTATTTTACTTTTGTAGAATTGTACATTTGTATTGTATTTTTACTCTTTAAAAATGTATATTTATGTATTATTACAATTGTATAGGATAATGATGCACTTTTACTATCGATTGGAGTTCTGTTGGAGGTCTGTTTTCTATTTTATAGTAGATTTACCATTTTGATATTCTCCCTAAATCCTATTTAATTAATTGTATATTAATATATTATATGCTTATTTGAGCCTTTTTAACCCCATATATCGCTTATATTCACGTATATCTACACGATTTTGTATCAAATATGCGACGCATTTTGAGTTAATTTTAAAAGAGAAATTTTATTAAAAGAGAGTTCATTGGATTCACCTTATTAAAAATAAAAATGATGGATAATAAAAATTTCGGTGTTTTTGTTTTTTGGGGTGGTCAATTGGTCATCGTAGAGACGCACGGCCGTGCGTCTCTATGGTGATTGGGGAGATTAAACCAAACGTGGTATATATATTATATAATATAAGGAACACATATTTAAGGAACGTTCATATACAAAAAAGAGACGATGTACAACATCGTCTCTACTGTTATGTGGATTGGGTTATTTTCTGTTTTATTTGTTTCTAATTAGGTTGATAGTACCTTTTTTCTTGTATTCTTCGTCATCAGTACCTTTCGCTTTGATAACGTAGAAGTAGGTACCAACTGTACCAAGTTTGTCACCCACGAAACCATTCCATCCTTGAGTGATGTCTTCTGATTCGTATACTCGGCGACCCCATTGATCATAGATGCAGATATAGAAGCTTTCAATGGATCTGTAGGCCACTCTAAACTCATCGTTTATACCATCGCCGTTAGGAGTGAAAGCATTGGGTACATTCAGCATAGATTTGGCGATCCTGAAGCATCCGTAAGAGCTATGTTTGCAGACGCTATCGTTACGTATGTTACTAACAGTTAATTGAATGCAATAGAGGTCTGGATCGCTGACAACATAAGCGTTCACATCTTTTTCGAAGAGTACGAAGGCATTTTTAAAGTCACCTTGATTAGCACTTGTACCACTGGCGATAGCCCATTCGTAGTGGTTACTCATATCGTTGGCATTGCTAGTGAAGTTGAAGGTGAGAGGACCAGAAGATCGGAAGTTTTTCGAGCTACTGATGGCGTCTTTTAACTCATTAGAAAAGATTAATAACGTATCAGTTCCTTCGTCACCTTCATGTTGTTGTTTAGCGACAGTTCTGATATTAGGGTATGCCACTACCGCTTGGGTGTAGAATGTATCCGTGGTTAGTTTTTGAGAAATAGAATTGTCCGTTATATCTTCCACCTCAAAAGGAGTGTCAATATAAGGTACACCATTTAAGAAGATGGAAGAGGTTCCGGAGTATTCTTCAGTCACCTCATCGATCAAAGTTCCTCCATTGTCGTCAGATAAAAAATTGTTATATTTTAGACGGAGGGATCGTCTCACTTTTTGTTCTTTTCCATACTCATTTCTGTAGGTCATAACAGGGGAAATATTGAGTTGAAGGTCCGAACAGATGATCGTATCTTTATCCCAAGAGACCGATTCGATAGGAAGGTATTTCGTCACCCAGGTAAAAGCGTGGCAAGGCTGGTCAATATCGCACGAAGTATCTCCGTAAACAACCAAATAACCAGTATTCGCTTTTGTTTTTTTTATTGTAACACTCAGACTATCAGAAGATACCGATATTTTACTACTAGAAATAGCGGTTGAGTCGATTTTTATGTCATCTTCAGTTTCTGAGAAGCTAATTTCGTAGCATTTGCAATTGAAAATGGAGGGAGTTTTGGAAGAAAAAACGATGGCAGCATCGTTGGTGTTGGTTAGCAAAAGGCACTCCCCTTTTGAGTTGTAAGAAAATCCATTTTCATTTTTAGAAAAGGAAAAACTTTGAGCCATAGCAGAGATGGACAAAGCGATAAAAGAACTGACTAACAGTATGTGTTTATACATTTGTTTTGTACTATTTCGGGGAGTATCACTCCCCCATGAATTATCCAAAATTGCATTGGATTTTAGCAAAAAAGGCAAAAATCCAATATCTGCAAAGTTATAAAGAAAACGTGATAAAAACAATTCTATTTTGTAATCTGTTGGGGATTTTTATGTATGATGTGTGGGTTGATTACATTAGCCCCTTCTATATTGTAAGTGAGGGGAAAGATGTTGTTGGAAATTTTAGATAACATTCTTATGAAAGAAGATTCATATTTTATATCTTTGCAATGATATTCGCTTTCTTGTAGGAATGTGAAAGTGATAAATGAAGATAACTAAAAGTCTCGGCATAAATAATGAAGAAATTTTGGTGTAGTATTTTTTTATTTTCCGCCATACTTTTTCAAGCGTGGTCAAATAATGATTTGAATTACCCTAAGAAGGAGGTAAATGGGAAGACTTATTATGAGTACACTGTACAGAAAAGTGAAGGTTTTTATTCCATCTGCAAGAAGTTTGGGGTAACAGAGGATGAGATTAAGAAGGCAAATCCGGGAACAGAGAAGGGTTTGACGTATGATGCGGTACTTTTGATACCCTATAAAGAGGCAGCATATTATGTTCACAAGGTCAATAGAAAAGAGACCTTGTATTCTATTTCAAAACAATATCAGATTTCGATAGAGGATATATATGAGGCCAATCCGGAGGTGAAGGAGAAAGGGTTGAAGTCGGGCATGGAGTTGAAAATACCTGAAAAGAAGAAGAATTCTGTTCAGACATTGACGGTGAATGATTCAGTGCCTAAGATAAAGAAGGATAATCAGCCTAGTTATTCTGTGCATAATGTAGAGAAGGGTGAGACGTTGTATAGCATTAGTCGCATGTACGGCATCTCAGTGGAAGAGATTATTCGATTGAATCCAGATGTGAAGGATGGAGTGAAGATTGGAAAGAAGCTGATTATTCCGCCAGTTCATTCGAATACGGCTATCAAATCGAATTCGGTGGAAGGAAGAAACTTGAAATTTGTGACGCACAAGGTAGAAAGTAAGGAGACGCTCTACTCTATTTCCAAGCAATATGGGGTGACGCATGAGGAGATCGTGCGACTGAATCCTATTTTGAATGAAGGGTTGAAGGCGGGTATGATATTGGTTATTCCACCATCATTCAACAAGCCATTGGAAGCTGACACTGTGTGTGTGGATAGTTCCAAGACAGTGACTCCGTTGGATTCTATTGTAGACGTAGAGAGTTTATTTGTTCGTTCTAAGACACCTAAAAAAGAGATTAATGTAGCCATAGCGTTGCCATTCCAATTGTCTAAGGCTGCGGAAAAAACTAAGATAGATGGCAATACGAAGAAATTCTTGGAGTTTTATCAAGGATTCTTAATTGCTGTTGATAGTTTGCGTAAGACGGGACTATCCTACAACATCTACACGTATGATTCAGGAAAGAACGAAGCTGAAATTAAGAAAGTATTGGAAAAAGAGGAGTTGAAGACGATGGACTTGTTGATTGGTCCTGCCTACACCTCTCAAATTAAGCCGATGGCTGATTTTGCTTTGGCGAATAATGTGAAATTGGTTATTCCATTCTCATCGAAGTCGGATGAGACATTGGTTAATCCAAACATATTCCAAATCAATCCTCCTGTCGACAAGGTGAATTTCCAGATGGCTGAGTTGTTTATCAAGCAGTTTAAGGATAATAACATTGTGATTTGGCGTTTTAAGAATGCGTCGGACGATGACAAACAGTTGTTTGCAGACACTTTATCCTCTATGTTGACGGCTAAGGGTATTCCATTCAAGACCGTTATGTTTGATAACATTGCGACGATTCGTGCAGCTTTGGTGAATGATAAAGAGAATGTTGTGATTCCGATGACAACGAGTCAAGTGGCTTTAAGTCAGGCATTACCAATGGTAAATATGCTACAGACGGACAAGCGAAAAGTGGTTTTGTTCGGATTCTCAGAATGGCAAAATTATCAGAGTATCAGCAAGGATTTGTATGTTTTGCCAACCTATTATGTATCACCATTCCATGTAGACTTTTCGAATCCTGAAGTACGTCGTTATTTATCAAAGTTCCGTCATTTCTACAATGCGGAGCCATTCAACTCCAATCCGCAATATGGTATGATTGGTTATGATATAGCAGTCTATTTCTCAACCGCTATATCCACAAAGGGACATGACTTTGAATTTTCGAAGGGTGCTATACAAGCGAATACCATACAGGCAAAGTTCTCGTTCGTACGTATGGGTGAAAAGAGTGGTTTCTACTCCAATGGTTTATACATTATCAATCATGATGATAAGATTGGAAGAACCGCTGTGGATGGTTTGACCATGAAGGTATGTCCTATCTGTCAGGAAAACATTAAGAAATACGAAGCACAACAAAAGAAGAAGAAGTGATGTCTTTCCGAAAAATATGTATGCTTTTGTGCCTTTGTATATTGGTGCAACCGATATACTCGCAAAAGTTAAGGCGAGATCAAGAACGTGAATTATCCGTTGGTGTGACGGGTGGTTTAGGATTGTCTCGAGTAAGTTTTCTGCATAATAATGTTTATCGTGCGAATGAATTGGGAGATCAAAGCTTTTATCCAGGTTTTCGTTTTGGTGTGGTGACTCGTTTTATCTCGCAAAATCATTTTGGTGTGCAGATTGAGGCCAATTATGTGGGTTCCGGTTGGTTTGAAACCTATCATGAGGATTCTGGAGTTACGATGGTGAATGGGTTTAACATGCAAGACGTTACCCTATCGCGTCGCATTCACTATATAGAAATACCGATTCTTTCTCATATCTATTTTGGAAGTCGAAGAGTTCGGTTCTTTGTAGAGTTGGGACCGGAGATTAGTGTCTTGACTCGCTATGGTGAACTGAAATCCAATCTTTCGGACAGTGATGCCAGATGGGCTGCTATTCCAACGGATGACCCACGTTTGAAAGATCAATATAACAAAGTGGATTATGGTTTGACGGGTGGTTTGGGATTTGATATTAAAACAGGACCTTTCCATACGATTATTGGTGGACGTTATACGTATGGATTTGCCGATTTATACAATCATTCAAAGGCGGATGTTTTCCAACGTTCAAATAATCAACTGATGAACGTGACCGCCACCTTTTTAATTCCAGTACTTAAATATACGGAAAGGAAAAGATAAAATATGAGTTTTACGAAGATTATATTAAAACCCCAGAAGGAGGAATCGTTGTTACGTTTTCATCCATGGGTGTTTTCTGGTGCTATTCAAAAGATTGTGGGTACTCCACAGGAAGGTGATTGCGTGGAGGTTTATACCTGCAAGAATGAGTTTTGTGCCATGGGACATTATCAGATTGGTTCCATTGCAGTGCGTGTCTTCTCTTTTGAGCAGATCACTCCTACCTACGAGTTTTGGCGTGATCGCATAGCAGAAGCCTATCAGGTTCGTATTGCCTTAGGATTGGCAGAAAATGAGCATAACAATACGTATCGTTTGGTACATGGTGAGGGTGATTCCCTTCCTGGTTTGATCATTGATGTATATGGTGAGACGGCTGTTTTGCAGGCTCATTCTGTGGGTATGCATTATTTACGTGAAGATTTGGCCAAGGCTGTGGTTGAGGTGATGAATGGCGCTGTGAAAAATGTGTTTTATAAGTCGGAGTCTACCCTTCCCTTTAAAGCCAATGTGAATGCGCAGGATGGCTATTTAATTGGCGAATGCGACAATGAATGCATCGCTAAGGAGAATGGACTCCTATTTCATGTTGATTGGCTGAGAGGACAGAAAACAGGTTTCTTTGTGGATCAACGTGAGAATCGTTCGCTCTTGGAACATTATGCGAAAGGACGTTCCGTTTTGAACATGTTTTGTTATACAGGAGGCTTCTCATTTTATGCTATGCGTGGAGGTGCCAAACTGGTTCACTCGGTTGATAGCTCTGCCAAAGCCATTGAACTGACGAATCAAAATGTGGAGTTGAACTTCCCTAACGATCCTCGTCATAAAGCCTTCGCAACGGATGCTTTTAAGTTCTTAGATGACGTAAAAAATGACGAATACGATTTAATAATTCTTGATCCGCCTGCATTCGCAAAACATAGAGATGTGCTTCGTAATGCACTTCAGGGTTATAAGAAATTGAATGCCAGGGCTTTCGAGAAAATTAAGCATGGCGGAATCCTCTTTACCTTCTCTTGCTCGCAAGCGGTGAACAAAGAGCAGTTCCGATTGGCAGTTTTCAGTGCTGCAGCGATGAGTGGACGCAATGTACGCATCCTTCATCAGTTGACACAACCAGCCGACCACCCTATCAACATCTATCATCCAGAGGGTGAATATTTGAAAGGATTAGTGTTATATGTAGAATAAAAATTAGAACGATATGTACACTGTTTTATTTTGGATTATAATAGCCATACTTGTCATTGATTTTGTACTGGAGACTGTATTGGATTATTTGAATGGCAAGCAAGTAAGTGAAACGTTGCCTGATGAGGTGAAAGATATTTATGACGCTGAGAAGTATAAGAAGCAACAGGAGTATTTTAAAACCAATCAAAAATTTGGAACTGTGGTGGATATCTTTTCGTTTGTTGTAATCATGCTGATGTTTTTCCTCTTTGGATTTGCCTTTGTTGACAATCTTGTTAGAGGAATGGTTACCAATTCGATGTTGATATCACTATTTTTCTTTGCCATCTTATATTTTGCCAATGAATTGATCTCGATTCCATTTGGAGTATACAAAACCTTTAAAATAGAGGAAAAGTTTGGCTTCAATAAGATGACGCCAGGCTTGTTTGCCATGGATACCGTGAAGGGATGGATCATGACAGTTATATTGGGAGGTGGTATTATTGCGTTGATGATGTTGTTTTATGAGAAAGTAGGAACGAATTTCTGGCTGATAGCATGGGGTGTGATGGCACTCTTCAATATATTCATGTTGATGTTCTATTCTAATTTGATAGTTCCGTTGTTTAACAAGCAGACTCCTTTGGAAGAGGGTGAGTTACGCACGGAGATAGAGAAGTTTTGTCAGAAGGTGGGATATCAGTTGGAGAATCTCTATGTGATAGATGGTTCGAAACGATCTACGAAGGCCAATGCCTATTTTACGGGGTTGGGTGCGAAGAAGCGCATCGTATTGTTTGACACGTTGATGGACACACTGACCACGGAAGAGATTGTGGCGGTCTTAGCACATGAGATCGGTCATTATAAGCACAAACACACGCGTACTATGCTTGTTATCTCATTGTTGAATATAGGTTTGATGCTCTATTTGCTTTCGTTGATACTTGGATCTCCAGAGACGGGAAATATGTATATTGCAGAGGCCTTGGGCAGTAATATACCATCATTTCATTTTGGTGTCTTTGTTTTTGGTATTTTATATACGCCAATCTCTTTTTTATTGGGTATATTCATTAATATCTTATCACGCAAGAATGAATATCAGGCTGATACCTTTGCTAAGGAGAATGGATTAGGTGATGCGTTGGGAGAGGCATTGAAGAAGCTTTCAGTTTCTTCTCTTTCCAACCTTAACCCTCACCCAGCCTATGTTTTCTTCCACTATTCACATCCAACCTTGTTGCAACGTTTGAATAATTTAAAAAAATAATAGAGACGCACGGCCTATAGAGACGCACGGGCCTGTAGAGACGCACGGCCGTGCGTCTCTACAAAGAACCCCGAAGGCAGGTCTGCCTTCGGGGTTCTTTGTTCGTTCTGATATTCAGATAAATCGTTTATAGATTAGCTTCTATTTTATCGATAATTTCATTTTTAGGAACAGCTCCTACTGTTTTGTCCACCACTTCTCCATTTTTAACGAAAAGGATGGTTGGTATGTTACGGATAGAGAATTTTTCTGCAATGTCTGGATTATCGTCTACGTCTACCTTACCGATAACAGCTTTGCCTTCATATTCGTTAGCCAAGTCATCGATTGTAGGTGACAACATACGACAAGGACCGCACCATTGAGCCCAGAAGTCGATTAGAATTAATTTGTCTGTTGCAGCAATCTCTTCGTAGTTTGCATCTGTAATTTTAACTGCCATAATTTTTATTATTTAATATTTAGCTTGAAATTTTATTTAACTCATATTGCACCTCCATACCATCTAAGGAAGTGAGTAATTTTCTTGTGACGTTCAGTCGTGTGGAACGTGATTTCAGTAAGAGGTTGATGCCTGTCATCTCTTCTCTTACAGAGAAATAGAGCGTAGCACTCGGCTGGTTGTCTGTTACTATGTTTTCAGCAATTGTAGTGCTGATATCGTTTACAAAGGTAGTAGTAAATTTTTCTTCATCAGCATATATGACCAAATTTTTTACAGCATCTTTCACTGCATCGGTCATCCATTGTATTTTATTGAAGATGATACGACGGTCTTTGTCATACGATTTTCGTTTGCCATACTTACCAGAGACGAACAGTGTGTAGCCTGGTTGCAGGTAATTGCCGAAATTAGCTATGTCGTCGCTGAAGAAGGAGAATTCATGCACTCCCGAATAATCTTGGAATGCTACGATTTTAAAATCAGCACCATTCTTAGTCTTTAAGTTCTTGACGTTCATCACCATACCTCCGAAGTAGACATCGGCATCCTCCATCTTCTTTTCTTTTTCGGGGTCGAGGAATTGAGGACCGCTCCA
This sequence comes from uncultured Bacteroidales bacterium, assembly GCA_902784425.1. Lineage (GTDB taxonomy): Bacteria > Bacteroidota > Bacteroidia > Bacteroidales > Paludibacteraceae > UBA1181. The sequence continues at coordinate 13,702 of CACZUS010000031.1, forward strand.
ATCGGTGGAAAGGTCTGCCATTTGAACGTTGCATACATGTTTCAGAATAACGTAGTAATCGTCCAATGGATGGGCGGACAAGAAGATTCCGACAAGTTCTCTCTCCCTATTCAGCAGCTCTATGCGAGATAAGGATTCCACCTTAGGAATCTTTGGTTTGGCTATGCTGGCTGCCTCTTCATCTGCACCAAACAAACTGAGTTGCAATTGAGATTTACCGCTTTCTGATTGAACTTTCACGCCATAGGTATGAAGGCTGTCGATGAAGCCAGGAAGCAAGAAATGCTCTCTTTTCACGTCTGAGAAGCAGTCGAAAGCACCTGCCATTGCAAGTGTCTCTATGGTTTTCTTTCCGCAGGATGTGAGGTTGACACGTTCTACGAAATTATAGATGTCGGTAAACTTACCGTTCTTTTTCCGTTCGTTCAGAATAGATTCAACAGCACCTTCTCCCACTCCCTTGATACCAGCCAAACCGAATCGGATGTTACCTTCCTTGTTGGCGGTAAAGTTCATATCACTCTCGTTCACGTCAGGGATGAGCACTTCGATTCCCATTCTTTTACATTCATCCATGAATTTGGTGATATCGGTAATGCTATCCTTGTTACGTGTCAGGTTGGCAGCCATATATTCTGCTGGATAGTGTGCTTTTAAGTATCCAGTTTGATAAGCCACCCAAGCATAACATGCGGCATGGGATTTGTTGAATGCGTAGGAGGCGAATTTTTCCCAGTCGGCCCAAATCTTCTCCAGTATTTTAGGGTCATGACCATTCTTTTTACCACCCTCCAAAAATTTAGGTTTCAGGATTTCCAGCATGGCGAATATCTTCTTACCCATGGCCTTACGTAAGGTATCAGCCTCACCTTTGGTGAAGTTGGCCAGCAATCGGCTGAGCAGCATCACCTGCTCTTGATAGACTGTCACACCATACGTGTCTTTAAGGTATTTCTCCATCACTGGAATATCATATTTAATCTCCTCCTTACCTTGTTTTCTGGCGATGAAGGTTGGAATATAATCCATTGGTCCCGGACGATACAAGGCGTTCATGGCAATCAAGTCTGATATCTGCGAAGGTTGCAGTTCTCGAAGGAATTTCTGCATGCCGGGCGACTCAAACTGGAACGTACCAATGGTGGCACCATCACTGTATAGCTTATAGGTGAGTTCGTCGTCAATAGGAATATGATCGATATCAATATCTTCTCCTGTGGTGATTTTAATATTTTTCAGTGCTTCTTTGATGAGAGACAATGTTTTCAGACCCAGGAAGTCCATTTTGATGAGTCCCACTGATTCCACCACGTGTCCGTCGTATTGGGTTACAGCCACGTTTTGTCCCGTATCCTTATCCATGATGGTACAGATAGGGGCAAAATTGGTTAAGTCGTCGGCGCCGATGATGACACCGCAGGCGTGGATACCAATTTGTCGGTTGGTATCTTCCAATTGTTGAGCGTATCGAAGCATGGAGGCGATGTTTTCGTCGGAACCCTCCAATAATTTTTTCAGTTCAGGGATGTATTTGTAGCAGTTTTTCAGGTTTACCTTAGGCATTTTCTTAGGCAATTCTCCATCCACTGCTTTTACTTGGTCTTCTTCGAAACCACGGTCGGGTATGAAGCTTTTGATTCTGTTCACTTCTGACAATGGGACATTCTGAACGCGTCCCACGTCGGCGATACTCGATTTGGTGGCCATGGTACCATAGGTGATGATATGAGCCACTTTCTCGGCTCCATATTTTTGGGTTACCCAATCGAGCACTTTACCACGACCATCATCATCGAAGTCCACATCGATATCGGGTAATGAGATACGGTCTGGATTTAGGAAACGCTCGAACAGCAAATCATATTTCAGAGGGTCGAGATCTGTGATTTTTAAGCAGTAGGCCACAACGGAACCAGCTGCGGAACCACGACCAGGACCTACGGAGACATCCAGTTCCTCGCGAGCACCACGGATATAATCTTGCACGATGAGGAAGTAGCCAGGGAATCCCATGGTCTTCATGATGTGGAGTTCGAATATGATACGTTCCTTTTGTTCTTCGGTTAGGTTTTCGCCGTAACGTTTTTTAGCACCTTCCCATGTTAATTTGTTGAGGTAGTCGGCCTCCAGTTTGATACGGTATAGTTTATTGTAACCGCCTAGTTTTTTAATCTTTTTCTCGGCGTCCTCCTGACTGAGAACCACGTTACCTTTCTCATCGCGGGTAAATTCGTCGAACAGATCTTGTTCGGTGAATTTCTTTCTGTATTCCTCTTCCGTTCCGAAAGATTCGGGGATAGGGAATTTAGGCATGATAGGATCTGAGTTGATACTGTAGGTTTCCACCTTGCTTGCCACTTCGAGTGTGTTGGACAAGGCTTCAGGGATATCGCTGAAGATAGCTTCCATTTCGTCGGGTGTTTTCAGCCATTCTTGTTTAGTGTAGGCCATACCACGGTTGGGGTCGCTCATCAGTTTACCCGTACTGAGGCATACGAGACGTTCGTGGGCGTCGCCATGTTCCTCTTCCACAAAGTGGACGTCGTTGGTGGCGATTACTTTGATATTATGTTTTTTAGCGAATTCGAGTAAGACAGCATTTACCTTTTGTTGTTTTTCGAATGTGTCTCTTGGAGCATTCGGTTTATCAGTCTTATGACGTTGTAGTTCGAGATAGTAATCATCTCCGAATAGGTTTTTGAACCATAGAATGGATTGTTCAGCCTTGTCTAGTTCATCAGCGAGGATGTATTGAGGCACCTCACCACCCAAGCAAGCGGAGCAACAGATGATGCCTTCGTGCCATTTTTCAAGTACGTTGTGGTCGATACGAGGTCGGTCGTAGAAACCGTCCGTATAGGCGATGGAGGCCAGTTTGCAGAGGCTATGGTACCCAACTTCATTTTTAGCTAGCAGAATAAGGTGCCAACCGCTTCTATCCACGATACGTTCCTTACCCGTTTCTTTTGAAATTTCTTTTAATGTTTTATCTTTATCGTAGAGGGTACGACGGGCGCAGTAGGCTTCCGTTCCGACGATAGGTTTAAAAGGAATGAAGGAAGCCGCTTTCGCTTTTAGGTCTTCTAATTTCTTTCGTAGTTCCTCTTTTTTTGTTTCATCAGGTTCTTTTTCGATTTCTTCTTCGCACTCTTTCACCTTTTTTTTAGGGGCACCGTTCACCTTTCCCACATAGTCGAGAAAGTCTTTGATGCCAAACATGTTACCATGATCAGTGAGGGCCATAGAATGCATGCCATATTTCATGCATTTATCCACAAGATCAGGCACTTTCGACATACCATCTTGAATGGAATAATGAGAGTGGACGTGCAAATGTACAAATTCAGCCATTTCGGATGTATAATATCTTATTTGTTTTAATTTTTATGGATTGCGAAGTTACTAAAATTAAATTTTACAAATCGACAAAAAAACGCTGTTTGGATTTTGCATTTAAAAAAATATCTTGTAAATTTGCAACGCTTTTGAAAAGCAAGTTTTATGCTTCTTTAGCTCAGTCGGTTAGAGCATCTGACTGTTAATCAGGGGGTCCTTGGTTCAAGTCCAAGAAGGAGCGCAGAGGGATGAGTCGAAAGACGCATCCCTTTTTTGTTTTGTAGAGACGCACGGCCGTGCGTCTTGGCATTGCGTCTCTACGGTGCCAGACAGACAAACAGCAAAATACCGAAAGAAAATAACAAGAAAAATCCCCGAATGAATTAACATCCGGGGAATTTTTCATCACCTAAATTTGTTGTTATATATAGTTCGGTTTTTTATTTTTTGTATTCTTCGTTAACTTGCTTGATTGCCTCATCAAGGTTTTTAGGCTTTTCGCATTTTTTGTAACGCTTAGTTCCTTCTGTCCAATCAATGGTTATTTCGTCGTCATCGATTTGGCAAGAGTAGTCATTAGTACCAAGATTGAAGATAGTCTTTACTTTTAGGTAACCAGCTTTGTATGTATAGCTATATCTCCAAATGTGCCAATCGCCATCTCTGTATTGATCAAAGATGTAATAATAACCATCCTCTGCGAAATGGATGTAAGTAGCTTCTATATTAGAGTTATAAACTGCATCCTCTTTCCATGTACCATAAAGATCCTCTTCTTTTTTACATCCTGTTAAAAACACATTTAAAATTAACACTGTAAGTGTTGTCATTAGAAATAAACCGCGTTTCATGTTCTTTAAATTTTTTAGTTTAACATTTGTTTTATTTTGATGGTACAAATATACCATCTCCTTAAATTATGTAAAAACTAAATGGTCAAATACTCACTTTTTGTCGATAATTCTCTACTATTTTCCGATGAATACTTTTTTACATTCCTAATGTTTTTTTCACATTCTCAAGTTTGTTTTGTTAAATAAAGTTAATCGTGAAAAAATATTTCGAAAATATGTTGTATAACATAATAATAGAACATATCTTTGCATCGTGTTTTTCATGGTATTAGATTTAAGGTTAGAGAGATTGGATGTCGAGATGACATCCTTCTTTGTTTTTATAGGTATGGGTTGGGTGATCAATAAAATTTTACTATTTTTGTGTTTAGGTGAGTTTTATAAATTCATCGTTTCAAAAAATTAGTATGAATAAAGGGTTGGTAAACCTATTATAAATTAGTATTCATGTTTAGTAAGGTGAAAAATTGCAAAATCGGAGTTGCTTTAAGTGGTGGTGGTGCAAAGGGTATCGCTCACCTGGGAGTGTTGAAAGCTTTAGAGGATAGGAATATACATATTGATATGATATCGGGTGTGAGTGCTGGTGGATTGATAGGTGCTTTGTATGCTGATGGACATACGCCCGAGGATATCTGCAAGTTTATTCAAAAGAGCAACTTGTTTAAGATGGTTTCGTTGACGATGCCGACAAAAGGTGGGTTGACAACCATGTCTGATTTTAAGAAATTCATCGGTAAGAAGTTGAAGGCGAAAACCTTTGAGGAGTTGAAAATACCTTTTTATGTGAATGCTACGGATTTGAATTCGGGTACCAACGTCTATTTTCATTCTGGGGAGTTGTTGGAGAAGTTGATTGCCTCTGCTTCTGTCCCACTCTTTTTCAAACCTACTATAATTGATGGTAAAATGTTTGTGGATGGTGGTTTCTTCTGCAATATGCCTGCCTCTATATTGCGTTATAATGGTTGTGATTTGGTGATTGGTGTCCATGTGAATCCAATTAATCAACAGGATGAGTTTGATGGTTTCTGGAGTGTTGCAGAGCGTGTCTTCCATTTGGCAATCAATGGCAACACCATCGAACAAAAGAAGTATTGTGATATTGTGATAGAGACTGAAGAGGCTCAAAAATATGGTATGTTTGAGGCGGAAAAAGCCGACGAGCTCTTCACTATCGGTTATGAGGCTGCTATTGCTGCGTTGGACCAATTTGATTGGGATGTCTATATGACTCAGCGGAAGATTTCTACGCCTTATATATAGGGGCGAATGCTATTCGCCCTTACTTGGAGGGATGGTAGTTTGAAAGAGAGGTCGAATGCTATTCGCCCTTACTTGGAGGGATGGCATTTTAATGAAAGAGGGCGAATGCTATTCGCCCTTACATTTTAAAAAGCATTTTTTAACTCTGTATAGAGTCGTTGAATGGGCAATCCCATGATATTATAGAAACTACCGTCGATATGCTCGACTGCAATGTATCCAATCCATTCTTGCACGCCGTATGAGCCTGCCTTGTCGAATGGTTGGTAATGATCTACGTAAAAGGAGATCTCTTCCTCTGTCAGTGGTGCGAATTTCACATCTGAACGGGATACAAATGCGATTTCTTTTTCCTTGGTACGGACACAAACACCTGTGTAAACCTGGTGGGTGTCGCCCGACAATGCCTGCAACATGTGAATGGCATCTGCCCTATCCTTTGGTTTGCCTAACACCTCCCCGTTGTGCCATACAATCGTGTCGGCTGTGATGACCATCGTCTTCTCCTCCATCAACGAATCATAGGCATGTGCTTTCTGTTTTGCTAAAAATAATGGTATATCCCCCTCTTTTAAATCGGATGGATAGGATTCTTCTAATCCGGGAATCGTCTTCACCTGAAACGGAAGTGCTAATCCTGCTAAAAGTTCTCGACGACGTGGAGAATTGGAAGCTAATATAATGTTGTAATTTTCTAACATAACTGAAATTTTTTGCAAAGTTATGAAAACAGAATGGTATGTCGTCTCTTCTCTATGAAAATTATGCATATTTAATAGGCGATAAATAGTGTTCCTTTTCCAATATTTCATTAATTTTGCAAAGATAGATGATGGGTGATTCGCAATCACCGTATCGTAATTTTAACTATTATTTTATAGACAAATGAACAAAGATAATTCTGCATCGGAAGTACAAGAAAAAAAAGAGAATCCTATTCTTAGTATCATTTTCAACATCGTTATACCTGTTTTGATACTGAACAAATTATCTAAGATTGTTGCCAATCATTTTCCAGATGTGAATCTCTCCCCTGTCTCTATTTTGTTGATAGCACTTGCATTTCCGACCATCTATTTTATTTATGATTATATCACTCGTCATAAAGCGAACTTTATCTCTATCATTGGTTTTGTCAGTATCTTATTGACGGGTGTGATCGGTGTATTTGAATTTCCAAGTGAATGGATTGCTTATAAGGAGGCTTCCGTTCCATTCATTATCGGATTGGCTATTCTTATTTCTCTCAAAACACCTTATCCATTGGTTCGTAAATTGCTCTATAACAAAGAGCTTATCGATGTTGATAAGGTAGATGCCATCTTGGAGGAGAAAAATAGCAAGGTGCAGTTTGACAAGATTTTGGTCAACTCCACTTATATGTTAGCTGGTTCGTTTTTGGTTTCAACCATATTGAATTTCACATTGGCTAAACTATTGATTCATAGTCCTTCTGGTACAGAGGCATTCAATCAAGAATTGGCTAAAATGACAGCGCTGAGCTACCCTGTCATTGCTCTGCCTTCTACGTTGGTGATGGCGTTGGCTTTGTGGTATCTGATTCATCAGGCAAAGAAGATTACCGGACTGACAATGGAAGAGATGCTGGCTCCTCAGTTGCGAGAAAAGATGGAAGAGAAAGGTGCGCTGGATGCCACAAAAGAACCAGAAGTAAAAGAAAATAATCAAGATACAAAGGTTGACTCGAATGAGGAGTCTACCAAAGAATAAAAGAAAAGGATATGCTATATTCAAGTTCAGACATTGCCCAGATTGTTGGAGGACAATTATCAGGTTGTAAAGATTTAAAAATCAGCCATGTACTGACTGATAGCCGACTCATCTCATTTCCAGAAGAGTCTTTGTTCATAGCCTTGGTGACAGAGAAGAATGATGGTCATCGATATATTGAGGATCTATATAAAAACAATGTAAAGTGTTTTTTGGTTAGTCGTCCATTGGAAGAGTTTAAACATCTGAAGGATGCCACTTTCATTGTGGTGGAAAACACCTTGTCTGCCTTGCAGAAATGGGCGAAACATCACAGGGAGAGTTTCCATATACCTATCATTGGTATTACGGGAAGTAATGGTAAGACCATTGTTAAGGAGTGGTTGTATCAGTTATTAAACGAGGATTATAAGATTACACGTTCTCCGAGAAGTTACAATTCACAGATTGGTGTCCCTTTGTCCGTGCTTCAATTGGATAAGACCAGTACCTTGGGTATCTTTGAAGCTGGTATTTCGAAGGTGAACGAGATGGATCATTTGCATGACATCATACAGCCAACCATCGGTATATTCACCAACTTGGGTGAAGCTCATCAAGAAAACTTCTCTTCTGCAAAGGTGAAAGGTACGGAGAAGGCTAAGTTGTTTCAGAATACAGATTTAATTATCTACAATAAAGACCATAAGTTGTTGGACATTTGTGTTCAACAGACATGCAAACAATCCAAATTTCTCTCTTTTGGTGATATGCAAGATGCAGATATTCATATAGTTGAGAAAAAAACGGAAGGATCCAAAACCATTATCACATACGAATATGCTTCGAAGAAGTCCAGCTTCTCTATCCCATTTGTTGACACGGCGTCGATTGAGAATGCCCTCCACTGCTTGGCGGTGCTGCTCTATATGAAAGTGGCTCGTGAGACCATTGCAGAGCGTATGATGAAGCTGGAGTCGGTAGCAATGCGTCTGGAGGTGAAGGATGGTGAGAATGATTGTTTGGTGGTCAATGATAGTTATAATTCCGATTACAATTCCTTATCTATCGCTTTAGATTTCTTATCACAACAAGCTTCAAATAAGCAGATTAAGAAGACATTATTTTTGTCTGACATCTTGCAAACGGGTATGGAGTCGCATGCACTCTATGAAATGGTGGCAAAGTTAGTGAAAGAGAAAGGTGTGGATCGATTTATTGGTATTGGAACAGAGATTTCGGAGTATGCCGACCTGTTTCAAGTGCCCGAGAAACATTTCTTCTTATCGACAGAGCTCTTTCTACAGGCATTTGATACCATTTTGTTTAACAAAGAGGGAATCTTATTGAAAGGTGCTAGAAGTTTCCATTTTGAGGAGATTTCCGATAAGTTGGCGAAGGTGGTGCATGAAACCACGTTGGAGGTGGATTTGGCTGCTTTGGTCAACAACTTCAACTATTTCCGTTCCTTCTTGAAACCAACCACTAAATTGATGAGTATGGTGAAGGCCAATGCTTATGGAAGTGGTGATGTTGAGGTGGCTAAGACCTTGCAGAATGCAGGGTGTGACTATTTGGCGGTGGCCGTAGCGGATGAAGGTGCTATCCTACGTCGCGAAGGTATTCATTTGCCTATCGAGGTGATGAATCCAGAACCCAATAGTTTCCCTAAAATATTTGAATATCATCTGGAACCTGAGATATATAGCTTCTCATTGTTGGAGAAGATTATGAAGGAGGCAGAGAAGATGGGTGTCTCCGACTATCCTATCCATGTGAAGATTGATACGGGTATGCATCGTCTGGGATTTGAGTTGAAAGATTTAGATCGATTGATAGAGATTTTGAAGGGACAGAATTATGTGAAGGTTCGTTCTGTATTCTCTCATTTGGTTGGATCGGATGATGCTAAGTTTGATGATTTCACTCGTCAGCAGATTGCCATTTTCACAGAGGCAAAAGATAAGATTACAGCTGCATTTTCGCATAAAATCATTGTTCATATACTCAATTCTGCTGGTATTGAACGCTTCAGTGAGTATCAATTTGACATGGTCCGCTTAGGAATCGGTCATTATGGCATGAGTGCAGTGCAACCTAATGTGTTAGAGGAAGTTTGCACTTTAAAAACAAAGATTTTACAACTGCGAATGGTATCGAAAAATGACACAATAGGCTATAGTCGCAAGGGAACACTGACCAGAGACTCGTTGATTGGTGCAATTCCGATTGGTTATGCAGATGGATTGAACCGCAAGTTGGGAAATCGAGCATGGAAGGTGTTGGTCAATGGTGTTTTTGCACCGATTGTTGGAAACATTTGCATGGATGTTTGTATGATTGATTTGACCGACGTGCCTAATGTGAAAGAGGGCGATGAGGTGATTATTTTCGGAAAGGGCAATCCGATTCAGAATATGGCAGACATGTTAGGCACCATATCCTATGAGATATTGTCAACGGTATCCAAACGAGTGAAGAGAGTCTATTTCAGAGAGTAGTGTGCGCTATCAAAAGAGATTCTCCACAGAATGAATTAATCACAAGAATATTAGACTTATGTAAACCGATATGATTAGTAGACTCTATAAGAATAAAGCATTTGTTCCTTTTTTAACATTAGGAATTATCGTCTTGTTTCTGATAGTCGTATCTATTGTAGACAGGATCTTTTCTTTTGAGGACAATCTCTATACATCACCCGTGGCTATTCTGATATGGAGTGTGTTGGCTATCAGTGCATTTGTCTATATCATACAGTGCAAGTTATACAAGAGAGTCTCTATTTTTCTACTCCATTTGGCATTCCTATTCATGCTTTTGGGGGCTTTTCTTACACATATTAAGGGATTTGATGGATTCATGCACATCCGCGAGGGTGCGTACGAGAATCGGTTATTAACAGAAGAGGGTGTGGTCATGGGCGATATATTGCCTTTTGGTGTTCGCTTAGACTCTTTTTCGGTGGTTACCTATCCTGGTACCAATACGCCGGCGGATTATCAAAGTCGGATTACGTTATACTATGAAGGGACTAGTCGGTGTGAGACTGTGTCGATGAATCAGATAGTTAAGTATAATGGCTATCGTATCTTTCAGCAGTCGTACGATCCAGATTTAAAAGGAACAGTATTTCGAGTTAGTTATGACAAGTGGGGAGTGCGTCTCACCTATCTATCCTATATCTTGCTGATGATCAGTATGATTCTTATCTTATTGGATCCACAAAGTAAATTTAGGCAAGCGCTCAAGTCTCCTTTATGGAAAACGATGGTTGTCATGGCTCTGTTATCACCCTTTACGATAGAGAAATCGCATGCAGAGAGTCGCACTTTCACGGAGGTGGATGCGGAGGCCTTTGGTAATATTTTAGTGGAATATCAGGGGCGTATAACGAGCATGGAGCATGTGGCGATTGATTTCACGAAGAAGTTGACGGGTAAGGATCATTATGGGAACTATTCAGCCACGCAGGTTTTGGTGGGATGGCTGATGTCGCGAGAAGAGTGGCAATACGAGCCGATGATTAAGTTGAAGGGCAAGGAGCAAAAGCAGCTCTTGGGGGTAGATACGAGTCATGTTCGTTTTGTTGACTTCTTCACTGCAGATAAGAGATACAAATTGCGGACCATATACACTGATGTGATGAATGGATCGCAGAAAGAGCTTCGCAAGTCTGTCATGACGCTGGATGAGAAGGTGGAGCTGATACTGATGTTGCAGTCGGGTAGTTTGATGAAGATCTTTCCTGTACGGAAGGAAGGTGTGGTTCAACTATATTCTCCAGAAGATTTTAAAAAGGGAGAGACAGTGGAGTGTGATTCCCTGTTGATTAATAATTTTCTGCCTTTGTTGTATGATTCATACAGTCGACAGGAGGATTGTTCGCAATGGATTAATCAGTTCATCAAATACCAGGAGCAGCAGTTGGGTGAGAGTGCACCAACGCAAAATGAGAGAAGGGCTGAGAAGCTCTATTTGCACGCCAATTGGTTGCCTATCGTTAGTTATATTACGTTGACTGTCGGATTGTTAGCCTTTATATTCCTATGTGTGCGAGGAGCCAATAAGATGATAAACAAACTATTATTTCTCTTTTTATCTGTTGTCTTTTTTAATTTGACCTATTTATTCGTTTTGCGTTGGATCATTGCTGGACGATTACCCTTTTCGAATGGATATGAGACGTTGCTCACCATTGCATGGATGGCGCAGTTGGTGGCACTGTTCTTCTCAAACAAATTGAAGGTGATATTGCCGTTTGGAATATTGATATCAGGTTTTGCCATGTTGACAGCCACATTGAGTGATAAAGATCCGCACATCACGCCTTTGATGCCAGTTTTAAACTCACCACTATTGAGCATTCATGTCTCTTTGATGATGATATCCTATACACTTTTATTTTTCGTCACCTTTTCCAGTCTATCGGCATTGATATCCCATCGGATAAAAAAGGATGAGAAGGTAATGGAGAGACATCAGGTGTTGAATATCGTTCTGCTCTACCCTGCTATCTTCTGTTTGGCGGCAGGTATCTTTACAGGAGCTGTATGGGCAAATGTATCATGGGGCAGTTATTGGTCGTGGGATCCTAAAGAAACATGGGCACTTATTTCACTCTTAGTGTATAGTTTCTCGTTCCACACGCAGTCATTATCTTTTTTACGGAGACCCAAGTTCTTTCATATATACATGGTGATAGCATTTTTATTTATACTGATCACCTATTTCGGCGTGAATTATCTTTTTGGAGGTATGCATAGTTATGGTAATTAGGAGGAATCATCATTTATGATTATAAAATCATTCTGATATACCAATAAGTGACTATTTCATCATAAAGAGAGTCGCTGTAAATTTACACCTTAATAGATTGTGTGTACTATATGAAGTTAAAGAGCTTGTAAAGATTTATAATTCGGTATTATGAATACAGAAGAACAAAAAAAGACACTTGCAGAAATCCCAGAAGGACAAGAGTGTGTGATTGTGAAGGTGAATGGTCATGGTGGCTTTCGTCATCGTGTCATGGAGATGGGTTTTGTGAAAGGAGAACGTGTGACGGTGATAAAGAATGCTCCCTTACAAGATCCGATTGAGTATAAGATTATGCAAAGTCACGTCTCACTTCGTCGCAGTGAGGCAAGTCATATTGAGGTGGTTGGCATAGAGGAGTTTTCTGAGTCGAGTGCCACTGATTTTAATGGCACTTTTTCTGAGGAGGTAGAGAGAAAAATCACGGAAAAGATAAAGACTATCACAGTCGCATTGGTAGGTAATCCGAATTGTGGTAAGACCTCATTTTTCAATCATGCCACGGGACTTCGTGAGCATGTGGGTAACTATAGTGGTGTGACGGTTTCTTCTAAGGTTGGTACCTTCTATCGGAACGGTTATACCATCAACTTGGTGGATTTGCCAGGCACCTACTCTATCACAGAATATTCGCCAGAGGAGTTGTATGTACGTGAATACATCACAGAGCAGCATCCAGATGTGATATTGAATATTGTAGACTCATCGAATCTGGAACGTAATTTATTCCTTACGACGCAGTTGATTGATATGAACGAGCGCATGGTGATGGCGCTGAATATGTATGATGAGTTGGAGAAGAAAGGGATCAAACTGGATGTGGATCAGTTGGAGAAGATGTTAGGATTCCCTTGTGCGCCTACAAACTCCAAGTCGGGTGAAGGTATTGACCATATTCTAGACCATATCATTAGTGTGTATGAAGAGAATGATGAAGTCACCAAGCATATTCATATCAATTACGGAGCCAATTTGGAGGAGGCCATCAGTGCCATTAAACCGTTGATATCGGAACATTCTGAGGTGGCTGTCGATTTTCCATTCCGATATGTTGTCATCAAATTATTGGAGAATGATTCTGTGACGTTCAAGCATTTGGAGAAATACTTGAACAATATGGATGATATTCGAAAGAAGGTTGAGTTCTATCGAGCAAAGATTGAGAAGGAATATGGAGAGGATGCCGTGAGTGTTATCATGAATGCCAAATATGGATTCATACGAGGAGCTTTGATGGAGACAATGGTGAAGTCGGATGAAACAGAAAAGGAAGAACAAGCCTATTCGATGGATAAGGTTCTTACTAACAAATGGTTAGGTTTCCCTATTCTGATACTTTTCTTGTTGATTATGTTTGAAGCCACCTTTAAATTGGGGCAATATCCACAAGATTGGATTGATGCAGGAGTTCAATGGTTGGGTGAAGCGATGCGTAATGTGTTGGGAAATGGTATTTTGTCAGACTTGGTTGTTGATGGAATCATTGCAGGAGTTGGAGGGGTCATCGTCTTTTTGCCGAACATTTTGATACTGTTCTTTTTTATTTCCCTATTGGAAGATACAGGATATATGGCACGTGCAGCATTCATCATGGATAAGTTGATGCATAAGATGGGGTTGCATGGAAAGTCGTTTATTCCGTTGTTGACTGGTTTCGGTTGTGGTGTTCCTGCCATTATGGCCACTCGAACGTTGGAGAATCCAAAGGATCGAATTGTGACGATGATGGCGATTCCGTTTATGTCATGTTCTGCTCGCCTACCCGTCTATTTGTTATTCGTAGCAGCATTTTTTGAGAAGCATCAGGCATTCATCTTATTAGGAATCTATTTGATAGGTGTTATTGTTGCGGTTTTAACATCATTATTACTGAAAAAAACGAAGTTTAAGGATGATTCAGAGCAGTTTGTGATGGAGTTGCCACCCTATCGTATTCCGTCAGCGAGAAATACGTTGATTCACATGTGGGAGAAGTCCGTTCAATACTTAAAGAAGATGGGTTCGGTCATATTAGTGGCATCCATTATCATTTGGGCATTGTGTTATTTTCCAACGCATAATAGTGAGACAGATCAGATAGATGCACAGATAGCGCAAACAGAAGAGAATATCATGTTGTCTGCAGAACAGAAGGAGGAGAAGATAGCGCAATTGGAGTTGGATCGAGCTGTTGCACATAGTGAGAACTCTTACATAGGTACGTTAGGTAAGTTTATTGAGCCTGTAGTTCGTCCATTAGGTTTTAATTGGAAGATGGGAGTCAGTATATTATCGGGAGCTGCAGCGAAAGAGATTGTCGTATCCTCTTTAGGTGTGCTATATCATGCAGATTTGAATGCAGATGAGGAGTCGGAAGATTTGAAGTATGCTTTGCAGATGCATCGAAATGATACAGAATTGCCTATCACGCCATTGGTTGCATTTGGATTTATGGTCTTTGTTTTGCTCTATTTCCCATGTGTGGCAGCCATTACTGCGATAGCGAAGGAAGCAGGTTGGAAGTGGGCAGGATTTAATGTCTTGTACACGACGACGGTGGCATGGATTGTGTCATTCCTCATTTATCAGATTGGGTCGCTGTTTTAAGGTGTATTTAATATGATTAATTCAACAATACAAACGATATTAGTGGTGATTATTGTAACGTCCGCCGTTGTATGGAGTGTCAAACGGATTTTTTTCGATGACAAAGGAGGATGTGGATGTGGCGATGGTGCGTGTACATGTGAAGATAAAAAAAATTGCAAAGGATGTCAGTTGGCAGAGCAATGTTCCAAAAAAAAATAAGATATTTGTAGAAAGTGATAATTCTTGGATAATATTTAGATATGAGATTTACAGAAAAACAAAAATTAGAGGAGGTGTTAGCTATTAATCCTCAATTGATTTTGATGCTACCGCGCTTCGATATGAAATTAGGTTTCGGGGAGAAACGAGTGGATGAGGTATGTAGAGTCAGCAATGTGCCCATCTCCTTATTTTTGCTTTTGTGCAATGTCTACACGTACGATGATTTTGAGCCAAGTGAAGAAGATATAAGATCCATCAATGGTAAATGTCTTGTGAAGTATCTTATCGCATCGCATGATTTTTATTTGAATCATCGATTGAAACATATCGAGAAGCATGTTGAAAAGATTGCTAATGGTGCAGGAAAGGTGGGAAATGTATTGATGAGTTTCTTTAAGAAATATGAAGACGAGGTAGCCAAACACTTTATGGTTGAGGAGAGTTCTTTGTTCCCTCATCTTTTGAAGTTGGAAGAGGGTGAATCGTCCAAGTATAAGCTAAAAGATATCTTGGAGATGCATGATAACATAGAAGATCAGTTGAGCGATTTGACGAATATCATCATCAAGTATCTGCCTGCCGACATTATGCCAAATGAGCGTATTGGTGTATGGTTTGACATTATACAGTTATCAAAGGATCTTATCAAACATGCTGTTGTAGAAGAAAAAATATTGATACCCTATGTAAACTGGTTGGAAGGAGGCAAGAAATGAGTAAAACGAATATTGCCATATTAGAATCCTCTTCCATTATTGCTGAGGGATTACAAAAAATCATAGAGAGCAGTCCGGAATTTAAGGTGACGAAGGTATTCAGATCCTATTCGTTTACTCATGGCATCGCTTTGTCATCTGTACAGATTCTGATTGTAAATCCTCGACTGTTTGGTGAGTTTAACATTGCCAAACTACTACAAGAATGGAAGAATGAGAACGACTCTATTCTTATCTTTGCGGTCGTTTCCAGTTATCTTTCGGCAAAGACATCTGTACTTTTTGATGGTGTGATAGAATTGGATGAAGAACCATCCTATATATTGTCAAAATTGAGAAATTACAGTGTGATGAAGGAGGGTAAGTCAACTGAGAGTTGCGATTTGTCACAACGTGAAAAAGAGGTGTTGGTATTGGTGGCCAAAGGATTCACCAACAAAGAGATTGCCGATCAGTTGAACATCTCCATACATACTGCGATTGCGCATCGCAAGAACATTACTAGTAAAACGAATATTAAATCCATATCCGGTCTTACCATTTATGCCATGTTGAATAATCTGATATCACAAGACGAGATCAGATAAAGGTGAATGTTTTGTATGAAGAGATCCTTTGAAGATTTTGCAGTTGCAGGGAGACGACAGGGATTAGCTACGGTTCTCTTATCGTTGTTGGGCACTATCGTTGGTGCTTCAGCCACCATTGGAGTGGCAGACCGGGTCTTTCAGATTGGTTTTAGTGCCTTTTGGTGGTTGGGTGTCGGTGCCATTGGCTTGTTTCTTCAAGGTTGTTTTTTATCAGAAAGGATACGGGAATTGAATGCCAATACCCTACCCGATATTGCACACAAGACGGTAGGACGAAGGGCTTCGCTTATGTTGGCGTTGATCATTGTCCTTTCGTGGATAGGGATTGTAGCAGCACAGTTTGTCTCCATTGCTAAGATTCTTATGTTTTTGTTGGATGGCAGGTATGAGGTGATTGTGACCGTTATTGCGGGGATTGTTATATTATATACATTTTTAGGCGGACAAATCTCGGTGGTGAAGACAGATGTGGTACAATCTATCTTTATTGCCGTTGGTATGTTGGTCACCTTTTTTTACCTGTATGTAGTGCGAGATGGAGATTGTCGGACG
>CACZUS010000032.1 GCA_902784425.1 uncultured Bacteroidales bacterium
TATATGCGAAGTTGGTTGCGTTGTATAACTGTTGTTCGTAACATTTGTGCCCATCATGCTCGTCTATGGAATGCTACTATTGTTGTAACTCCATCTCTTCCTCAACGTATGCCTCTCTCATGGATAAGCAATAGGACAATTTCTCCACACAAACTTTACCCTCATCTTTGTTGCATCGCATACTGGTTGCAAAGTATCACTCCGACCAATACCTTCTCCTTCGACTTAAAATCCTTGTTTACCAAATATCCTGTTGTTGATCCAATTATTATGGGGTTCCCAAGAAATTGGCAAAATGAATCCTTGTGGCAATAAAAACGTCTTGTCTAAAAGGCCGACTTATAATTAGTTCATTTCATCTTCTCGAGTATAATGGGGAAAGCAACTACCGACGTAGTCGTTCATACGCCTCATTAATTTTCATCATTAGATCTTCGCATTCCTCGATTCTGCTGGCATTCTTCGGCAGGTCGGGATGATGTTGCAAAGCCAATTCATGGTAGGCTTGTTTGATCTCCTCGACAGTGGCATCCTCTGCCAGTCCGAGGACTGCATAATAGGGTTTCAGGCTATCAGCAGAATACTCTCCTATCGACTTGGTGTTTTTCCATTTATAGTCGCTAAACTCCGTTCGCAAGGAGGAGTATCGGTTCTTGAAATAGTAGAAATAACTAACATTGAACCTGAATTGAGACATCATCTGCATCAACAAGTTCCATTCATCATTATGGATGCCATCTTGTTCAACTGCCAGTTGAAACAGAAGGTTCATCAGGAACTTCTTCTCTACCAAATCTTTTCTCATCCAATACCGATAGGCTTCTTCCAGCTGCGAATCTGAAAAATCCTTATCAAAAACAAGCTCCATCTCATCTTCTTCCAAGACTCCAGACAAGAAGACCTCCTGCTCCTCTTTCGCTCCTTTATTCAGTTGTATAAACCGACTGACGAAGGGCAATATTTGCAAAATGGAATCTTTGTCTCCCAACTGCTCTCTATGGGAGATATAATTCTCAATCTGCTCATCTGTCATATTCCATCTCTTTTCATACTTTTCATTGATAATTTTTTTTGCAAACAAATCAGTGAAGAAATGGAAATGTGTATGTTCATCCAAGATATCAAACATTTTGTATGAAATCTCACGCAATTTATCATCTGCTTTATCTATTGCATTATCATCCTTTTCTGACTCATTACTAACCCAAATAGAAAAACAAAATGCAACGAAAGTCAGAGCAAAAGCAATTACATAATTTGAGAAAATAAGAAACGAGAAGAAAACGAAAAACATATCGAGAAAGAGTATAGACACATGAAAATGACCAAGCATCCATGCAACAACATAAAAAGGGAAAAGAACAACCTTAAAAAACAAAGAGATAAAGAAATCCAATCCCTTAAAAATAGTATGGAACTTCTTTACCGATTTATATTGTTGTACAATCTCGTTTCTATTCATAAGATAAAAGATATTTTCTACCGACGTAGTCGTTCATACGCTTCGTTAATTTTCATCATTAGTTCTTCGCATTCCTCGATTCTGCTGGCATTCTTCGGCAGGTCGGGATGATGTTGCAAAGCCAATTCATGGTAGGCTTGTTTGATCTCCTCGACAGAGGCATCCTCCGTGAGTCCAAGGAGGTCATAATAGGGTTTCAGATTGTCAACGGAGTAGTCGACCGATGCGGTGTCCTTCCTTTTATAGTCATCAAACTCAGTACGCAAAGAGAAGTATCGGTCCTTGAAATATTCGATGTAACGGTTGTTGAACCTCAATTGCGCCAACATCTGTATCAACATATTCCATTCATCATTGTGGATGCCGTCTTGCTCCACTGTCAGTTTGAACAGGAGATTCACAAGATCTTTTTTCTCACCCAATTCTTTTCTCCTCCAATATAGAATAGCATCCTCCATCTGCAAGTCCGAAAAACCCTCAAAGGCACTCTGTATCTCCTCTTCACTCAGCAGAGCCGACAAGAATGTCTCCTGCTCCTCTCTAGCCCCTTTATTCAGCTGACATAATCGATTGATGTATGGCAGTAGATACGGAATATTCTTTTCTCCGAACTGCTTTCTATGAGAAATAAAATCACTTATTTGTTCCATTGTCATGCCCCATTTCTTTTCACATTTTTTCATAATGGTTTCAGAAAATAAACTTAAATTACCAAGAGGGCGACAAAGCTTACCGAGATTCTCACAAATCAGAGGTTTAAACTTAAAAAGAGTAATAATTTCAATTGTAATTTCAATTATATAACCAATAAAGAGAAAACCCAAAAACAACACAATTAAAATAGTACCAAATAGAATAAATATAGGGATCTCTATGAGATCTAAAAAAGTATTTAATGTGTCTACTCTTTTATATTGTCTAACAATCTCGTTTCTATTCATAAGATAAATCTGATTGAAATGGGAAGGGCTTCACATGGGTGTTATCTTTCGGGTTGCAAATATATGCAAAAAAGAGGACATACCAGTTTATACTTGATACATCCTCTTTTCTTATATAGGAGCACTATCTCTTACGCTCCAAAGTTATCGAAGTGAATCATATCATCTTCAACACCTAAGCTATGGAGTAGATCCAATACGGTTTTAGCCATCATTGGAGGTCCGCACAAATAGTACTCAACATCTTCTGGTGCTTCGTGTTGCTTCAAGTAGGTGTCACCCATAACTGGAGCAATGAAGCCTGGTGTATATTTAACACCCAAACTATCTGCCTTAGGATCTGGACGGTCGAGAGCCAAATGGAAGTGGAAGTTAGGATACTCCTTCTCCATCTCCAAGAAGTCTTCCAAGAAGAACACTTCATCAATTGCGCGTGCGCCGTAGAAATAATGCATCTCACGATCGCGTGTATGCAATGTCTTCAACATGTGCATAATCTGTGCACGAAGAGGAGCCATACCGGCACCACCACCGACCCAAATCATTTCACGTTTTGAATCAAAGATTGGGTGGAAATCACCGTAAGGACCTGACATTGTTACTTTATCTCCTGGTTTCAAACTGAAGATATAAGTAGAAGCAATACCACATGGCACATCCATGAATCCAACTTCTGGTTTTGGTTTAAATGGAGGTGTAGCAATACGAACTGTCAAAGTGATGATATCACCCTCATCTGGATAGTTAGCCATTGAATATGCACGGACAGTAGGTTCTGTATTCTTTTGGTGAAGGCCAAAGATACCGAACTTCTCCCATGTTGGAACATACAAGTCACCGATCAAACTACGATCGAAATCATTGTAATTAATATCATATTCTGGAATACGAATCTGAGCATAAGAACCAGGAATGAAATCCATGTGTTCACCCTTAGGAAGAGCCACTTTGAACTCTTTGATAAAGCTTGCCACATTCTTATTACTAATAACAGTACACTCCCACTCTTTAACACCCATTACAGATTCAGGAACTTTGATTGACATATCGCCTTTCACCTTTGCTTGGCAACCCAAACGCCAGTGATTCATCTGTTCCTTACGTGAGAAGTGTCCCTTTTCAGAATCGAGGATTTCTCCTCCACCCTCTAAGATTTGGCACTTACATTGTCCGCAAGATCCCTTTCCACCACAAGCAGATGGCAAATGAACACCATTCACAGCCAACGTGCTTAGCAAAGAAGATCCCGACTCCACCTCTACAACATTATCACCATTGATAGTGATCTTAGCCGCACCAGAAGCAACCAAATACTTCTTAGCAACAAGCAAAAGTATAACCAACGCCAATATAATGACAAGGAATACTACAATACTAGTTAAAATTAAAGGTAATTCCATTATTTATATTCCTTATTAAATGGTTAAACCTGAGAAACACATAAATGCCATAGCCATCAAACCTACAGTGATAAAGGTGATACCTAAACCACGGAGAGGTGCTGGAACATTCGAATAGGACAATTTTTCACGAATAGCAGCCAATGCTACAATGGCGATCAACCATCCAATACCTGAACCTAAAGCATACGTGGTAGCTTCACCAATACCATCAAAGTGTCTTTGTTGCATAAACAAACTTGCACCCATGATAGCACAGTTTACAGCGATCAATGGTAAGAAGATACCCAACGATGCGTACAACGAAGGACTGAACTTCTCCACTACCATTTCCACGATTTGTACAATACCAGCGATAACTGCGATAAAGAGGATAAAACTTAAGAAACTTAAATCAACCCCTTCTACAATAGCATTAGGTGCCAATACATAGTTCTCTAACAAATAGTTGATAGGAACAGTCACCAACAACACGAAAGTGACAGCCGCACCCAATCCAACAGCAGTCTTAACATTCTTCGACACTGCTAAGTAGGAACACATTCCTAAAAAGTAGGCGAAAATCATATTGTCCACAAAGATGGACTTTACAAATAAACTTAAATACTCCATTTCTTTTACTTTATTAGGAATTAATTACTTTTTTCTTGCAAATCAGGATTCTTTGCACGTTGGAACCATATGACACAAGCCACAATGATCAATGCCATTGGAGGCAAAACCATCAAACCATTGTTCATATAACCACAGTCATACAGACACTCTGGAATGATTTGGAAGTTCAACAATGTACCAGATCCCAATAATTCACGGAAGAAACCTACAATGACTAAGATTAATGCATAACCCAAGCCACTACCAAGTCCATCCAAGAATGAATCCCAAGGTTTGTTTGTCATAGCAAACGCCTCCAAACGACCCATCAAAATACAGTTGGTAATGATCAAACCAACATATACTGACAATTGGACACTAACATCGTATGCGAAAGCCTTTAGAACCTGACTTACGATAGTCACCAATGCAGCCACAACCACCAATTGAACGATGATACGGATACGATTTGGAATCGTATTACGCAACAATGAGATAACAACATTGGCAAATGCAACGATGATAGTAACGGAAAGTCCCATCACTAAAGCCGGCTCTAATTTAGAAGTCACGGCCAATGCAGAACATATACCCAACACTTGGACTGCAACCGGATTGTTCAACCAAAGTGGGGATAGAAATGTCTCTTTATTTTTCTTTGAAAATAATTCCATACCGTACCCTCCTATTTATTAAAAAAGTTAGCATATTTAGACAAGCAATCGTGTAGCATCTTATCTACACCCTTTGAAGTGATTGTACCTCCTGAAATACCATCTACCTCGCAAGATGAGTCTACTACCTTGCCATTCTTAACAACGGAAATCTTCACCGTACCGTTCTCTTGTAAAACCTTACCAGGAAAACGGCTTTGAAATTTCTCTGTTGCGATCTCAGCACCCAAACCTGGAGTTTCTCCTTCGTGAGAGAAATATGTTCCATAAACAGTACGTTTGTCGCTGTTGAAACTAATATAACCCCAGATAGGACCCCAAAGACCAGCGCCATACAAAGGTACAACGTACTTAGTCTCACCATCTACCTTGCACTCATATAGAGGAAGTTCATCACCAATCTTCTTAGAGTCGATCGAGAAACCACCATTCACAGATACTATATTACCATTTTGATCAATAATTCGGTCAGCTACAACATATTTCTGATAAGCTTTTTCTGCATCTGCCTTTTCCGAATCTGATATATTCAATGAAGATAATATCTGTTTCATCTTATCCAACTCAACATTCTTGTCTTGTCTTTCTTTTAATGAAGAAGAGACAAACGCCAAGAGGAATGCTACGATAATCACCATTATCGAAGCATAAATGATAGTATATTTATTACTATTTGTATTCATGATTTATTCGATATTAATGATTATTTTTTAACTAGAATTCTTTTCATTCTCTTCTTAATGTTGTGCTGTACGAAGCTATAATCAATCAATGCAGCAAATACGTTCATTAACAAGATAGCCAACATCATACCTTCTGGATAACCTGGATTCAAGCAACGTACTACAATTGCAATAAATCCGATCATAAATCCATAGATATATTTTCCACATTCCGTTCTTGGTGCAGTTACAGGATCGGTTGCCATAAAGACAGCACCGAAACAGAAACCGCCTAAGAAGATATGCTCGTACCAAGGCAAATTCATCACCTCATTAGCACCAACTGCATTAAACAACAATGCTGTACATATACCACCTGCGAAAACAGAGAACATAATCTTCCAACTTGCAATACCTGTCCACAACAAGATGATTGCTCCGATTCCAATAGCAATAACACTGGTTTCACCAATTGAACCAGGATAGAATCCTAAGATCATATCCATTGGAGACATACCAGAACCAATTGCGTCTGTCAACTGAGTAGTAGCAGTAGCTTGACCTAACGGAGTAGCACCTGTAAAGCCATCTACCAAAGCATTTGTACTACCTAAACCACAAATAGGGTCTTGTGAAATCCAAACTGATTCACCTGACATTTTAGATGGATAAGCAAAGAACAAGAATGCACGCGTAATCAACGCTACATTGAAGATGTTGTAACCCGTTCCACCAAAGACCTCCTTGGCAAAGATTACTGCAAAAGCTGTTGCAACTGCCAAAATCCACAATGGACATTCAACAGGTACAATCAACGGAATCAACATACCGGAAACCAAGAATCCCTCTTGAATCTCCTCGCCCTTCCATTGAGCTGCAACAAACTCGATACCCAAACCAACTACATAGGAAACTACGATCTTTGGCAATACAGCCAAGAAACCATAGAAGAACGTAGCCAAGAAAGAGGCCTCTTCCCCATGTACTAAATAATGCTGGAAACCAACGTTATACATACCAAACAAAAGTGCTGGTATTAACGCAATCACAACCATAGACATCGCACGTTTAGAGTCGATGCAGTCATGAATGTGGCTTCCTCGTTTCGCAACTGTATTCGGAACGAACAAGAAGGTCTCAAATCCGTCGAAAACAGAACGAAAAGCGTGAAGTTTACCGCCCTCTTCAAATGACGGCTTCACTTTGTCGAGAAAATTTCTTAACGCTTTCAATTTTATTTCATTTTAATTTGTTACACATTCATTAAGCCAACTCCTTGCGCAGATAGTCTAATCCTTCACGCACAATACGTTGTGTCTCAATCTTTGAAGTACATACGAATTCACACAAAGCGAAATCCTCTGGTGCCACTTCATAGATACCCAACTGCTCCATCTTATCAATGTCTTTTGCTATGATAGCCTTAACCAAGAACTCTGGATAGATATCCATAGGGAATACCTTATCATACTCACCAGACATGATGAAAGCACGCTGACCTCCATTCAAATTGGTATCTATATTATACTCTTTCTTACGTCCAAGTAACCATGAGAAATAAGAACGACTGACACTGAACTTACTCAAACGAGGTCTGATCCATCCCAACATTTCATCATTCTTATCACCCTCTGGAATAACTGTAATTTGAGCATCAAAGGCGCCTAAGAAACCATCAGCAGGGATTTGTGTTCCCGTCAATGGATTACCACTGATGTAACGCACATTATCACCCACGATGTTGTTGGCTACAATGTTACTGATGCATTCACCCACAGTCATCTTGTAATAAGCAGGATTTTTAACACATGCACCATTCAAAACAATTGAACGTGCAAAGCTAATCTGACCTGTCTTAAATGCAGCACCAATCATAGCTACATCCAACGCATTGACAGTCCATACGACATCACCCTTATTGATTGGATCAACATGATGAATCTGTACACCTACGTTACCAGCAGGATGAGGACCTAAGAACTGATGGATTTCAATACCCTTTGTATGTGTATACAAATTTGAAGAAACCTCAGCATTGATACCCACATGAATCTTACCTTTGGTCAATTTAGACAACGCATCAATTCCCAATTGGAAATCCTCTTCACGACCTACCAAAAGGTATTCGTAATTAGGTGCCAATGGAGCGGAGTCAAATCCAGAGATAAAGATTGACTTCGGACAATCATTTGGATCTGCGATTACATCATACGGACGTTGTTTGATGAAGGCAAAGAAACCTGCATTCAACAATGTCTCTTTCACGTTCTCAGGTGTCATCTCAGAAGGGCGACCCTTTGGGAATGACTCAGAAGTGAACTGACGATCTGATTTCAAACGAATGTCTAGTACCTTTCGTTTGTCTCCTCTATTCACGGCGAGGACCTCACCGCTGACAGGAGAAACGAATTTTAATTCTGGGTTCGTTTTGCTATAAAACAAAACGGTCCCGACCTTCACTGCATCTCCCTCATGGACAACCACTTTGGGTTTTATGCCGTGAAAATCATCAGGTCTGACAGAAAACAAGTCAGAAGCTTCTGCTTTCGCAGAAACTTCTTGAGCTTTTCCTTTCAATTTGATGTCTAGACCTTTTTTAATTCTAATCACCTCAGACATAAATATTTATTTAATTGTAAATTACTCGAATTAGCCTTTGATTATACCTCTTTGTGAAGATTTTATAAAATCAACAATTAAACTTTTTTCATCAGAATCCTCCACATCCGAAATGATTTTCTCTATTGCTTGTGTCGTATTCAAATCAGACTGATATACATAACGATAAATATTCTGAATACGATCTATTTGTTCGCTTGTAAATCCACGTCGACGTAATCCAACCACATTCAACCCCACATACATCAATGGGTCTCTTCCTGCCGTCACATAAGGTGGCACATCTTTTCCTACACGAGAACCTCCTTGTACAATCACATGTGCTCCAATATGTGAAAATTGATGTATCAAAATACCTCCGGAAAGAATTGCCCAGTCATCAATGACCACCTCTCCTGCAATTTGAGAAGCATTACCTATTATAATATTATTGCCCAACTTACAATCATGCGCAATATGAGAATAAGCCATTAATAAACAATTGGAACCAACTATCGTCGTTCCTTTAGATGCCGTACCTCTGTTAATCGTGACACATTCACGTACTGTTGTATTATCCCCCACTACGGCAGTCGTCTCTTCTCCTCTGAATTTCAAATCTTGAGGAATGGCTGAAATCACCGCATTCGGAAATACTCGCACATTCTTACCAATTCTGGCACCACTTAAAATAGTGGCATGCGCCATAATCAAACAACCATCTCCTATTTCTACATTCTTATCAATGTAAACGAATGGACCAATCTCAACATTGGCCCCAATTTTCGCTTCGGGATGGATAAAAGACATTTCTTGTACCATAACAATTATTTATTTTTACTGACTTGTGCAAGGAATTCTGCCTCTGCGACTATCTTGTCGGCTACTATGGCATATCCCTTCATGTAGGCACAGCCTCTTCTTATATCTGTTAACAAGTCCAACTTAAAGATCACCGTATCTCCCGGTTTCACCTTATTTCTAAACTTAACATTATCTATCTTCAAGAAATAGGTTGAATAATTCTGCGGATCATCGAGTCGACTCAACACAAGGATACCTCCCGTCTGAGCCATCGCCTCTACCAACAAAACACCTGGCATGATAGGCTCTCCTGGAAAATGTCCACAGAAAAATGTCTCGTTTCCTGTCACATTCTTCACACCTACAACACCTCGTTCTTTCAACTCTATAATCTTGTCAATCAACAAGAATGGCCAACGATGTGGCAACAACTCCTTCACACGATTAATGTCCATCAAAGGCTCTTTGGATGGATCATATACAGGGAAGAGTATCTCTTGTCTCTTTAATGTTTTAAAGAGTTTCTTCGAAAATTCTGAATTGACTCTGTGTCCAGGACATGTAGCAATCACATGACCCTTAATAGGTTTTCCAATCAACGCCAAATCACCAATCAAATCCAACAACTTATGTCTTGCTGGCTCATTTACGAACATCAATGGCTTGCGTTGCAAATAACCTAATTGTGAGACTTGTATATGTGGCATACCAATCAAATCCGTCAAGCCGTCAATCTCTTTTTGCTCCATTGGCTTGTCGTAAATGACAATGGCATTATCCAAATCACCTCCCTTAATCAAATTATTCTTAAGAAGAGCCTCTATCTCACGAACGAAAACAAACGTACGACAACTTGCTATCTCTTTAGAGAAGTCTGCCAAAGAATCCAACGTAGCATATTGATTTGACAAAACGCTGGATGGATAGTCAACATGAACCGTAACACTAAAATCATCACTTGGCAATATGACAATGGATGAATCCCCATTAGGATCCTTGTATTCTAACTTCTTAGTGACAACATAATACTCCTTGTCATAATTTTGTTCTTCAACACCAACCTTCTCTATCTCATTCACATAAAGTAATGAGCTACCATCCAAAATAGGAACTTCAGGCTGATCCACTTGAATTAAACAGTTGTCAATCTCGAAAGCATACAATGCAGCCATTGCATGTTCGATTGTGCTTACTTTCACATCGCCATTTGCGATAACCGTTCCCCGAGAAGTTTCAACAACATTTTCTGCAACTGCATCAATAATCGGTTGACCTTCTAAATCTATGCGTTGAAATTTATATCCAGTATTAGCAGGCGCTGGATTAAATGTTACAGTAACATTCAAACCAGTATGTAACCCCTTACCGGTAAGCGAGAAAGATCCTTTAAGTGTTTTCTGTTTAGGCATATTAGGTTATTTTATATTGTTTAATTTTTCTTGTAACTCTTTCACTTGTTTTTGTAAATCCATCAAATCACGACGGAATGAAGGGAAATTTCTAAAGCAGGCAATTGCTTTTTGATACTGATGTGCATCCATGTGTGGATATCCATGATAAAATCCATTAGGCGTTTTGATATTGTTCGTAACAGCACAACGAGCTCCCATCACTGAATTATCTGCAATGGATAGGTGACCAACAACTCCGGCTTGTCCACCAAACATACAGTGTTTTCCTATCTTTGAAGATCCTGCAACACCCGTCAAAGCAGCCATCACTGTGTTATCTCCTACCTCCACATTATGAGCAATCTGAACCAAATTATCAATTTTTACACCTTGTCCAATAACAGTAGCCCCCATGGTAGAACGGTCTATGGTCGTATTGGCTCCAATCTCAACATCATCCATAATACGCACAATACCAATCTGCGGAATCTTGTCATATCTGCCATCATCTGTAGGAGCAAATCCGAATCCATCCGCACCGATAATAGACCCTGCATGAATTATACAATTATTTCCAATGACACACTCTTTGTAGATTTTCACTCCTGGATATAATATCACATTATCTCCAATCTGTACATTATCACCAACATAAACCTGTGGGTAGATTTGTACGTTATTACCTATTTTCGCACCCGCTTCAATAAATGAATAGGCTCCGACATAAGGATTCTCCCCTATCGTAGCCTTCTCTGAGATATATGCCAATGAAGAAACTCCACTCTTCTTTGGCTTTACACTATCTACCAATGTCAACAATGAAGCTAATGCATCATACGAATTAGCCACTTTAATCAATGTAGCCTGAACCTCCTTCGTTGGCTCAAAATCATCATTGACTAAAACGACACTTGCCTTTGTCGTATAAATATAATCCGTGTACTTAGGGTTCGACAAGAACGTCAATGTTCCTGGTTCACCCGTTTCAATTTTGGAAAAATTAGAAACCTTAATTTCTGGATTTCCAACCACCTTACCTTTTAGGTAATCGGCTATTTGTTGCGCTGAAAACTCCATAAAAAATTTTTTATACAAAAATAAGGAAAATCAGTGAGCAAGAAAACTTTGTTTTCAGAAATTTTAACTTAAAGTTCACTTTCGTGCCTAAATATGGAATTTCTCAAATCAAATCCTTGTCCCTGACATATCCAAAATAATACTTCTTTTCGTGTTTACTCAATAGTGTTAAATTCAAAATATCCGAGGCATCTGATATGTCTTTTAAAACACCGTTTTCACACAAAACCTTAATTGAATCCGACTTAGGACGGTATGTGTATGCTGAAACGGGATGCAACGTCACCAAATAATGTGCCTCTTTTTCTGACACATTCAACGCCTTCGCAAATTTTTTTGCCAATGCGTTCTCCTCTTGCTTTAGTGGCTTCTGCTCCCTCACCTCCATTTTGAATAGTCTTCTATCCATCAGATTTCTACAGAGAAGCGACAACACTTTGTCATCACACGTCATAGCCCATACCTTAATCGCACTCATAATGTCTGAATCATCAAACATCGCATAATAGGTCAACGGCTCACTCTTCTGCAGAAAATCCTCTTTTGTCACATCATTTTTTAAAAAATAATCAAACTGCGGTGCTGAAAAAAGCGACTTTCCTCTTCTCGTCAATTCTTTTGCTCGCTCCAACGTCTTTATCAACACCTGCTCGGCTGAGACCGATGTCTTATGCAGATATACCTGCCAATACATCATACGCCGCGCAATCAAGAACTTCTCGATGGAATATACCCCCTTCGATTCCACCACCAACTCATCATCATATACATTCAACATCTTAATGATTCGAGCCGCACCAACAGCTCCTTCCACCACTCCCGTGAAAAAACTGTCGCGTATCAGATAATCCAATCGATCCATATCCAACTGACTGGAAACCAATTGATGAAGAAACTTCTTCGGATACTTATTCTGAAATATCTGCAATGCTAAATCTAACGCGCCACCCAACTCCTTGTTGATCTGCTGTATCATCAACAACGAAATCTCTTCGTGAGAGACGCCCTTCGTGATGGTGTCTTCCAAAACATGAGAAAAGGGTGCATGACCAATATCATGCAGAAGAATCGCAGCCAACACTGCATTTGCCTCATCTTCTGTTATCTCATTTCCTTTGGATCGAAGTTGCGAAATCGTCTCATCCATCAAATGCATAGCACCCAATGAATGTTGAAACCGCGTATGCTGGGCCCCTGGATATACCATAAAACTCATTCCCAATTGCTTGATTCGATTCAACCGCTGAAAATACGGATGCTGTATCAAATCATAATGCAACTCACTCGGAATGGTAATGAATCCATGAACCGGATCATTGACTATTTTTTTCTTATTGTACATTAATGCAATGACGCCTCTTTTTATAGGTTCTTTAAGAATTCAGACATCTGTTGCTGTACTTTTTGTGCTTCTGCACGCGCTGCCTTTGCATAATCTTCTCCATTGGAAGCATACAAAATAGCTCTCGATGAATTCACCAATAATCCACATTGGCTATTCATACCATATTTTACAACTTCTGCCAAACTACCTCCTTGCGCACCAATTCCTGGTACCAATAAGAAGTGATTAGGGATAATCTTACGAATGTCAGACAACATCTCCGCCTTTGTGGCTCCCACCACATACATCATGTTATCTTCATTACCCCATTTCAACGAAGTCTTTAATACTTTTTCAAATACACGATCTCCACTCTCCTTGTCTTCCATAAATTGAAAGTCAAATGCGCCTTTATTGGATGTTAATGCTAACAATGTCACCCACTTACCTTTGTAATCATCTGTCAAAAAAGGTGATACAGAATCTTCACCCATGTAAGGTGCAACCGTAACAGAATCAACATCCAACGCTCCGAAGAATGTTCGTGCATACATGGCTGACGTGTTTCCTATGTCACCACGCTTTGCATCTGCAATAATAAATTGATCTGGATAATTTTTACGAATGTAATCTACGGTTCTTTCTAAAACATCCCATCCTTGCAGCCCAAGACTTTCATAGAAAGCAACGTTCGGCTTATATGCCACACACAAATCGGCTGTAGCGTCTATGATGTTTTTATTAAACTCAAAAATGGGATCTAAATCATCACCATCACGGTCGAAAAGGAACTCTGGAATCTTGTTAACATCCGTATCCAATCCCACACACAAAAAAGACTGCTTGCGTTTGATATTCTCAAACAACTCTTCTCTATTCATATTCTAAATATTTTTAGTCTACAAATTTACGAGTATTTCCACAATTTGCCAAATTAATTTAGAAGAGGTCTGGTCCTACAGTAGAGACGTGGCGTGCCGCGTCTCCAACATAAGACGTGGTATGCCGCGTCTCTACAAAAATCCATCGAATTTAATTTGCAGGACTCACCTTGACTGTATCTTTATCTTTCGTTACAACAGTATCCTTCTCTTCTTTGACCTTTTGAATCAAGGTATCCGCCTTCTTGACAGTATCCTTTTTTACAGGCGTTATCGACTTCACAGGTTCCTTAGAAAGTGCAGCCTTCACCTGTGAATAGTGATTGGATGCATTCCACAAAATCCATTCATCATATCCTGCATCGTAAACGGCTTGTATCTGGTCTTTGATCTGCTTACTTCCATAGGAGATATGTCCCTCCACCCATGGTGCCGAGAAACATTGCAACCATGGTCGTACAACAGCTATTGTAGTGGAATCTTGTCTTTTCAATTGCTCCTGCGACAAAAGACATGCTTTGTATATCGTTTGATATGGATTTGCATCGGGTACTGGTATGCCAAAGGTTCTTTTTCCATAATGCGATGGATAGATCATCGGACATAGTGCATCCGTCATTGTAGCCAATTCTGCATAATTCTGTCCGGTACGTCCCCTGTCAATATCACTGCCAATCACGGTTCCAAACAAATCTGCTCCGTATACGATTCCTTTGGCATGCAATCTTTTTTGTACATAGGCAAAGAAATCTGACAGACACTGCTCCTTGCTATATGTGGCTAAATCAACCCCATAATCGGCTTTATTGGCGTCGGTTCCTATCGGAAAACGAACATAATCAAATTGTATCTCATCAAATCCATCTTTCGTAGCTTGTTCAGCTATACTACAGATATAATCCCACACTTTCTCCTTATAGGGATTCACCCATGGCAATCCTTTCCCATCTGTCACCGAACTTCCATCTGGCTTACAAAGTGCTAAATCTTTATCATACTTGGCTAAATAGGGATCTTTAAAACAGACGATTCTTCCAATCACATAGATGCCTTGTTCGTGCAATTCCTTCAACAAAGCAGGCATATCGCGCACATATCGTTTACAAGCTCCCACTTTTTGCGCCATCGTGTCTTGAATCTTGTAGGTCAGGTCTCCTCCATCGTTTTTTATATCCAGCACGATCGTATTCATCTCTGTGGATGTCACCAACTCCACCATCTCTTTCATTCGCTTCGTACCGGCTGTCGGTCCCGTCACATAAATTCCCTTCACCTTGACTTGCGGAATAAGCAACGCTCCTTTTTGTATAGGTGCAGGACGCGTGATTCTCGACACAACATGTCTCGTCGAATCTTTCTGCATTGAAACTACACTATCACCCTGAACAGAGGTGGTATCATCCGTAATCTTCTCCACCGTATCCGTTACAACTACATCTTCTTTCAACGGCTTCTTAGGGGATTCGCCATTCACACATCCAATTAAAATAAATGGCACAAAGAAAAACAAACAACTCTTAATTTTCATTTTGTCTTGAGGAGTTATTCTCCCTATTTTTATTAATTAAATCAAACACAGCGAATTGAATAAATTCACTATAAACAATCAAACATATTATCAGGGACTCCACATAGTCCCTTTTTCAAATGCAAAAATAATATATTGAATTGAGGTGTGTTCTATAAATTCACCGTTTTTACAAAAAAAATAAAAAAATGTGGGTTAATAAACGTTCCGTACTGTTCGTCTGTCGATAACCGTAGAGATGCAATGCATTGTGTCTCTACAAAAAGAAAATTGAAATATTTATTTGAGGAAAGTCTCAAATTTTCTATCTTTACAGAAACAAATAATGATATGAAACAATATACAACGGCACCAACCATACATGTCGGCATCCTTTTTCGAGAGAAAATCACATTCAATCTCTACGGAACATTCATTACCGACGACGGAACTGAGGCAACTGGCTCACAGGAAGTCACCCTCTCAAATGGCAAAATCATGTATCATGGGAAAGACTATACTTGCTTGTCCTTCACAGCCAAAGATGAGTTGAACAGTTTCGAACTGATGGAGGTTACGATTGGCATACAATTTCATTGGGAAAGAAAAGAGAATCAACGTTTTAACGGTGATCTGAAATTCATCATCATCGATGATAAGATTCAAGCAATCAACATCATTCACGTAGAGAAATATTTAACCAGCGTCATCTCATCTGAAATGAGTGCCACCTCGTCATTAGAGTTGTTAAAAGCACATGCTGTCATTTCAAGAAGTTGGTTGTTGAACAAACTGGAAGGAAAGAAAACAACCAGTTCCATTGGTGAGATGACCCAAAACGAGGAGAGAATCATTCGATGGTACGACCATCAAGATCATAAACTTTTCGATGTTTGTGCAGACGATCATTGTCAGCGTTACCAAGGCATCACTAAATCTGGCACATTAGCCGTTCAAGAGGCTATTCAAGCCACCTACGGACAGGTGTTAACATACAATGACAAGATATGTGACGCACGTTTCTACAAAGCTTGCGGAGGTGCCACAGAACTGTTTGAAAACTGTTGGGAAGAGGTGCATCACCCCTACCTCATCGCAATTGCAGATGACAAAGAGGCGACATTACCGAATCTAACCAACGAAGAGGAGGCTGAACAATGGATCCTTGCCGAGCCAAAAGCCTTTTGCAACACGAAAGAGAAAAGCATCCTCTCACAAGTGTTGAACAATTATGACCAAGAGACTCCTGATTTTTACCGATGGGTGGTAGACTATACACAGGAGGAACTCTCGCAAATAATAGCAGAAAAAAGTGGCATTGACTTCGGAAAGATTCAAGAACTCATTCCTATTAAACGAGGTGCATCCGGACGAATCATCGAGTTGAAGGTTGTCGGAGAAAAAAAGACAATGATTATAGGGAAAGAACTTGAAATACGGAAAATATTATCTCGCAGTCACCTCTACAGTTCTGCCTTTATCGTCAGAAAAGAGATTCGAAACGGCAATATTCATTTTCAATTGAAGGGAGCAGGTTGGGGACATGGTGTTGGTCTCTGCCAAATCGGAGCCGCCGTCATGGCAAGTGAGGGATACAACTACAAAGAGATTCTGCAACATTATTATCCCAACTCAGTTCTTAGTTCATTGTATGAGAAAAAGAAATAAATAGTTCCTCGAACGAGATAAAAAGATAGAAGGTATATGAAATTAACATTTTTAGGTACAGGTACTTCCACAGGTGTTCCATACATAACCTGTAATTGTGAAACATGTCAATCGAAAGACCCCAAAGACAGGAGACTTCGTTGTTCTTCGCTGTTAGAGGTGGATGGCAAAAATATATTATTGGATTGCGGACCCGATTTTCGTCAACAAGCATTAAATGTTGGCTTACAAAAGGTAGATGCTGTTTTACTGACGCACAAACACATGGATCATGTATTAGGATTAGACGATTTGCGTCCCTATGGGAATGTTCGCATCTATTCTAACAAAGAGACCATAGATGCCATTCACAAAGTATTCTCCTATTGTTTTAACAACGACTACAAAGGGATCCCACAATTAGAGACTCATGTTATCACGCAAGAGCCGTTCGACATTGATGGAATCACCATCACGCCAATTTTGATTTGGCATTATAAACTACCTGCTTTCGGATATAGAATAAAAGATTTTGCATACATAACAGACTATAAGAGCATCGACGAGGATCAATTAGAGAAGCTAAAAGGTTTGGATGTATTGGTAATGGATGCATTAAGATGGGAAGAACACTTCTCGCATGCCAGTATAGACGAAGCGATTGCGATTTCCAAAAGGTTAAATCCGAAAAGGACCTATTTCATTCACATGAGTCATTCGGCAGGACTGCATGAAAAGACACAAAAATTACTGCCTCCGAATATATATTTAGCTTATGATGGATTGAGCATTGAAATATAAAATGCGAATAACCGTAGAGACGCGGCGCGCCACGTCTCTACAGGCCGTGCGTCTCTATAAAATTACCCAAATAATTTTTTGATAATTCTTTTGAAAAAGGATGTGTTTCCATCAAGAAGCGAACTGACATTCTTTTCACGCAATTTTCCCCAGACCTTCTCAGGCAACATTTCTTTAAACTTCATTATACTTCCTTGGGGAATATAAGCTTTTTTCAAACAGTTACAATCCCAAAAATCAGCCCTTTCAAGACCATCCATCCAAGAAGGAATGACAATTGTAGCGAAAGATGGTCCATAATGAAAAGCATTCTCTCCGATATACTTTATCATCGTTGGAAGAACAACATGTTCTTGATTGTCAAAACACGTCACAAGACGTCCGTCCATCGTGTCAATCAACATATTATTATCTGTCACAATAAAACGAGAAGACTCACTATGGATGTTTTTCACATGTTCAAAAGGGTTATTGCCCATATTGACAACCGATGCAGGAATCGTAAAATCCTTCGATAAATTACAACAACCAGCAAATGCCTGATTTCCGATGGTCCTAAGAGATGAAGGCAAATTAATATTTTCTAAATTCTTACAATCATCAAAAGCACCATTCCCAATAGATGTAAGAGTTGCTGGCAGAGCAACACTAGTAATATCATTAGCCCCAACTCGTTTAAAAGCAGAGTCACCAATTATACTGACCGAATCAGGTACAACCACGAACCTCTCATTCCACACATAAGAAATAAGACGTTTTTCTTGAAGATCAATCAGCATACCATTCCGAAAAGAGAATCGATCAGACTTACTTTTTATCTCTATATTCCTACAATAACAAAAAGGATTAACACCAATGTCTGTAAGAGTAGCAGGCAAGGTGATTTTCACCGACTTTGTAGTCATAAATGCTAAGTCACCAATATAGTTGAGAGAAGCTGGGGGATTAACCCATTGCACCGCACAATCTATCGAAAAAGCGAAAGCATATTTACCAATAACCTGTATTGTGGAAGGCAAAGAGACAGATTTCAAGGAAAAGCAACTACGAAAAGCAGCACATCCGATATGAATAACCGAATCAGGTACGACAAGACTCTCCTCCTTTCCGAAATGCGATATAAGACGACCTTCCTGAAGGTCAATCAGCATGCCGTCTTGAACAACAAAACGAGAGGATTGACTCTCTATTTCATTAAAAAATTCGAAAGGATTATCTCCAATAACCGCAACAGAGGCAGGAATGATGATTTTGGTTACATCTGAGTTCTGAAAGGCGAAATCACAAATAACTTCTGTTCCCTCTTTTATGTTGTAGATATAAGTTCCAGAACCATTTCCTTTTAACAAACGTTTTCCATCAGGACTATACAATGCCCCGAATTCATCCTCAACACCCGTTTCTAAGATTTCCTCAGTCACTTTGGAGAAATGTTCAGTCTGAGAATCATGACAACTCATATGAAATTGATATAAAAGTTATTTACAGAACAGACCTTGGAACTAATCTTATTCTTCAAACAAAAAAATATCTTCGTTAGACTTTTTCATCAAAAATTGTTCACGAGCGAATTTTTCCAAACTCGACATGTCCGATTCCAACTGATGCATTTTCTCTTGACTATCAATACTTAGTTCCTTGTAA
Source organism: uncultured Bacteroidales bacterium (assembly GCA_902784425.1). Taxonomy (GTDB): domain Bacteria; phylum Bacteroidota; class Bacteroidia; order Bacteroidales; family Paludibacteraceae; genus UBA1181. Next base: position 19,408 of record CACZUS010000032.1, read on the forward strand.
TAAGAGATTTCCTTCTCGATACGATTTTGGGTGATGGTCAATTGATAGTAATCCACCAATGTATGAGAGTCGAAAAGCAAGAACCAAAGTATTGCGACAATGCATGTCAGCAGGTACTTGTTGGTAACGATTTTCTTAGCAACTGTAATAATTTTTTCTTTGCTTATTTCCATAAAAGAATGGATATAGAAAAACTTTAAAAGGGGAAAGAAGGGAAACAAGGGGACACCCTATTTCCATTCCTTCCACAAGATTTATTTCAAATGGTGAATGAATGGACTCACCAATACAAATCGATTACTCTTCTGTGTCTTCAAACTTGATATCATTCATCTCCTCATCCTTCATATAGACAACAGAATAACGAGTAGCGTTGGTAGGAGACATGATAGTGATACGATATTCACCTGAGTCATATTCGTACAGGCGAATATAATACTTATTAAGAGTTGTGGACTCCATACATTCGAAGTTAATGTACTTATAATCCTTTTTGGACGTCCATTTTTGCTGCTTCTCATAGATAGCATACTTAGTCTCTTTGTTGTTCAATTGATCCTTAACGATAATTGATTTTTGCGTAAAGTTCATAGCAAAAATGGTGGAACTTTGTTCCCAAGGGCCCCACACATAGACATCTTTGGACTTAGAAGTCACCATACCTTTTGTTTCTCGGAAGGAACGGAAGTTCGCATTCTGAGCAGAGACTGAAGTCACTCCCAACAACAGTCCCAATAGAACTAAATATCTAATAATTGTATTCATAATATAATTACAGTCAACATTAAGGATTTATAATCCAGTTTTTATTGTGGACCTTTATTCTCTCTTTAGAGTAATGCAGGTCCTCTTTTTTTGGAATGCGAATAAAGAACTCTGTTTGGTTTTTATTCGTCAATTTATTGGTACGCAACCAAGGATTAGCATCTTTCAGCAATTGATAAGAGATTCCATATCCTTTTGCAAAATCCGTCAAATTATTGATGGTTGAATCAACCCTAACAACATCGGCATCCACCATATAATACAAATCCTCTTTCTTTAGCATGAAACCAAAATTTTGAGGATTTTCCATCACAAATTTCGCCATCATAATTCGAAAAACATAACGATTGGTTTCCTCTCCAAAAAGCATGTCAAAATAGTTGTTGGTTTGTTGCACCTCCATCTGTTTCAATACTCTTGCACGACCAGAATTATAAGATGCAGCAGCCAAAGCCCAGCTTTGCGTCAACTCATACGTACGTTTCAAATATTGACAAGCAATGACAGTCGCTTTCTCTAGATTATAACGTTCATCCACATCATCATTCACAATCAATCCGCTCTCCTGACCTGTCGTTGCCAAGATTTGCCACATTCCAGCAGCTTTGGCTGGTGACAAAGCTCGTTGATCCAAATTACTCTCTATCAACGCAAGATATTTGAAATCGTCAGGAACCCCCTCTCGCTCGAGGATCGGCTCTATAATGGGGAAAAACTTATTCGCACGTTTGATCACTAAAAACATCTGAGAATGCCAATAACTGAAACTCGTCAACTCGCGATCAAATCTCTCCCGCATATAATAGTTGGTTAAATCAACCGTCTCTCCAAAAATAGTAAAAGAATCTGGTATCTGTGGTGCAAAATTATAATGCATCAACGAATCCTCAAACACTTTCACTGGATATTTATTTTCTTCAGCATTTGTGCAATTTAAAAACAGACACACAGCCGCTGCAGAAATGAATAAAATCATCTTATTTTTCATCACACAAATTTCAAAAATCATTATTTACTGAGCATGAAACACCAACATAGGCGTATTCGTATGAAAGACAATCTTTCGCGCCATACTTGGATTAAACATTCTCGTCAGTAAACTCCTTCTGTGGGTAGTCAACGAAATGACATCCACCTCATTACTTCTTATAAACTCATCATAGGTGGTCAACAAATCCGAACCTTGCAATAAATGAGACTTCAAATTGATGGATGGGAACAACTCTGAATAATAGTCTTTCAACCCTCTAAGTTTTACCTCCGCCCACGGATCCTCGTTCGAATCATAATGGATGAAATGAACCGTCACATCCGTCGACGCCATCTTGCATATTAGTTTTAAAAGATCATTATAATATTTCAAATCCTCATCATCAAAATTGGTCGAACACACAATCTGCTTCACACTATCAAACGTGATGAAATGCGTGTTCTCCGGAATTGTAAACACAGGCACGTTTGCCCGCTCCATCACCTCTGCCGTTACACTTCCAATCATATCCAGATCCTTCTGACTGCATCCTCGTGTTCCCATAATAATGGCTAACGGATCCACCAAATCTGAATACTCCAATATCTGCTCCTCTGGTATGCCCTCTCTTATCACACTCATATACTCAACCTTTGGCATCTCACCCTTCTCCATCCGTTCATCGATCTTCTCCTTCAATTGATTCATCTTCTCGGACGAAGCCATCTCCGCTTGCTTCTTATTCTCCTCATCCTTCTTCGTCGCATACGCATCTCCTATCGTAGCCATCACTGTCTTGGCTACCGTATACGTATGGAACAAAATCGCCTTCAAACCTAATATAGAAGCTACTCGAAAACCAAACTCGCATATCTTTATCGAATAATCCGAAAAATCTACAGGCATCAACAACACTCGCTCTTCATTCAAAGCCTGCGACACCGCGTCCCCATTCTTCATATTCTCTATAATGTTCAGTGCTCTATCTAAATCACTTTGTCGAATTCGTACCCGCACCCCTAATGACATGGCAGGAAGCAACGGATTTACATTCTGCATATATACTTCAATACCATGTATCTCAAGCACAGAGCGTAATATCTGAGCCTTCTCGTATGTATGTATCGCTACCGTTACTAACGTATCCTCCATAATATTATTCTAATTCTATGATTAAATTCCAAGATTTAGTAAATATTGCCCAAATATAAAAATTTAATTTTTAATATCATACCTTTTGACAACAATTTTATCTCTCTTCTTCTCAGATTTGAAGATTTATTTCTTTATTTTTGTTCTGATTTTCGATGATATTCTTACTATTTTTGTCAAAAGAATCGACTCAAAATCATACAAAATACTCATTTTCAATATTTTAAAATCAAATTATGATTTCTTTCCCTAATGCGAAAATAAACATTGGACTAAATATCACTGAAAAAAGACCCGATAATTACCATAATCTGGAAAGTGTCTTCTACCCTATCCCTATCAAAGATATCCTTGAAATTGTCCAATCTTCTCATCAAGAGACGCATCTGCACCTTTCTGGTATTACCATTGATGGCAATAGCGATGACAACCTAATCATGAAGGCTTATCGATTACTTGCCACCGATTTTCATCTTCCTTCTGTCGATATCTATTTAGAAAAGAAAATTCCTTTTGGCGCAGGATTGGGTGGTGGCTCCTCCGACGCTGCCTTCACTCTGAAAATGCTCAACGAGATGTTCTCCCTCCAATTGTCTGTCGACACTTTGGAAAAATATGCAGCGAAATTAGGTGCCGACTGTCCCTTCTTCATCCAAAACAAACCGGTCTATGCTACTGGTATCGGAAACATCTTCTCTAAAATAGATTTTTCCTTGAACGATATCTTCATGGTATTGGTCAAACCGAATGTTCATATTTCCACAAAAGAGGCTTACTCCCTAATCAAACCTCAAAAAACCACCATACCTGTATGTGAACGCATCAAACAACCAATGGAACAATGGAAAGATACGATTGTGAATGATTTCGAATATAGCGTCTTTCCACAACACCCTTCCGTCAAAGCCATCAAAGATAAACTATACGAGAATGGCGCTATTTATGCTTCCATGTCGGGCTCTGGCTCCTCTGTCTATGGCTTCTTCTCCCAACCGACTGACTTGAAACACCTCTTCCCAAGTGAATATGTCTTTCAAGGGGGTATATAACACGTTGAGACGCACGACCGTGCGTCTCTATCGTTTGGTCTTTTGTATCTCTTCTTTCACAAATTTTGTACCATCATACCTGATTTGATAGGTAAAGGATTCATTTCGTTCTACTTTTAGATATTCTGGAGCCGGAATTATTTCCCCATTCTTTTCATCATAATGAGGTTCATAATACCTTTTCTGATAAGCATCCATAATATTCAACACATAAAACCCATTGATCATTTTATCTGAAATGTTCCATACACATTTACATTTAGTTTCGCTATAATATTCCTCACCACTTCTTCCTTCTATTCTCGTATCATGAGAACGGCCATAAGTATATGAATGTTTACATATAAATTTTAAAGAATGGGCACTCACCGCTATGAAATATAAATCAGTAAAATTTTCATAAGAATCCCTCGGCCAAGTTATTGGTAAATAGATATCATAATTCATTTTTATCATAAAGACCTGTGTAGTATCATTAATATTACCTATCCATTTTTTTTCTAATGTTGGATATCTACCATCGAAAGACAGACTAACGTTCAATGAATCGATTATAATAATATTAATATTTTCGTCTTGTTCATTATCTTCGGGTTCTTTCAAATAGTATAGACTTAAAAAAGATTGATAATCATGAGGATAGCAATAACTAACATCCTCTTTATCTGAGAGACACTCTAGTTTAAAGTTGATGGAATCAGCAATTTGTGTGTTTTCCAACTCTGAAAATTCATAATTAAAGTTATCCAAAAACCAATCGGGATATGTTCCTTTATAATCATAATGATATAGGAGTTCTTCTTGGAAATCACTATAAGCTATCGACGAAAAATCTTTTGGTAAGGAGATTGATTTCAATTTATAACAACCTGACAAGGCATGTTCACAAACAATATCGATTTTAGTCTTTTCAGAAAAACAAATTGAATCTAATTGACCACAATAATAAAAAGCATAATTACCTATGCGCCTCACACTATCGCCGACTATCAATGTTTTCAATAAAGAATTTGCCATGAAAGCGCTATCTCCTATCTCATTCACCTTATATTTTCGTCTTCTTTCCTTGATTACGTTTGGAACCACTACACGACATCCACTCTTTTTTCCATCCACTAACTTTGCTGTACGTGTGTTCGGATCTAACTCATACGTAATACTATCGCGCACTACCCTAAACGAGGCTGCTGTATTCTTCGCCATACACATCATGGAGAGGAGGAGGAAGCATAATAGGGAAATGAAACGAATTGTGTTTTGCATGTTATATTATTTTGTTATTGATTGTTAGAGACGGTGTGCACACCGTCTCTACATCAAACATTTATTTGGCAAATAACAATTCACGATATTTTGGCAATGGCCATATATCATCGTCGATCACCAATTCCAATGCATCAATATGGGTTCTGATTTCCTCCATCGTCGGACGAACTACCTTATCATAGATAATTGCTTTCTCTTCTTCTGAACCGGACGTATTGGCCGTTCTGCGCTCTTCCGTCATCCGTTTCAACAGCTTCTTAATGGCAGTCACATGCAATGAGATTTCTCGTATCAGATCTTTACGATCCTCCGACAACTCATCATACTCTGCCTCTGAAAAGAGTTGCTTCAAACCACATAGGTTCTCTATCAATCGGTTTTGATAGGCTACTGCCGTTGGAACAATGTGATTCAACGCAATATCTCCTAATGTGCGTGATTCAATCTGTACCTTTTTAGAGAATTTTTCATACTCCACCTCTACACGTCCGTGCAACTCAATCTCGTTGAATATCTTCTCTCCAATCAGAACCTCTTTGGATGATTTATCCAAATACTTTCCAATGGCTTCTGGTGCACTGGTAATATTGGTCAAACCTCTTTTAGCAGCCTCTTTCTTCCACTCATCTGAATAACCATCGCCTTCAAAACGAACAGCCTTGGATTCTACTATCAGTTTCTTTAAAACTTGGAAGATGGCCTCATCTTTACCTTTTCCTTTTGCTATCAAGCCATCCACCTCTTTCCTGAACTCATTCAACTGATGTGCCACCGCTGCATCTAAGGCGATGATGGATGCTGCACAATTGGCTGATGAACCTACTGCACGGAACTCAAAACGGTTTCCTGTGAAGGCAAACGGAGAGGTTCTGTTTCGGTCCGTATTATCCAACATAATGTCTGGAATACGCGCGATACCCAACTTCAAAGCCGTCTTCTCTTCTGGTGTCATCTTGCTATCTCCCACCTGGTTGGCTAAATTATCCAACATCGCAGATAGGTTCTGTCCTAAAAAGACTGAAAGAATAGCCGGAGGTGCTTCATTAGCGCCCAAGCGATAGGTGTTACCAGCACTCATGATAGATGCACGCAACAAATCCTGATGTTTGTAAACAGCCGTCATCACATTCACAAGGAAGGTGAGGAAAAGCATGTTTCCTTTTGGATTTTTAGCAGGTGACAATAGATTGACACCTGTATCGGTGGTCAACGACCAGTTATTATGTTTACCTGATCCATTCACACTTGCGAATGGTTTCTCGTGCAATAAGACTTGGAAATGATGCTTGCGTGCGATACGTTTCATCAAATCCATCATCAGCTGATTGTGGTCATTCGCCAAATTCGCCTCTTCGTAGATAGGGGCAAATTCAAATTGATTAGGTGCCACCTCATTATGACGGGTTTTCAACGGGATACCCAGTTTGTGTGCTTCAAACTCCACATCACGCATATAGGCAGTCACACGTTCTGGTATGGAACCAAAGTAGTGATCATCCAATTGCTGATCTTTTGCCGAAGCATGTCCCATCAACGTGCGACCCGTCATACAGAGATCGGGACGTGCATTGTAAAGAGCAGAATCAACCAAAAAATATTCTTGTTCCCAACCCAAGTTGGTATTTACCTTCGTAACATTCTTATCGAAATACTGACAAACTGCAACAGCCGCCTTGTCAACTGCCGAAATGGCCTTCAACAATGGGGTTTTATAATCCAACGCCTCTCCTGTATAGGAGATGAAAATAGTTGGAATACACAAAGTAGAGCCTACCACAAATGCAGGAGATGATAAATCCCACGCTGTATATCCACGAGCCTCAAAGGTGTTACGGATACCACCATTAGGGAATGAAGAGGCATCAGGTTCCTGCTGAACCAGTAATTTACCTGAGAAACGTTCAATCACGTCGCCATTCTCATCAAAATCGATAAAGCCATCATGTTTCTCAGCTGTTCCATCCGTCAAGGGTTGAAACCAGTGTGTATAGTGAGTAGCACCTCTTTCGCGTGCCCATTTGCGCATTCCTGTAGCAATTTGGTCGGCGATGTTCCGATCGAACAACACACCTTGTTCCACCGCTGCAATAAAAGCATTGAAAGCATCTTTAGAAAGATACTCACGCATTTTATCTTTCGTAAATACATTGATTGCAAAATAATCGGACAATCGGTCAGAGGGTGTTTCAATCTCTCTTGGTCGTCTGCGAGACAACTCTCGCAACGCATTAAATCTCATTATTGCCATACAAATCTGTTTATTTTTTCAAAATTACCCCCTATTTTTTAGGGATCACTTTGCAAAAATAGGTATTTTTCACGAACTAACCCCTATTTTTTGTGGGTATATCAAAAAAAAGAACACAAATTTTATTTTTTGCAGGCCGTGCATCTCTACGCGGGGATCAACAGAAAACAATTATCTTAATCTTCTATCAGTCCATTTCCCTTTTCATCTACGAAGAAATAACGATTGCCCAATTTTACCCGAAGTAAACCTTGAGAAAAGTAGCCAACCTCATCCACATCAAATGGCAGGAGCTTTAAACCATCAAAACGCACGGCATTCACTTTCGACTTATCATTTTTTCTAAAATAATGGCAATTCCGATAGTTGTCCTTATCGCTCAATTCTTTCTTATAATTACAAAGCAATTCGACATCAGGCAAATTAGTCATTTTAACAATACCAGCCTTTAAATAATCGGCATACTGAGATGGTATAGTATCTCCAGTATCAGTAAGGAACAAACCTCTG
>CACZUS010000033.1:0-14874 GCA_902784425.1 uncultured Bacteroidales bacterium
CATTTAGGTCCTAATGTTTGTACATTGGGAGATCGTTGGTTGACAGGTACATATAGTAGTAACTATTACAATGATCGTTATGCTACTAATGGTTCCAGATCAACGTTGGATTCAATAAGAGTAATTACGGTTGATCCTGACAATCAATGTTTCGTAGTTGACAAATATGGTGTGCTTTACACAAAGGATATGAAGACTTTGGTAAAGATTCCACAGCACTTACTGATTGATGAAATTGTAATTCCTGAGGGAGTGACCAAAATCGCTACCGATGCTTTGTATCAACAGCAATATTTGAAATCTATTGTGTTGCCTACCACTTTGACAGATGTACAATATGCTGCCTTTGATGGTATTCCTACATTGGAGAAAATTTGGTTTAATTCTACTTATGCTCCAGAATTTGAGATTGGTATTGGACAATCAACCAATCATGATGGAACTATGTTGATTTATGTTCCTTGTGATCCTGATGAGAATTTGGAAACCCGTATTACAGAATATGGAGAACAAACAGGAATCAATGTAAAAAACATTCAAGCCTTTGTAAATGAATATACTATTGAGGCAGTTGTTGCTACAAACTCTGTCGGTAAGGGAACTGCTCAGGTGACAGTTCGTGGTGTTACTTGTGGTGATAATACGGCTACTATTGTGGCAACTCCATACGGTGGTTATCACTTCTTATATTGGAAGGATTCTAAGGGAAATGAGATAGGTGAATCAACATATACATTTACATGTACAGCTGATGAAACCTATACTGCTTATTTCTCAAATAATGAATATTACTTAACTGTAAAAGCAGAGGATCCAACTATTGCTACTACTACAGGTAGTGGACGATATGATTTTGAAACGGAAGTGCAGATTTCGGCTACAGGTACAAAAGATTGTTATCATTTCTTGAGATGGGATGATGATATTACAGATAATCCACGTACAGTTGTGGTTGACACGGCTAAGTTGACTTATACAGCCATCTTCGCGAAAGATCAGTTTATCATCAATGGATTAACAGATCCTGCAAATGGTTCGTTGGGTACAGTTTCAATTGTTGATGCTACTGGCAAAACACTTTCAAATGGCGATAAGGCTTCTTGTGGTGATGTTCTTACTTTCACTGCAACTCCTGCTGAAAATTGTCATTTCGTAAATTGGAACAATAATACAGCTCTTACGAATGCAACAATCGACACAACGGTTGAATCTAACATCGCTCTTAAAGCATTCTTTGCTAAAGACTCATTCTTAGTTTCATTCTATAATGTTGATGGTACTACATTGCTTTGTCAAGAAATGTACGCCTTTGGTGATACACCAGCATGTGATAAGGCAGAGACTATTGAAACCGCTGAATATACATATACATTCAAAGGATGGAATCCTGCTGTTACTCCTGTAAATGATGAAGCTACTTACTATGCTGTATATGACACAATAGCTAATCCATACAACCTCTTTACTGTTGTAGAAGGAAATCAGTCAAACAAGAAATACAAGTTTGGTGAGAGTGTTGCTACTCCAGCAAACCCTACAGTAAAAGAGGGATATGTATTCAAAGGATGGTTTGATGCTCCTGCAAATGGTGCAGAGATTGCTTTCCCATTCAATATGCCTGCTAAGGATACTACTGCATACGCAGTATTAGTTCCTGATACATTCACATTGACTTACAAAACATTCGATTCACTCGAGGTTATCTCAAGTGAGAGAATTGCTTTCGGTGATGATGTGACCATGCCTACTACAGGTCCTGCTCGTGAGGGTTATACTTTCAAAGGATGGTCTTCTTCATTTACGACTATGCCTGCTCGCGACACATTTGTAGCTGCTGTCTATACCATCAATTCATACAAGTTGACTTTGAAAGACATCGATGGTGCTACACTTTCTGAAAAAACAGTAGAGTATGGTACTCAAATTGATGAACCTGATTTTGATAAAGAGGGTTATACTTGTAATGGATGGAAGAATGGCGAATCTGTCGCTAATTTCCCATTCAATATGCCTGCTCAAAATGTTACGTTGGTAGCTAACTGTAAGATCAATCAGTATACATTGGTATTTAAGTCTGATGACACAACGATAGTTGGTAAGATTATTGATGATTACAAGGCTGCAATTACTGCCAATGAGATTCCTACTGCATCCAAGACGGGTTATACATTCCAAGGATGGGATCACGCAGTTCCTACTATTATGCCAGCTGCAGATGATACCTTCTTTGCACAATGGACAATCAATAAGTATAATGTGAAGTTTAAGAAGAATGACGATGAGGTTATCTCTTCAAAAGATTATGATTTTGGTTCTAAATTTGAGGTTCCTGCAGATCCAGATAGCGTAGGTTATACATTCCAAGGATGGGCTCCTTCTTTAGGTGATTCAACTGTTCCTGCTAAGGAGTTGACTTTCATTGCTCAATGGACAATCAACCAACATACGGTTACTTTCAAGAAGAATGACGATGAAATAATCTCTTCTAAGGAGTATAACTTTGGTGAGATGTTTGAAACACCTGCAGACCCAGATAGCGTAGGACATACGTTTGAGGGATGGGAGCCAACAGTTACTTCTAATAAGGTTCCTGATGAGGATTTGACATTCATTGCTCAATGGTCAATCAACACATATAACTATACTATTGTTAAGAATAATGGTGAAGAAGACGAAACGATTCCTTATTTGTATGGTGAGAAAATCAATATGCCTTCAACTCCAGAGAAAGAAGGTTACACATTCTTGGGCTGGTCAGACTCAACTGATGTAATGCCTGCTAAGAATGTCGTTACTGAGGCTCAATGGTCAATCAATCAGTATAATGTGACATTCATGATGAATGAGAAAGAGGTTCTTTTTTCTCAAAACTATGATTTCGGTTCAACATTTGAGGTTCCTTCTGATCCTGATAGTATAGGACATAAATTCTTGGGATGGAATCCAGAGATTGTCTCTACTGTTGTTCCTGCTGAGAGTTTGGTATTTGTTGCACAATGGAGTCTTAATTCATATAAATATACCATTGTTAAGAATAATGGAGAAGAAGATGAAACAACATCTTATTTCTATGGTGAGGAGTTTACCCTTCCTTCAACACCAAAAAAAGAAGGTAATACCTTCTTAGGATGGTCAGACTCAACAACTGTAATGCCAGCTAAGGATGTTGTAACAGAAGCTCAATGGGAGGTTAATAAATATACAATGACCTTCATGAGTGGAAATGAAGCAACTGATACTGTTATCAGTCAACAACAGGTATTGTTCGGTAACAAGATTACTTTCGTTCAAACTCCAAAGAAGGAAGGATATACTTTCAATGGTTGGGTGAATGCAGAAGAGGGTGATTCAATGCGTACCATCATGCCTGCAAAGAATTTGACTTATTATGCTACATTTAAGATTAGTTCTTTTGTCATAACCTTCGTTGATGGTAATCATGACACAATTGAGGTAGATGGACATAGATATTGTGATACATTAGAGTTCGGTAGTAAGTTCCTTGTTCCTGCATTTGAGTCTATCGAAGCATGGAACGAACAAGCATTTGAAGGCTGGACTCCTGCAATTGAATCTGACACTACAGTACCTGCAAGAAATATAACTTATTCGGCTCTTTATGATGGAGATAAATATCCAGTATATTTTATTGATGGTTTGACAGAAAATACTATTGAAACAATTTATTATAACTCTTCATCAGTGGTTCCTGAATATACTAATATTCCAGAACATGAAGGTTATAAATTTAAGGAATGGCATAGAACTTCTTATTGGGGTGATGCTGTGAAGTTCCCATTCACAATGGTAGGTCAAGAAGAGAGTTTCTATGCATATTATGATCCGATTTATTATAAAGTTGCTATTCTTGATGGTGTAACTGGAGATACAATAGCAAAAGATTCTTTGCCTTATGGCAATGAATTATGTGAGGGACGTGGAGGTCGTGATTATTGTATATATCCTGAATCATTCGAGAAAGAAGGATACACCTTCTTAGGCTTGTCAGATACTGTATTAACAGTTCCTGCTCATGACTTGATAATCACTGCAATGTATGGTATCAACTCTTATGATGTTACATATGTAAATACATATACAGGAGAGAAAGATACTGTTTCATACAAGTACGGAGACATTGTTAAAGCAATCGAGTATGAACCTAGTCTGTGTGTTGATTATACTGCTTGGATAAACGACGATCTCGATACGGTTCGATTTGGATTTGCTATGCCTGCTCATGACACAGTTGTATATCTATATTCCGATAGAAAGAATTTCACACTCACATTCAAAGACTATAATGATACTGTATTGTTCTCAAATGTGATACGTGGAGAAACAGTCTTAAGAAAGATAAATAATCGTGGACGTCTAGAGTCTTATTATAAGTCTGATAATGATCCTGAAATTGATTTGGTTCCTCATCGTGAAGGATATAGATTTATTGGTTGGACTTCAGAGGAAGATGGTGTAACAACTCCTGCAATGGTAGATACACTATTCCGCGACAAGGAAATGCCATGTCACGATTTGGAATACATTGCAAACTATGTGATAGATACATTCAAGGTTTATTTGGTAAAAGAGTTTAATGAGGGTGCCCCAGTATATTACGATTCAATCCCATATGTATTCAATGCTGAGGTAACTGAACCTGCACATGATTCTATAACAGGTTATCATTACAATGGATGGTATTCTTACCCTTCATACGAGAATGTTACATTCTCATTTGTAATGCCAGCTCACGACACAGTAATCTGTTTGTATCAGTATTCTCCAAATCAATATGAGTTGACATTCAAGGATTATAATGATACTACTTTAAGAAGTACTACTGTAGAATATGGTACTCCAGTTGCAACTGCAGATTCTATCTCTTATGCAGCTCTTGTTCCAGTTCCTTCTCGTGAAGGTTATACATTCACTGGTTGGGATGACGAAGTTCCTGCAACTATGCCTGATAAGGATGTTGTTTTGACTGCTCAATACAGCATCAACTCATATCCTATCACATTCTACTTCGACAAGGATAGCATCTTATACACAGATACGATTGAATATCAATCTGCAATTTCTATTCCTACTGTAGAGCGTGAAGGTTATGACTTTACTGGTTGGGATGCAACCATCCCTGGTAAGATGCCAGCTGATACGCTTGAGTTCTATGCTCAATTTGAGGCTATCCCTTACACATTGACTTTCGTAGACTTTGATAAGAGCGAGATCTCTAAGGCAGAATATACATTTGGTGATAATGTATCTTATCCTAAAGAGGAGCCTACTCGCGTAGGTTATACATTCATTGGATGGAAAGACTCTTTGGAGACTATGCCTGCTAAGAATGTCACTGTAACAGCTCAATACAGCATCAACCAACACACTGTAACATTCTACGACGACAACAAGGTTGAAATCGCTACTATCAGTGGTGATTATGGTAAGGTTGTAACTGAGCCAGATGCACCAGAGCATGAAGGTTATAGCTTTATCGGTTGGGATAAGGAAGTTCCTGCAACTATTCCTGATTCAGATGTTGTTTTGAATGCTCAATATGCAATCAACGACTACTATGTATTCTTCTTGGATTACAATGGAGACACATTGCAGATTGATACAGTTCCATTTGGCTCAGATAACATTGCTTATCCAGCTGATCCAAAACGTGAGGGATATGACTTCGTTGGTTATATCGAGAAGGTGCCAACAACAATGCCTGCTCATGACATTATTGCTAAAGCACAATATGTACTTTTACAATACAGCGTTAAATTCTACGATTCTTTTGACAACAAGTTGATAAGTGACTTCCATGAGAACTATGGAACACCTGTAGTAGTTCCTACAGTTCCAAAACATGAAGGTTATACTTTCACTGGATGGTCTGATACTGTTCCTGCAACTGTTCCTGCAAAGAATGTAAAACTTACAGCTCAGTATGCAATCAACGAATATGTATTGACATTCAAATTCAAAGATTCAACAATCCAAAAAGAGAATGTTGAATATGGTGCTGATGTTGTAAGACCTACTTACGTTCCTGAGGTTGGTTACCATTTCGTTGAATGGTCTGATAAAGACACTATTCAAAAGATGCCAGCTAAGAACGTAACAATCACTGCTAAGGTGGATGCAGATTTGCATACTATCACTTTCAGAGATTATGACAGTACGTTGATCAGACAGGTAACTTCTAAGTATGGTTCTGTTCTTTCTACGGAAGACATTATACCATCTCTTAAGGGTTATACATTTGATAAATGGTCTATCGATATCCCTGCAACAATGCCGGCTTATGATACTGTTGCGTATGCAGAGTATGTTCCAAACCAATATACAATTACGTATAAGGATTATGACCAATCAATTGTTCGTGTAGATACATTCTTCTACAAGGATACAATTAAGGCTATCGAAGGCCCAGAGCGTGAAGGTTATACATTCAAAGGTTGGAAAACAATCCCTACTACAATGCCTATCGGTGGCGTTGAGGTAACTGCTCAATACAAGGTTAACTCTTATATCATCTCATTTAGAGCTATGGATAGCACTAAGATTGAGACTAAGAGTCGTGAATTCGGTTCTGAGTTAGTTGCTCCTGAACTTCCAGAACTTGAAGGATACACTACTTTGGGATGGGATAAAGAGGTTCCTGCAACCGTTCCAGCAAAGAATGATACATTCTATGCTCAATATCAAATCAACACATACAGCATTTCATTCGAAGATAAAGAGGATGGAATTGTATATAAGCAAGATTCTTTGGATTACAATTCTGTAATTGAACTTCCTGAAGAGCCTACGAAAGAAGGTTACTCCTTCGTTGGTTGGGATATGAATGTTCCTACTAACATGCCTGCAGTAAACATTGTAACGTATGCTGTATGGAAAGCTAATCCTTATGTTCTTTCATTCGTTGATTACAATGATTCAATTCTTGATATCGACACATTGGACTTCGGTGCTAAGGTTGTTTACCCAGCAGACCCAGTTCGTGAAGGTTACAACTTTGTAGGTTGGGCTGATTCACTTCTCACAATGCCAGCTTACAATGATTCAATCATCGCTCAATATCAAGTTAAGAAGTATGAGGTTATCTTCAAAGATGGCGACAGCATCATCTTCAAGGATTCTTTAGCATACGGTGATACAATCATCGCACCTGCAGATCCAGAGAAGAAGGGTTACCAATTTGATGGATGGAATCCAGAGGTACCTGTTACGGTTCCTGCTTATGATGTGATCCTTACTCCTACATGGACGAAGGCTGAATTCGTAATCACATTCTTGGATTACGATAGCACAGTGGTTGCTCAAGACACGTTGATGTTCAACGCTAACATTGTTAAGCCTAAGGTTACTCGTGAGGGTTACACATTCACTGGATGGAATCCAGAGGTTCCTAATAAGATGCCAGGTGCTGATTTGACAACAATTGCTGAATATACGATCAACAAACATGAGGTTATCTTTGTTGACGGCGATGACAATATCATCTACAAAGATTCTTTGTACTTCGGTGATACAATCGTAGTGCCAGCTGATCCTACGAAAGAGGGATATGACTTCGCTGGTTGGGATCCAGAGGTTCCTGTTACGGTTCCTGACGAAGACCTTTTGATTACTCCAGTATTCACTAAGGCTGAGTTCATTATCACATTCTTGGATTTCGATAGCATTGAGATATTCAAAGATACTTTGTCATACGATTCTAAGATCGCAGTTATTAAAGATCCTACACGTGAAGGTTACACATTCTCTGGATGGAATCCTGTGGTTCCTAACAAGATGCCAGGTGAGAACTTCACTACAATCGCTGAGTATACTATCAACTCTCATATTGTTACTCTTCTTGATGATGATGACAATATCTTGTTCAGAGATACTTTCGTATTCGGAGATTCAATTAAGATTGATACAGTTCCTACGAAGGATGGATTTACATTCGATGGATGGAACCCTGTAATCCCTGATTTGGCTCCAGATAGCGATATTATCGCTCATCCAACTTGGGTTGAAGATGCTTTGGTATTGGATTCTGTTGATGCGTTCGCTGACAACTTCTGCGCTGGTGATGTAGCTCGCGTTTACTACAGCGTTTCAAGCGGTAAACCAACAAGCTTCACAATCACATTTGATGCAGCTACTACAGATGCTGGATTTAAGACTCAAACGGGTGTAATCGGTGAAGATGGCGAAATCTTCATGACAATCCCTGATGGTGTTGAAGAAGGTGTTTACACTGCTACATTGCAATTAACTGGTGTGGATAGCACTAGCAACGCGGTTGACTTCAAGTTCGCTACTAACCTCTCATCTAGATACATTAGTAGAATGTGGGATGACGTAGTTGTATGCGACAACTCAGATGATGAATTCGAATCTTACCAATGGTATAAGAATGGTGAGAAGATCAAGGGCGCAACAAAACAATTCTACTGCGAATTGGGTGGCTTAGACGGATTCTATTCTGTCATTGTTAAGACGAAAGATGGTAAGAAGAAACATATCTGCGGTATCCAATGTGATTATGTTCTCCCTCCATTCTCTCTTATCGCTTACCCTAACCCAGCTAAGGCTAATGAACAATTCACTCTAGAAGTGAAGGGCTTGACTGAGGAAGAGTTGAAAGATGCTAAGATCTCTGTATTCAGCGTTTCTGGTAGAGTCGCTCTCACAGATTCTGATGTTGAATATAAGAATTTAGTTTCTTTGCCTCACGGCGAATACATCGCTTTGGTAACATTTGAAGGCAAGAGTGCATTCTGTAAGATTTTAGTTCGTTAATTCATTCAAAGTAGTTAATTAAGTAATAAAATGAATAATTTCAAATCAATTGTGGCTGCTGCTATTGGACTCCTAATTGGAGTCCAAGCCAGCGCACACGATAACTTCAATTATTTGAATATCACAGCTGGTGGTGGTCTTCATACTATGCGTCATAATCCTACATTAGGCGAATTTGATGAAGGCTCCAAATTTAAACCATGTTTTGGTGGCGCATTCAACGTCAACTATATTCACTTCTTCGGTAGCCATTTCGGTCTCGGTACTGGTTTGGGCGCATCTTACAACCAATCTCGTTCTATCCTCAATGGTATGGATGTTAGTTTGGAAAATGATGCTTACAATGGTAATCAACCATATAATCTTCAAGTAATCTATAACGATTATAATGAGGTTCAACGTGCAATTGTTGCTGAATTACCTTTGGGATTCTATGGTAGACAAGACCTTAATGAGAAACTTTCTCTTATGATTGGTTTGGGTGGTAAATTAACTTTTCCATTCATATACAGATATGAGGTGACTGGTGATGATAGCTATCTTGAGACTAGGGGAGAGTACCTAAAAACTAAGTGTGTAATTGATAATTTACCTCAACATGGTTTCGGACCTGATAACACACCATATTCAGGTTCAACAGATGCTAAACTTGGTTTCTCTGCTTACTTAGATTTAGGCTTTAATCGTTGGATGAATGAGAAAACGGCTTTGTATTGGGGCGCATACTTCAATTATGGTATTACTGACCTTACGAAGTCTCACCAAACTGCTTTGTATGATGTGAATTCAAACTATTCAGGAGTTCACGCTTCCAAAGTAATTGACAAAGCATCTCTTCTTTCAGCAGGTGTGAAAATTGGTGTGACACTTGCCTTTGGTAAGAAGCCAGAACCAGTTATCAACGATACAGTCTTTGTTAAGGATACTGTTAGCATGGATGATCAGTTGATTCTTCAAACTCCTGATACATTGGCTGCAGATTCTTCTTGGATTGATGTGGCTGATATGATTGAGAAGTTGCCAGATTGGGATCACTTCAACTATAAGAACAAGGCTGCATTGGAAGAGGCTACTAAAGCATTCTCTGCTTTGTCTGACAGTGCTAAGGCTGAGATTCCAGAGAACTTACGTGATAAGTTGTTAGGATTGAATACAAACGTAGCTAAGTCTACTATCCCTAACTTGGAAAGCTCGTTGAAGATTAAGCACTCTTACGGATTCGCATTCTCTTCTTCTGATGGTCACTTTACGAAGGAACAAACAGATTACATGCACTTCGTGGCAGACTGTTTGAAGATGAACCCTCAGGCTAAGATCAGTGTGATCGGTTATACATGTAACATCGGTTCTGAAGATCAGAATGAGGTGTTCGGTTACGACCGTGCAATCCACGTACACAACTACTTGATCCGTTACGGTGCCTTCGAAGATCAAATCCAAATGGATACGAAGACGTTCCATGATCCAGTTGCTCCTAACGACTGCGAGAAGAACCGTTCTAAGAACCGTCGTACTGAAATTAAACTGATTAAGAAGTAATTTCAAAATAGGACTATATGATTGACGAGGGATGCGTGTTTCATGCATCCCTCGTTTTTTTACTATTCCTTTTATATCTAAAATTAAATTCCATTAAAATATGCCATATAATTTGATATTTATTAAAAAATATATTTTTCACGAATAATTAAAAGTGAATCCAATATGTTGTGAGAAAAAATTTTACCTTTGTAGCGCTTTTTGAAGAGATGATTACGGGATGACTGATGAAAACCACTAGATGACGTTTGACGATGTTTGTATGACGACGTAAATGTGAATACATCATATTGTTTAAAATTAATCTTAAAATACAAAAACATGAAAAGTACAATTAAAAGAATCACCTGGCTTGTCTGGGTGTTTGTAATGCTGTCAGGTGCAAACACATGGGCGGCAGAGTCTTCTGAGAAAGTGATTAGTATGATTGAACAATTGCCGAATTGGACAGATTTCAATTATACAAACAAAGATGCTTTGAATGCGGCTACTAAGGCTTTCTCTGCATTACCAGACAGTGTGAAGAACCAAGTTCCTGCTAACTTGCGTGAAAAATTGAATAGCTTGAATGCCAATGTCGCTAAATCTACAATTCCTAACCTCGAGAAGTCGTTGAAAGTAAAACATTCCTATTCTTTCGCTTATTCCTCTTCTGATGGTCACTTTACAAAAGAACAAACAGACTACATGCGTTTTGTGGCTGATTGCTTGAAGATGAACCCTAAAGCTAAAGTGAGTGTGATTGGTTATACTTGCAACATCGGTTCTGAAGATCAAAATGAGGTATTCGGTTACGACCGTGCAATCCACGTACACAACTACTTGATCCGCTACGGTGCTTTCGAAGATCAAATAGTAATGGATACTAAGACATTCCACAATCCGGTTGCTCCTAATGATTGCGAGAAAAACCGTGCTAAGAATCGTCGTACAGAGATCAAATTGATAAAGAAATAATCTGACGGGTTTAGCTAAAGATAAGCCTACATCATTATACAAAACAAGACGAGGGATGCCACTATCGGTTGTCCCTCGTCTTTTTATTGCTGAGTAGATGATGACCAATGCTGCAACATAGACATTTGTTCAAATCACAATACTGCGTCTTCAACTCAATTAGTGCTTGTGATTGATAGGCATTGCTCACCTCTTGCCCAAGTTCTTTCCATCGCTCTATTATGTTGTTTTTCTCTGGCGGAATCCCCTCTAATAGTTGCAGGACACTCTCCTGCATAGTTTGGTTTTCATGTTTTTCTCCATAAATATAAAGTAATGGAACAGCTGCGTTGATGATGAGTGTGTTGATGGTGCTGTCATCCAAATGCTTGCTTCGATGTGCAGACTCCTTTCCAAACTTATAATGGCTTTCCCAATAGAGAGAAGTTTTACACTGGAATAAATTTCGTATCTGCTCATTACTTTTACTTTCCATGATTTTTGAAAACAGATGATCCGACACGTGAATCAGTGCAGCAAACTGAGCAATTTTCACATGAGGGAAATTGGAAGGGCGCATCTTAGAGTATTTCCAAAGGGTACCGTCAATGGGTGTCAGTTCAAATTTTTTACGTAAGTAGTCGTAATGTTTTCGTAAGGCTGCTTCGTATTCGTCTTGTGGTTGGTCATGTAATAGTCCGGCTTGTCCAAGCAATAGCGCTTCCACCTCCATCAGATTGTTTTTATGTTTTGCTAACACACGTAAGGGGAGTGACTTGGCTAGTAGTTCAAACGGGAGCGCATTGGTGTGCATGCCGAAACTCTTTAAAAGTACCAGGTAGAATGTGGAGGACCAATCGTTTTTGTTAGATTCCAAGAGTTGAGCTATCTCTCTTGATTTACGATGAATTCGTTCACAAATCATTCGTGTGAGTTGGAAGTTCAGGTAATCTTTGTCGATGTTGGTCCAAAGTGCACTGCATCGAATCCACCCATTACTTTGAGATAGCAGATCGTAGTTTCGTTTCATGTTCGCTTCCAATTCTATTACCATCTGCGGTATGACCTCCCCATTTTTTCGATAGATACGCATATCTGATTTCTCCACCACATGAAGAATGATGGAGTCGTAGCGCAGATCGTTTTCATGATGATGTCTGTACCAATCGGAGGCAGACAAGTGTATCTCGATGTTACCAGCCCACATGGTGGTTCCAATCTTCACTTTTGCATTGAAAAAATCGGGTCCAGCATCTTTGTTGAGCTGACCGACATCAATAATCTCCAATGGAATACCATCCACGGTTTGGATTTGTGTCATTTTGAAATGCTTGCATTGCCAGGCATATTGCAGTAGGCTTTCATTCATAGATTTCATAATAAGAGTTAACAGATATAATTTTCCCTTCAAAGTTCGCAAATTTTTCTAAATTTGTATCTGTTTTATCAGTAAAAATATGAGTGCCAGAAAAAAAATTGCTTTTATCATTAATCCTATTTCAGGAACAAGTAAGAAAAAGGATCTTCCCGATTTGATCAAATCCAAGATGGATTTGGAAATATGGGAACAGCCAGACATCGTTTTTACCGAGCATCAAGGACATGCCAGCGAGTTGGCAAAGAAATTTGCCGAACAATCGTATGACGTGGTGGTGGCCTGTGGTGGAGATGGAACTGTGAATGAGGTAGCCTCTGGTTTAATTGGTTCCAATACCTCTTTGAGTATTGTGCCGTATGGATCAGGTAACGGATTAGCTCGTCATTGGGGATTTTCATTGACCCCTAAAAAAGCGATTGTACAGATTAGTTGTGGTACCAAACATCCTATGGATTATGGTCTGGTAAATGGTTTGAAATTCTTCTGTACATGTGGTACAGGTTTTGATGCTCATGTCAGCCATGTATATGCGAAAGATGGACATAGGGGTTTCATCACCTATTTGAAATATATTCTTTCTGAATATCGGACGTATACTCCCAATGATTATCAGTTGGAGGTGAATGGAGAGGTCATTAATCGTAAGGCGTTTGTGATTACATTCGCGAATGCTTCTCAGTATGGTAATGATGGCTTTATAGCGCCACATGCTAGTACGCAGGATGGTGTTATGGATATATGTGTGATGGATTCTTTTCCAGTTACATCAGTTCCTGTTTTAGCATGGCAGTTGCTGAAAAAGAAGTTGGATAGAAGTTCGTATACCCACTATTATCGTGCGAGTGAGGTGACACTCAAACGTTCGTTCGAAGGAGAATTCCACGTAGACGGAGAAGCCGTTGAAATGGGCAAGGAGATAAACGTCAAAATCATCTCCGACCAACTACATATTTGGATATGATGGTGGAGATTTGACGGAATAAGAAGGGAAGGCATTATTTTGAAAATAATGCCTTTTCTAGTTTTTCGGAGATACCTAACCTGCCGTTAATGACGGAGACGACTTCGAATCTTCCTTTCGTACATAACTGATTGTCGGCAAGATTGTAGATGTCTTCGTAAAAGACGTATCGTATACCCTCTTTTTGTACGTTGAGTCGACAAACAAATTTATCATTGCTTTTTAAGGAACGTTTATATTGTAGTTCTGCTTTCGCCACAACTAAAATAATGCCTTCGTTTGTCAGTTCCATAAAGTCCAGATTGAGTGTCTGTATGTATCTGTGACGGGTGTGCTCCATGTAATGCTGATAGTTGGCATTGTTGACAATCCCTTGCACATCGCACTCATAATCTCTCACTTCAAATTCATATTCAAAAATGTATTCCATCTTAGCTTTATTTTTGGTGCAAAGGTAAGGAAATCTTTTTAGGTGTGACCTATAAATATGCCAGTTGGATAACTTTTTTTATACCTTTGCACCTCAGATATAGCGTGTTTTTTAGTTGATTTAAATGAATATGAATACAAAAATTACTACTACTATTATTGTCGTATGTCTTTTGGGAATTGCGACAATGTTTTCTCTCTCTTATGGAAAATGTGATGATAAGGAGAACATAAAGACTGTGGATAATGGGTGCTTGGAACATACGTATGATGTAGTAGAGGATGCTGGAGATGTTAGAGTGATTGACAATAGGAAATCCTTTGTTTCTGGAGAGTTGAAATATGTTGTTATTGATAGTCGGAATCTTTTTGTATCGGTAATATCAGTACAGAATAAGGAGAAAATAGTCGGGGCATTTTCAATTCCCTCGAAGGTGACATATGAGGGGACGACTTATACTGTTACGGAGATTGGCCCTGTTGCGGATCTTGGAGAGATTGCATTCCATGGATGTCGTAAGTTGCAATCGATTGTTATACCAAATACTGTTACGGAAATCCATGGGTGTCCGTTTGATAAATGCTCATCTTTGACTGCCATAAATGTTCTTAATCCTAATGCTAAATTAGATGAAAGTGTTTTCTTTGGATGGGGTGAAAACGTAGAAATCACCTTTGATAATGCAGTTTATCGAGGCATTGTTGGTAATCCTTACTATCTTCTTGTGAAAGCAAAAGATAAGACGATTACATCCTGCAAAATCCATGAAAAATGTAGAATGATTCACTGGGAAGCTTTCAACGATTGTAAAGAACTTCAATCCATTGATATTCCTAATTC
>CACZUS010000033.1:14888-52663 GCA_902784425.1 uncultured Bacteroidales bacterium
CGAAGGCATTCCCATTTTGTCATGAACTAATGTTTAATGTTTATGAAAATATGTTTTATTTGGGTAATGAATCTAATCCTTATTATGCTTTGATATCGACTAAAAACAATTGCGATCCAGAGTATAAAATTCATGAAAATTGTGAAATAATTGCAAATGGTGCATTCCACTATACTAATAAGGCAACTTCCATCACGATTCCAAATTCTGTTAAAGTGATTGGCGATTACGCATTTTGTTACAGTAAAACGTTACAGTCTATTACGCTTCCAACTTCTTTAAAAGAAATAAATACAGGTACTTTCTCCAACTGCCCATCTTTAACATCTGTTACTATACCTAATACTGTCACGAAAATAGGTAGTTTTGCCTTCTACAATTGCACGAGTCTAAAATCCATTGAAGTCCCTAATTCGGTTACCTCAATTGGTGTTTGGACTTTTAAGGGAGTCGAAGATGTTCGTTGTTCTGCTGAGATTAGGGAATGTATGGAATCATTGACAGGGGAAATATATCGTTAAGGTGGACTCTATAAATTTATTTCGTAGGATTTTAACCCAGTAGGGGCGTGGCGTGCCGAGTCCGTTCCCGTTGTAGTGTGAAAAAACGACTTACATTCGCAAGCACCATGCTGATGTAAGTCGTTTTCTGATTAATTTATTGGAAGAACCGTTACTTCACTTCTGCCTTAAATGATTTGTCTTTGTTTGATAAAATATAAACGCCGACAGGAAGGTTCATCTTACCGATGGTCTCATTGACGTTTTCATCCTTCGTGAAGGTGATGTTGCCAATCTTCTTTCCTGTTGCATCGTAGATGATATATTCACCCAACGGCTTGCTGTCTGTTTCTGCATGTACACTCTTCACTCCTACTGATTGGGCATTGAAATTAATCCAATCGATATTTGCATAACTGCCATCGATGACAATGCGCATCGTGTGTTTGCCTTCTGTTAATTTGGCAGTACCATTGACGGTGGTGTATGTATCCCATGAGCCATCCACATTTGGAACCTTGATCTTTCCCGTGACGTCAGTGCCATCTATCTCTATGTGAAAAGAAGAATTGTCACTTCCAGAAGCTACTCGTGCACTCCAATCGTAAGTGTCTGAGATCGTTACATTGACTGTATATTCCATCCATTCGCCGGCATTGGTCCATCCAACCATATAACCTCCCTCGTGAGCGGTGATATCCACTCCTTCCTCTCTGTATTCTTTTCCTTTGTTTTCTTCTTCATCGTCAGAATAAGCAACGCCACTTCCTCCTAAGTCATAATCTTCTGCTTCGATCTTACCTGGAATGACGCTTGGTGTCCCATGATATGGAGCTCTTGGCACACGAACGAGAATGGAGACGGATGATTGTCCTTCTTTGCCCTCGTTATCTTTTGCTACAGCTGTGATATTATATGTTCCAGCTTTCAGACTGCCGATGTTCTGTGAGTAAGGTGCAGAGGTGCTTTCTCCAATCAGTTCATCGTTGAGATAGAACGTAACGGATTGTATGCTTCCGTCTTCGTCACTTGCCTCTGCGGTGACTGTGATATCTGAACTCTCATCCAATTTGTCACTTTCTGTTGGTGAGGTGATTTTTACCTTTGGCGTACCTTTCTTACCTTGACCGATGAATGTGCTGACACTCTGTCCATCCAATGTAACCTTGAAGGTACTTCCACTGCCTGCGATGTCACTCTCTTTGGAGACGTTCTTCTGTCCGTTTGTTACATATCGTTCCCAAGTGCTTATTTCCGTGCCAGGTATTGAAAAGGTAATTGTTTGAGATGATGTGTTTTTGTTAACAGCTACAATCACGATGTCATTATCCTTCTTAAAGGCGGATACATTTACGTTGTTGGCAGGTTTTTGTGTGGCATCGATTCTGACGAAACCAGGACGAACGAATTTAGAATAATGTGCAAAACAGTAACCACGTTTAGTCACATTGCCATTATCCTTTATTAAACTATAAGATCGACGGATATACCACCATACATAAGTCTGGAAATTGCCGACTACCATCGCATTTGTCATGTGATCGGATACTTCCAAGGCTTCTGGCCATGTGTCGGCATCACTCGAACTATTTGGATAATATACCTCCGTCATCCATAGCTCTTTCCCTGCGCCTTTGGATTCCCAAAGAGGATAGGTGAAATTGCTAACTTGTGTGCCGTATAGGTGAGTGGCAAGTATATCCAAGTTAGCCAATGCCTTATCATCTTTTAGTATAGGGTCGGAAGTGCTTTTGGTATATTGGAAAGACTCTGGAGCCATTACTCGGCAGTTGATGTCTTTGGCATAATCCCTCATGAAGGTTGCCATGTCATTGGATGGCCACCAAGTCCAGTCAGATCCATAATCTGGCTCGTTTTGAATGGACATGGCATACAAGTCGATGCCATTCTGCTTCATATAGTCGATGAATTTGTTCAAATGCTTCACATAGTCGCCATAAGAACTCGTCTTTAATCTTTGTGATGAATTATATGGCTCTGTCATATTGCTTGGCGGACTCCAAGGGGATGCAAAGACGTAGGCACCTTGCTTTACGGCATATTTAGCCGTTTCAATCTCTTTCGACCAGTTGCTTTCAACAGGGTCTACGTGAATACGTAGGACAGATAAACCTAGTTGGTTATCTCCATTATCAAAGGCTGTTTTCCTTTGTGATTCAGATAAGTCATTAATCCATGTTGGAAAGTTGATTCCTCCAAATCCACGGATGACCTGGTGCTCTTTGTTGATGTCTACATTGACAGTTTGTGCATAAAGCACTGCCGGAAGAAGAGTTAGCGAGGCCAACAGCCATTTCCTCAAATGTTGCATGATGTGGTTTTTCATTTCAGTATTACAGTTTTAATTTATATAATAGTGTCTAATATAATGCCGATTATATGGTTCTAATCGTAGAAAACGAGTCTTTTGTTCTCATTCTCACCTTGCAAAGATAAAAATACATTCTTTAATTTTGACGATATAAGAAAAAAAATTATATTTTCGAGAGATTTTTGCTTTAAAAATCAAAATGAATTCATAGATCCCACCTTGAAAATTATGATTTTTTGTATCTCTCTGTAAATGTGTGAGATAAATGGATTAAAATAGAATTTGATGACAAAACAGGTTGATAAATTATTGCTATTATTTAGTCTCATTGCCGTGATTCTAATGGCGTGCACTCATCAACAGCCAACTCCCAATGAATCGCACGAGATGATGGTGGATACTACTCCCGTCGTCCCGAAGAAAGATACGGTCTACTCTTTGAAGATTAGTGCGGTAGGGGATTTGATGGTGCATGATTATCAGATACTCAGAGCTCACCGCAGTGACACGGACTCATTTGATTTTTCACCTGTTTTTAAGCAAGTTCAACCCTACTTTGATGAGGCAGATATTCTTTTGGGTAACTTGGAGACCGTTTTTGCAGGAAAAGATAATGGAAGAAGCAATAAGGTTCTTGGTTATTCTTCTTTTCCCTATTTTAATTCTCCGAATGCTTTTGCTGAGACGTTGGCTGAGGTTGGTTTTGATCTTGTGACTACTGCCAATAACCACACGTTGGATGCATATCCGGAGGGCGTGTTTTCCACATTGAATTTATTAGATTCATTGGGTATCAGACATGTTGGAACGGCTCGAGATTCAGCAGAAAAACGACAACTATGTCTTATAGAAAAGAATGGAATCCTTGTTGGATTCTCTGGTTATACCTATAGCTTAAATGGCATTCGTCGTCCGAAAGACAAACCCTATTTAGTGAATGAATTCGTCAATTATGATACGATAAAGATAAGAGAGATGTGTGACGAGATTCGTCGACTGAAAGCAGCTGGGGCTGATTTTGTGGTCTCCTATGTTCACATTGGCACAGAGTATCAAAAGAACCCGAATGTCTATCAGCGAAGAGTGGCCGATTCTCTTTTTCATGCTGGTGCTCAGTTGATTGTGATGAGTCATCCTCATATCTTGCAAAAGATGGATGTGCTGACATCGAAAGACTCTTTGCAGAAGAGTTTGGTGGCTTATTCATTGGGTAATTTCATCTCTTCGCAAGTGGGTACAGAGAGTACGTTTAAAGATATTGGCGCCATTTTGGAGGTGGAGGTGAAAAAAAGGAAAGACACTACTTCCATTAGTGCGGTCTCCGTGATTCCCACATACTCTTATTGGAGAAAAGACCATATAGGGGTTCTCCCAGTCATCAAGGCACATGATACACCAGACAAGGTGATTAAATTAAGGAGGAAAGATACAGTGAAGATTAACAAAGCATATTATCATACATTAGAGGTACTTCGCGGAGATATGGATAGTACGTTGTGGAAGATTGAAGATGAGCGGTATCGCTTGGAGTGGAAGTGAGTCCTATAAATTTATCATTTGTCCGATTAATTTCACATTTTAGTTTATCTTTGCACGCAAAGGAAAGGCAAATTATATGAAACGACTTGTATTTATATTGAGTATTTTTTTTAGTATTGGTTTTGCATCGGCACAATTAGTACCCCTGAATTTTGGCAATTTTGAATCGTGGACTACTCGAAGTGTGAAGGAGTCTGCGATAATTGGTGGCGCGACCAAGAGCATCTATGTGTTAGGACCCAGCGAACATATATCGGCAGACAAATTGGCACCCTATCAGTATGGGAAGAAAACGTTTTGGTCTTCTTCTAACACCTATGCCAAGGTGGCTGGAATCACAAAGGCTAGTTGCTCTGTGGAACCCGAAACACGAGATAGTGGTAAGTGCGCAAGATTAGACACCAGGATTGAGAAAGTGAAGGTGTTGGGTCTTATCAATGTCTCGGTGCTTGTTTCTGGTAGCTTGTTTACTGGTGAGACGATAGAACCGATTAAATCAGCTGATGATCCTTATTGCAACATCAGTTTTGGCGTTCCATTCAACAAAAAACCGAAGGCACTCGTATTGGATTATAAATGTAAAATCTCCAAAAACAACTATGTGATGAAAATCTCCGGTATGAGCTCAAAACGCATTGATGGTGTGCAAGACCGTGCCGAGATCATTGTCTATCTTCAAAAAAGATGGGAGGATGCAGCGGGGAATATTCACGCAGTCCGTGTAGGTACCATGCGTACGCAACTGACGGAAGACGTACCAGATTGGAAGAATGCGCAACGAATGGAGATTCATTATGGAAATATCACCCAGACCGATTATTATAAAGATTATATGCAGTTGACCAATCGCTATCGTGCCAAGAATAGCAAAGGTATGGTGGTGCCGATACAAGAAGAGGGATGGGGAAGTGAACAAGACACCCCCACTCATGTGCTTGTGATGGCAACTGCAGGAAACCACGGTGCGTTTATTGGAACCGTAGGTAATACGTTATGGGTGGATAATATTTGTTTTGAATATTAAAGGTGAATTGATAGGACTCACCTAAAGAAGGAGAATCATGCCATTCGAATTTGCATTTGCAGATGGAATAGCATGATTCTCTGTTATTTTTCCTCTAAAATTGAGTTAACTTCTTCTGTCGTTTTGTATAGTTTGTCTTTGCAATATTTGATGAGCTCTGTGGCACGTTTGGCCTTCGTGGTGAGCTCATCAATCTCTAATTCATTCGCCTCCAACTGAGATAGAATCTCTTCCAACTCCGTAATAGCACTTTTATAATCTTTGATCTTAGCCATACATTAATACATTTTGTAAGTGGTCTTAAGCACTCTGAATTCAGTGCGTCGGTTGATAGAGTCTGCAATCTCTTTTTGCTCGTTGCTGATGAGTGAATTGATGTATTCCTCATCGAGGACATCGCCCACCTTCAAGAAACTATATTTCTTTTGGATGGTTTTATCAACTGTGACGGGTTGAGTCTTTCCATATCCCTTTGCAGTGAGTCGCTCCGCTTCAATTCCTTTCTTTATAAGGTAATCGACAACAGACTGAGCTCTTTTACCTGAGAGTTGCAAGTTGCCTTCGGCTGATCCGACACGGTCGGTGTGTGCACCAATCTCGATGGTGATATTTGGATTATCGTTTAGAATCTTCACAAGTTTATCCAATGCCGTAGATGACTCTGGAGTCAGTGTCGCTTTTCCGAATTCGAAGAATATATTATCCAATCCGACAGGCTTGCTGAGTGATGCCAAATTGAAGTGTATAGGGAAGGTTTTGGAGTCTTCCAAATCCATGGTGACAGCCTCTTCCTTTTGATTCAGATATCCTCTGCAGTTACCCAACATCACATAGTGAACATTCTTGTTGAGTGAAATTTTGAAGGAACCATCCTTTTTGGTGTGTAACTTCATGTTTGTACCATCATCACCGACAATTCGGATGGTGGCATCTCCTAGGGGCTCTCCACTTAGGTCGGTTACTTTTCCGTCGATCAGATATTCGATAGGAGGAAGTTCAAATTCATATAGCTTGTCATATCCTTTTTTCTCGCCTCTGTTGGATGAGAACATACCTTTCTCCATTCCAGTGATAAAACTGATACCGAAATCATCTCCGTTAGAGTTGATAGGATACATCATATTGGATACTTCCCATTCGCCATTTTCCAGTTCTGTGGCGTAGAATAGATCTAATCCTCCAAATCCAGGATGTCCGTTGGAAGAGAAGTAGAGTGTGCCGTCTTCTCTCATGTATGGGAACATCTCGTCGCCTGGCGTGTTGATGCTAGGTCCTAAGTTGACAGGTGCTCCGTATTGAGAACCGTTTTTCTCACTTCTCCATAAGTCTTTGCCACCAAATCCTCCAGGAAGGTCGGACACGAAGTATAGATATTTATCATCAGGTGATACTGTTGGGTGTGCAAAGGTGATGGAACTATCTTCTGATAATTTCACTTCTGTCACCTTACCCCATTTACCCCCGGAACGAGTTACTGTGCATATCTGTGCACCACGATTTTCACCCTTCTCCACATAACAACGTGTGAAATACATGGTCTTACCATCAGCAGAGAAGGATACGGAACCCTCGTCGAGGTCGGTGTTGATATCCCCTTCCACTGGTTCTATGTTATCCCACTCACCGAGAGCGTTGCGTCTTGCCGAGTAGATGTCGTTGTTTCTCACACCTGTGATTTTGCTAGCATTACCGCCGATTTCTTTGTTTTCACGGGTGGAGTTGAAATAGACGATATCTGGATCTCCGCCAGGAAATGCTGGTGAGAATTCAGTTCTCTTTGAAGCAAACTTAGTTTGCTTGGAAACGATATAGCGGGTAGGGTGTTCTTTCCATTCAGCAGCATCCAGAGATGACTGTTTGCCGTTGATTGCACGAATATCATCTGGATGATTTTGTAGGTAGATGTCATATTGAGCGATGGCATCTTTCTCCTTTTTATTTTTCCTTAGGGCATCAGCGTAGTAGAGGTATACGATAGAGTCCTTATAGTTGTAACGAACAGCGTTCGAAAAAGCTCTCTCTGCCTTTTCGTTTTCGTTGATAAGACTGTAGCATAAACCCAAACGGAAAGCAGAGTATGCTTTCGTCTGACGGTCTTTCACCTTTACTTTTGGATATATCTTGTTATAGATGGTTGCGGCGTTGAAATATTCGCCGACCTCATATTTCTTATCTGCTTTCTTTAGTTTTTGCTTGATGGAGCAACCTGAGAAAAGCAGTGCGGGAAGCAATAATAAGATTAAATATTTGAAACGCATATTGTATTATATTGTTGTCAGTGATAAAACGGATGTTTGCATCTTTTATTTTAGCTTAAAGAGTTCCATCCTTGTGCTTTCAAATCTATTTCATCGCCTTGACGGGTGATGAGACGGCAACCAAGTGCTTTGTCGGTGGTGTGTCCGATGACTTTGATTCCCGGAATCTTTTGAACAATTTCGTTCGCAGACAATGGAACGGTGAAGAGCAGTTCATAATCTTCGCCTCCGTTGAGAGCAGCGGTTGTTAAGTTCATATTAAATTCCTCTGCCATCACAGCCGTTTGATAGTCGATTGGAATACGATCTTCATACACGCGGCAACCTAATCCGCTTTGATTGCAGATGTGTAGCAATTCGGAGGATAATCCGTCGGAGATATCCATCATTGCGGTTGGTAGGATATTGTTTTTCGCCAACTCCTCGATGATATCTTTTCTTGCTTCTGGTTTTAGTTGGCGTTCGATGATGTATTCTTTCCCTGCGAAATCAGGTTGGATCGATTCGTCACCTTTGAAGATGTTCTTCTCGCGTTCCAAGAGGAGAAGACCCATGTAGGCTGCACCAAGGTCGCCCGACACACAGAAGAGGTCGGTGTTTTGAGCACTGTTCCTTTGAACGACTTTCCCTTTTTCTCCTTCACCAATGCAAGTGATGCTGATGGTCAGTCCTGTCAGTGAGGCAGAGGTGTCGCCACCCACCAAATCCACTCCGTATTTTTCACAGGCAAGTCGGATGCCAGCATATATCTCGTCAAGATCCTCTATGGAGAAACGTTTGGAGATACCTAAAGAGACTGTGATTTGTTTGGGTTGCCCATTCATAGCGTATATGTCAGAGAAATTGACAATGGCCGATTTGTAACCCAAATGCATGAGCGGGCAATAGGTTAAATCGAAATGAACCCCCTCTAAAAGCAAGTCGGTTGTTACCAGCACTTGTTTGTCTTTGTAGTCGAGGATGGCAGCATCATCGCCAACACCCTTTAGTGTGGATTCGTTTTTTAACGTGAAGGATTCGGTTAAGTGTTTAATCAGTCCGAATTCACCCAATGTAGATATCTCGGTTCTCTCTTTATTTCCCATTTTGATCTTTTTTGATTTCAAGATTTTTCGTGGTGATTTCTCCTCTGATGAAATCGCCATTTTTCTGAATGAAAGGAAGAGCATTTCCTTTCCAGTATTTCTTATATTTCCTTTGTCTTAATTGATCTAGAAATTCAGGGGTGTTGTTGATTACCCAGATGGTGTCGCTTTTCGAAAATTCATAGTGAATGAAGTCGATTTCAAATTTCTTCACAAAGTCATCGACAGTTAGTCCATCTTTTTTCAGGGAATCAGCATTGGCAAAATCGGCCAAGGTGATTTGAGGCATTTGTTTGGGTTGCTGAAGAGAGTTGGGTTTCACCATCTTCATAATGCCATCACATTGAGCGCTGCACACCCACCAACTCAAACCAAATATGATTTGGTTGTCTATATTCCATCTTTTTAGTGCAAAATAGCCCTGTTCGGAGGTTTTTATTTTTAGATAATCATTTTCCTTGTACTCCAATATGCAGGCTGTGCTGCCATTCTTCATTTTCAGTGTGGTCTCTTTCTTGTCTCTGTATCCGTTAATGAGGGCGCTTCTGGTCTCCTGATTTATTTGCAGTTGACTTTTCAACCCTGTAACGAAGTAGTTCTCCAAAGTCTGAGCCTGACAATGAAGAGATGTTGTAAGAGTAAACCCAATGAGACTTATAAGGAAAAGTAAGTGTTTCATATATATAAAAAATCCATTTTCGCAAAGTTATAAAAAAGAATTGGATGAAGGCATAATCCATTTGATTTTTCATCATCATGCATGTGCTGTTCAATGGAGGTTGATGACACCTTTCAACCTCGCATGGCTCCAATGGTTAATAAAACCACACCGATTAGGATTCCGCAGAGAAGGAGACCTTTCACTTTTAGGTTTTTCTCCTTCAAGAAAAGTGCTCCGAATAGGAATGGTACGACGGCACCTGAACGTCGAATGGTGGAGACGATGGAGATGAGAGCTCCATCGGATGAGAGTGCCCAATAGTAGACATAGTCGGCTACCATTAAAAAGAGGGATATTCCTACGATGCTCCAACGCCATTGGAAAGGGGTTGTGTTCTTTCTGTTAGGATACCATAAGGTAAAAAGGACGATGAGCATGATGATGGCTTGATAGAGGGTGCTGTACACTTGTACGGCTACACGGTCAAATTCGTGCATCAGGTGCTTGTCGTATAGACCGCTGGCAGAACCTAATAGCGTAGCGAGGACAATCAGCCACACCCATTTGTTATGTTTCCATGAGATACCCTCTTTTAGTCCGGCAAGCGAAAAAAGATAGAAGAATGTGATGGTAATGATAACTCCGATGGCTTGCAGTGGAGTCAGTCTTTCAGAAAAGATGAAAAAGGCACCAATCACAGTCCATACGGGTTGTGTGGCGCGTATGGGAGAATAGATGGTGATGGGTATGTTTTTCATTCCGAAATAGGCGGATATCCATGAACCGAGTACGATGACAGATTTCAGTAAGATGAACAGATGGGCTTTCAGTTCCACTTCGGGTACGTAGAAGTGTAGTGATTTCATGCTTTCTGGCATAATGGAAGAAGCTGCCAGAGGGAAAAGGAATAGAATGGCGGAAATGATGATGGACAAAGTCAAAACGGGAATGACAGCATTCTCTTTCAATGACATCTTTTTGAACACATCATATATGCCAAGCAATATGGCAGAGCTAAGTGCTAATAATACCCACACAACTAAATAAAGAACTGAAATTAAAAGTTAAAAAATGAAATGAATATTGCAATTACCAGATGAGTTCACCTTTTCCTTGACGAACAATGACTGGTTCGTCGCCTGTGCAATCGACAACGGTGGAGGGGTCTAGTGAGCCATAACCGCCATTGATGACTACATCTGCGATGTTCTCATATCGTTCGTGAATCAATTCAGGGTCGGTGAAATATTCTTGAATCTCGTTTTCATCATCACGCACAGAGGTGGAGAGAATGGGGTTGCCTAGTCCTTTGACCAATTCGCGGATGATGTTGTTGTCTGGAATTCTGATTCCGACCGTCTTTTTGTTTCGGAAAAGTTTAGGCAAGTTGTTGTTGCCGTTCAAAATGAAGGTGAAGGGGCCTGGTAGGTTCTTCTTCATCAATTTGAAGGTGTCGTTGTCCACTTTGGCATATTCGCTAATGTGACTTAGATCGTAGCAAATGAAGGAGAGATTAGCTTTCCTGACATCGATGTTCTTGTATCGGCAGATTTTCTCTACCGCTCTAGTGTTGAAGATGTCACACCCCAATCCGTAAATGGTGTCAGTGGGATAAACGATGAGACCTCCGTCACGAAGGAATTGTACTACTTTGTCAATCTCCCTTTGATTGGGGTTTTCTGGATATATTCTAATCAGCATATACTATATGTTACAAGGATTTTGCCATCGTATTGAGACAGAACCCTTTAAAATTCGGTGCAAATTTAATGAAAATGCGAGGAGCCACGAAATATTTGTAAATTTTATTTGAAGAAAAATGTTGCGTTTTCAAAAAAATGTACTAAATTTGCGCCCGATTTAATTAAAAAAATTTTTGAGTTATGTATTTAGATTCTGCAAAAAAGCAAGAGATCTTCGGAAAATACGGAAAGTCCAATACCGATACTGGATCACCTGAGTCTCAGATAGCGCTATTCTCATACCGTATTACCCATTTGACTGAACACATGAAGTCAAATAAGAAAGATTATAGCACGCAAAGATCATTGAAGATGTTGGTAGGAAAGCGTCGTCGTATGCTTGATTACTTAAAGGAACAAGATGTTGAAAGATATCGTTCCATCGTCAAGGAATTGAATCTTCGTAAGTAATTTTTCTTGGAGAAAGAGAAAAATGAAGGGTGTGTCAATTGGCACACCCTTTTTATTTGGTCAAGGCTCTTACCTTTGCTTGAAAAGAGACAATGTTATTGAGACACATTCGTTGTCTCTGTGAATTCCTCTTCGACAATCTTAACGTTTATGTTCAAGTTTCCTGAGTTCAATAGTGTAGCTATTTCTTTTGCTTCATCAGGCGTGAATGTCCCTGAAATTTCGCTTCTTCCACCTGTGATGGCACAATTTACTCGTGGTGCACTACAAACACGACCGTTCAAAACAATGGCAATTTGTCTGCCGACATTTTTCTCTGTGAGTTTTTCCCATGCAATGGCAGCTTCAGGTGTCATTTCTAAAGCTATGAAATTATGATTATTCTCGCTTCTTGTTTTGGCACTTGTGATGATGTTGCCACTAAGAGCAGCTTTCCCATCTTCTCCGTCCGATTTAAGGGCGATCAATTCGAAATTCTCTCCATCCTCTTCTTCATAAGAAAAATAGGGGGTATAACGTTCCCATGTAGGGAAAATGTTTGATGGGAATAAATTTCTCTCTTTCGCTAAATTGAAGTACTCAGATATCTTTGCTGTGTCTTTTCCTTTGGCATAGCCGATGGTAGCACCTGGATTGGGATATCCTCCATAATGATTGATATTTAGAGAAAGCAACTTGTATAGAGGATGTTTTTTGTAACATTCTTCTACTGATATACTTGGAGTTTCGTTCTTTTCCTCTTGTTCTTTGACGGATGCGTACAAGCTATCTAAAGCCTTTGTCCATTCATCCTCCTCTTTTGGTTCCTTCGCTTTTGCCTCTTCTTGAGGGGATGGTTGAGTTTCTTCCAATTCGCTCTTTGTCTCTTCTTGTAAGGAAGGTTGTGCCTCTTCTAATTCTCTTACTATACTGTTGATGGTATCTACGTTTAAGATGATTTCGCTTAAATCTGCAGTCTCCCAAAATTCAAGGTTGGCATGACCTAGAATCTGCTTTCGAACGCTTTCGGGGTCTTTCACGCCCTTCAAATCGATACTTATCAGACCTTTTGAAACATCAATGGAGTGGATATCTACTTTTGAGATGCCGATACCCTTGAGACGGGAGCGGAATACTTCGATAGTGTTGTCCGTAGTGCTTTTAATCTCCTCTTTGAGGATCTCGACTATATCGTTGTCGCTGAGGGGATTGATGTTTTCTCCTTCCTGATTTTGAGAGAAGAACACCTTGTTTAAGGGGTAGCCATTGGCTTTGAATTCCTCATAAAAGAGGTCTATGATGTCGGCTGATTGACCGCTTTCCTGTTTTGCTTTTGCTGCACCGAGTGCTGAAGTGAAGATACCATCGTTGGCATGTGTGCCAGCAAGTGATTTGAGTATGTCAGGTATGGAGATTTCCACTACCATGTGCATGCTATTTTTGTTGTCAGCTAAGAAATTGCATGAAGAAAGGATATGTAGAGCACCTATCGTCAACAATGTGAAAATCAATTTGGAGATGTTTGCCTTTTGCATTTTGTTTGAATTAATAATTGTTCTTTTTTGATAGACAAATATAGACATTGAAAAGCAATAATACCTTACATTCTCTCTTTTTTTATCGATTTATGTTATGAATTAGAAGGATGAAAAAGGGGCATTTTATAGAATTATAACATCTGATATTGAAAAAAACACTAATAAATCGGGAATTTTGTGTAAGTTACCATAACTTTGCCCGTGAAAATCAAAAAGTTTTTCGAATGAGTGAAAATAGTGAAAAACAGCAGAAGTTGGATGCTCGATATATGCGTATGGCGCGTATATGGGCGGAGAACTCGTATTGTGTACGTAGACAGGTGGGAGCCCTACTTGTAAAGAACAAGATGATCATCTCGGATGGGTATAATGGAACGCCATCAGGATTTGAAAATGTATGTGAGGATGATAATAATGTGACGAAACCATACGTTCTTCATGCAGAAGCGAATGCAATAACAAAGGTGGCGCGTTCTTCCAATAGTAGTGAGGGCGCTACTCTGTATGTGACAGCCTCTCCATGCATAGAATGTGCAAAACTGATTATACAATCGGGCATTACAAGAGTGGTATGTGGTGAAAAATACAGGACATTGGATGGTGTTGATTTGTTGAAAAGAGCTGGAATAGAAGTTGAATTTATAGAGGATTTGCAAAAATGAAAAGAATATTAATGCCATTGGCTTTTGCTTTTACTGCGATATTTGGTGTATGGATGGGAAGCCGATTACATTCTGCCAGTCAAATGAGTAGTGACATGACTGGTGTCAATCAGAGCCAAGGATCGGGTGAAATAGATATGATGCTTAATTTCATCGAAAATGTGTATGTTGACACAATAGATAAAAAGAAATTATCAGAAGAGGCGATTGTAAAGATCCTTTCTGGATTAGATCCTCATTCCTCGTATATCCCTGCTGATGAGGTACAGATGGTGAATGATGACTTGAAGGGAAGTTTCTCAGGCATAGGTGTGGAATTCAACTTGCAGAATGATACAATCATGGTGACAAATGTCATAAAGGGCGGTCCGTCTGAAAAGGTGGGCGTTCTGCCAGGTGACCGCATTGTGGAGGTGAATGATTCTGCATTTGTGGGTAAAGGTATGACAACCGACAAGGTAGTGAAGAAACTACGAGGCAAGAAGGGAACAAAGGTGAAGATTGGCGTTAAACGATATGGTTTGGATGAGTTGGTTCATTTTGATATTGTGCGTGACGATATTCCCACCAATACTGTAGATGCCTCATATATGATTGATAAAGGAATCGGATATGTGAAGGTCGATAGATTCGGTTCGAATACGTACAGCGAGTTTTTGTATGCGTTGGAATCTTTGAAAAAAGAGGGTGCTCATTGTTATATTGTGGATTTGAGAGAGAATCCAGGTGGTTTGTTGGAGACGGCAGTGGCTATGATAAATGAGTTTCTGGAGCGTAATTCGTTGATTGTCTATACAGAAGGAAAATCGTTCCCTCGTGAAGAAAGAAGAGCAGATGGAAGTGGTGATTTCCAAAATGACTCTTTGGTTGTGTTGATTGATGAGTTGTCGGCCTCTGCCAGTGAAATTTTTGCAGGAGCCATGCAGGATAATGACAGAGCGATGGTGATTGGTCGTCGTTCTTTCGGAAAGGGATTGGTGCAGAATCAATTCTCATTATCAAATGGGGCAGCTGTTCGTCTGACGATAGCTCGTTATTATATTCCATCCGGTCGATGCATTCAGAAACCTTATGAAGATAAGGAGAAGTATCAGGAGGAGGTGTATAATCGCTATAAAGATGGTGAAATGGATACCGATTCGATCGGAATCAAGGGGGATAGTGTCAAGTATTATACGACCAAAGGACGTGTTGTGTATGGAGGAGGTGGTGTGACTCCAGATTTCATCGTGCCAAGGGATACTGTAGGTGTAACCAACTATTACATGAAGTTGATTAACACACGAACAATGTATGATTGTGCTTTTCAATTTGTGGATAAGCATCGAAAGAGTATCTCATCAATGAACTTGGAGGAGTTGTGCTCATATCTGGACGAACAACCATTGTGTGATATCGTCATTGACTATGCGACAAAGAAAGGCATAAAAAAGGATGAGCAGATTCGAGAGGTGACTCGCCGTCATATATCGGATAGGATGAAAGAATACATAGTTCGATCCGCTATGAATATAGAATCGTACTATAAAGTTGTTAATCAGTCAGATAAAATGATTGATTACACGTTGAAGAAATTGAAGAAGTGATTTGGAAGAAAAACAAACAATGATGTTATATCGCATTAGACGGGTTCTATAAATTCATTTCGTAGGATTCTATTGAACTCACTTTCAAATAATGAAACATTTGTGAATTCTTTTTTGGAATAATCAAATATTAAAGTTATCTTTGTATCGTCATAGGTTTGTTTTTAAGTTAAACATCATAAATAATAGAGTTCTGGTTGAAAACCGGGATTCTATTTATTTTATGAATTTTTGAAAATCGAATTTAAGGGTGGGTTCTATAAATTCGCCAGGTTAAATCTAAAATAGTATAAATCTAAAATTTTATATTATGGCTACTGTATCTTATGTAACGGAAGAGGGTTACAACAAAATGTTGGAAGAGTTGAAGCATTTGGAGACGGTGGAGAGACCTAATATCTCCAAACAAATTGCTGAAGCTCGAGATAAGGGTGACTTGTCGGAAAATGCTGAGTATGATGCAGCAAAGGAAGCACAAGGATTATTAGAGGGTAAAATTTCTTTGTTAAAGGAAAAGATTCTTTATGCAAAGATTATTGACTCATCACGCCTGAATACGGAGGTTGTACAGATTCTGAATAAGGTGAAAATCAAGAACACTAAGAATGGCGCAGAAATGTCTTATACGTTAGTGTCAGAGCATGAGGCAAATTTGAAAGAGGGCAAACTTTCCATCAACACCCCTATAGCAAAAGCTTTATTAGGTAAGAAAAAGGGTGAAGTGGTGGAGGTCACAGTGCCTGCTGGTAAAATTCCTTTTGAGATTGTTGAAATTTCATTCTAAAGTAATATGGCAACAATATTCACAAAGATTATTCAAGGAGAGATTCCTTGTTACAAGATAGCAGAAGACGAATCTTTTTTCGCTTTTTTGGATATCAATCCTGTTCAAGGGGGTCATACATTAGTAGTGCCAAAAATTGAAGAGGATTATATTTTCCGTTTGGATGATAAGACTATAGGAGATATGATGGTGTTCGCTAAAAAGGTGGCGTTGGGTATAGAAAAGGCCATCCCTTGCAAGCGTGTCGCTGTTGCAGTTCTTGGTTTGGAGGTGCCTCATGTGCACATTCACTTGATTCCTATTCAAAATGAGGGAGATGTGAATTTCGCCAAGAAAAAGTCTTTCACTCCAGATGAGATGAAAGCTTTCGCAGAGAAGATAAGTTCAAACATATAAAGGAAACGGAGAGAGGGGAACTGATGAACGCTCCTCTCTTTTTGTTTACGCCACGAAAAAATCCAGATGCACGGCTATAGGTGAGTTCAATTCACCATAAAAAATAATGGGATTTCATTCTTGTTCTATTATGTGAATCCCCTATAATATAGATGAATGGCAAACGAATTTCGACAAATTGATACGTTGAGCGGGACTGTCGGAGGAGACACTTTGGGAGCGAACTTGCAACAAGATTCGACGGGAACTTATTTTTTCCTCGCGAAAGGTTCCTGCGAACAATTGCCTTCAATCGAATGGTCGGGGTTAGACAAATATTTTTCTGAGTATAAGATATCTTCATCAGAAAAAAAGAATGTTGGAGAGAAATCGTTTATTTCTATCATACCTGCGAAAGAGGGAGAGCCTCGCAAACAGTTGATTCAGCAGCAGACATGGTTTATGCCGTTGATGTTTCTGATTGCTATTTTATACGGATGGGTGATGACCTCCTATACAAAGACATTGTCACAAGATGTCAAGGAGTTTTTCTATCCAAACAATCGTAATGATGTGATGACTTCGGAAGTGGCGGAGATCTCAAGGATGAAAGCCCTGATGCATGTTCTGTTTGTCTTTTCCATCACAATATTTAGCTATTTCGTATTGACAAATCTGATGTACCATAAGCCGTCATCATTCGGATTGTCGGCGTTTATGATATTATTGGTGTTCGTGGGTTATATGGTGTTTAAGTTTTTGGTGACACGACTTTTATGCTATGTGTTTTTTGACAGTAAGGTTTGGAATGAACTCAAACAATATTTTTTGACATTGACCTCAATGTTGTCCATCTCCCTTTTTGTGGTGGATGTGATTGCTGCTTATGCGCCGAATATGGTTGCAAATGCAGCGCTTTATGTGGGGTTGGGATTCTGCGCAATAGCTGTGTTGTTGTATGTGTTTAGGATTTTATCTATTTTTTTTAAGGGGATTTCCTCTTTATTCTATTTGATTTTGTATCTTTGCACGCTAGAAATTTTGCCGTCAATAGTTCTCGTAGTAGGATTGATGAGCGTAGTCTAATTAATTAAAATAGAAAGATTTAAGAATGGTGAAGATTAAACGAATTTTGGTGTCACAACCGAAACCTAAAGCAGAGAAGTCTCCATATTTTGACTTAGAGGCAAAGTATGGCGTAAAGATAGACTTTAAACCGTTTATTCATGTAGAGCCTGTTTTAGCAAAGGAGTTTCGTCAGCAGAAAGTGTCTATATTGGATCATACTGCGGTTGTTTTTACCGCTAGAACTGCCATTGACCATTTTTTTAGATTGTGTGAAGAGATGCGACTGAAAATTCCAGAGACGATGAAATATTTCTGTGTTTCACAGTCGGTAGCCAATTATCTTCAGACGTACATTCAATACAGAAAGAGAAAGGTATTTTTTAGTGCGACGGGAAAGATCGAGGATTTGATGGTCAGTGTCAATAAGCACTTAGACGAGAAATTTTTGGTAGCGGTTTCTGATGTTCATGATGTCAATTCAGGTGCGGCAGAATCAGATAAGGAGGATATCATTTCATTGATGGAAAAGGCAAATGCAACCTTTACGAAGGCTGTTATGTATAAAACGGTTAGTACCGATTTCACGCAAGAGCCTGATTTCAATTATGATATGTTCGTCTTTTTCAGTCCATCAGGAATTGTTTCATTGTATAAGAACTTCCCAGATTTCCAACAAGGAGAAATCTGCATAGGTTGTTTGGGCTCAACAACGGCTAAGGTAGCCAAGGAGGCTGGTTTGACAGTCAACGTTGAGGCTCCTACACCAGAGGCTCCATCCATGCCAGCAGCATTGGATTTGTTCTTAAAGGAAATGAATAAGAAAAAATAATAATTAAGCTGTGTCAAAATTTGGGTTCGCCCTCTTTTTGACACTGTTTTTATATATGCAGAATCGAAACACTTTTTCAAAAAAAGAACATCTTTTTGGCGAAACAACAGTTGATTTACTTTACGAAAAAGGACTTTCGCTTTTTTTGTATCCCTATCGTCTAATGTTTCGTTTAGTGGATGATGAAGAAGTGCCAGTGCGATGCTTGGTCAGCGCATCAAAAAAAAGATTCAAGCATGCAGTGGATAGGAACCATCTGAAGAGACAGATGAGAGAAGCCTATCGCTTAAATAAACATTCTTTGTTCTCTTTTTTGGAAAACAATGGTCAACATCTTCATTTGGCCATTCATTTTGTGGGAGATAAAATCGAATCATCCGCCTTTATGCAGAAAAAGATGATTCAACTTCTTTCCAAATTGGAAAAGCAATTGCAACAAAAGGAGGAGAGCCGATGAGTGATGAAATGAATCAAAGGAATTTAATTTCCAGAGTGTTAATTTCATTATTTCTTCTTCCGATAAAATTTTATCGGGCATGTATCTCTCCAATGTTCCCACCTTCCTGTCGGTTTACTCCCACCTGCTCGGAATATGCTATGATTGCATTGAAGAAGCATGGAGTCATCAAAGGAAGTTGGTTGGCCATTAAACGATTGCTAAGATGTCACCCATGGGGAGGCAGTGGATATGACCCTGTTCCATAGAGAAGAATAAGGTGTTTTTTGAAATGAATATTTTTTTATGCAGTTTTTTCCTTGTGTATTGAAAAAATATACATAATTTTGCAAGAAAAATG
Source organism: uncultured Bacteroidales bacterium (assembly GCA_902784425.1). GTDB lineage: Bacteria > Bacteroidota > Bacteroidia > Bacteroidales > Paludibacteraceae > UBA1181. The sequence goes on from CACZUS010000033.1 coordinate 34,059, forward strand.
AATAAATATTCTGTGAGTTAGTTCATCAAGTGAAATTAAAAAGGAGAAAATTGTGAAAAATAAGTCGAAAAGGTTCGCAGCAATACAAGAAATCATCTCCAATTCCGTAGTAGGAAGTCAGGAGGAGTTGTTGCATCGGTTGGCAGAGCGAGATTTTATACTCACGCAAGCGACGTTATCGAGGGATTTGAAGCAGATGAAGGTGCTTAAGACGATCAACTCGTATGGGGAGTATGTATATCAGATGCCGGCGCAGGTGGTAGCAAGTGAAGAAAAGGTTTCGATGGAGAAGTATATGTCTGCGAATATCTGCACTTCGGTGGATTTTTCGTCGAACATTGTGGTGATACATACCAAACCGGGATATGCAAGTAGTTTGGCATCTGAAATAGACGAGCAAGCTAATGATGCAATCCTTGGAACGGTAGCAGGTGATGATACAATTTTTGCAGTAAAAAAAGAAAATTTAACTCAGCAGGAGGTGATAGAGGCATTGTCTCGGGTCATTCCTACTATAAAAAGATAATTTCAGCTGTATTTCATAAAGAAGAACTATGGAACAGGAAATTGAGATATGTGTCGCTGATGAGCGTCATATTCGTTATGTGGATACCATCTTGGAGACGATAGCTGCTGCTGCCAAGGTGCGTGGTACGGGAATTGCTAAGCGCGATCCTGAGTATGTGAAACAAAAAATGCGTGAGGGAAAGGCTGTGATTGCCTTATGCGGAGATGAATTCGCTGGGTTTAGTTACATTGAGACGTGGGAAAACAAGAAATATGTAACCACTTCTGGTTTGATCGTTCCCGAGAAATTCAGAGGTCGTGGTTTGGCTCGTCGAATTAAACATATGACCTTTACTTTAGCACGTTCTCGTTGGCCTGAGGCTAAGATCTTTAGTTTGACATCAGGTGCCGCTGTGATGAAGCTGAATACTCGTTTGGGTTATTTGCCTGTCACATTCGCCGATCTGACAGAGGATGAATCCTTCTGGAAAGGATGTCAAGGATGCATCAATTATGATGTGTTAGAGCGTACGGGTCGTCGCTATTGCATTTGTACGGGAATGTTGTTTGATCCTAATGAACCGCTTTGCGTACAAAGAGCCGAGGAAGAATTATCAAAAAAATAAAATATAAAAATATACAGAGATATGGCTAATAAGAAAGTTGTCGTTGCATTCAGTGGTGGTCTTGATACCTCTTTCACTGTGATGTATTTGACGAAAGAAAAGGGATATGATGTCTATGCTGCTTGTGCCAATACGGGCGGTTTCAGTGAGGAACAATTGAAACAAAACGAAGAGAATGCCTATCGATTGGGTGCAGTGAAATATGTTACATTGGATGTTACGAAAGAGTACTATCAAAAGAGTCTCCGTTACATGGTTTACGGTAACGTTCTTCGTAATGGTACTTATCCTATTTCTGTTTCTTCTGAACGTATCTTCCAAGGTATGGCGATTGCTCGCTATGCTAACGAGATCGGCGCTGATGCCATCGCTCATGGTTCAACAGGTGCGGGTAACGACCAAGTGCGTTTCGATATGACTTTCTTGGTAATGGCTCCAGGTGTTGAAATCATCACACTTACTCGTGATATGGCTCTCACACGTCAGTATGAAATCGAATACTTGAACAGAAACGGTTTCTCTGCCGATTGGACAAAATTGAAATACTCTTACAACGTAGGTATTTGGGGTACGTCCATCTGCGGTGGTGAGATATTGGACTCTAAACAAGGATTGCCTGAAAGCGCTTATCTGAAACAAGTAACTAAGACGGGTAGCGAAATCTTAAAAATTGGTTTCAAAAAAGGAGAGGTTTGCTCGGTTAATGGCAAAGAGTTCGCAGATAAGATTGAATGTATCCAAGAAATAGAGAAGATTGGTGCTGCATACGGTATCGGTCGTGATATGCACGTGGGTGATACAATCATTGGTATCAAAGGTCGCGTCGGATTCGAGGCTGCTGCTCCTATGTTGATCATTGGTGCTCACCGCTTCTTGGAGAAATATACATTGTCTAAATGGCAACAATATTGGAAAGACCAAGTAGCTAACTGGTATGGTATGTTCTTGCATGAATCACAGTACTTGGAGCCTGTTATGCGTGATATCGAAGCTATGCTTGAAAATTCACAACGTAACGTGAATGGTGAGGTTACTTTGGAACTTCGTCCACTCTCTTTCTCAACAGTGGGTGTTGATTCTAAAGATGACTTGGTGAAGACTAAGTTTGGTGAATATGGTGAGATGAACAAAGGTTGGACTTCTGAGGATGCCAAAGGATTCATCAAGGTTACATCTACTCCTCTTCGTGTTTATTACGCTAATCACAAAGACGAAAGTAATAATATCTAATATTTATTTAATTGAGGGAGGCGCATCTCATCGGGTGCGCCTTCTTTTTTCCAAATATAAAAATGAATATATCCATTATAGTTGCTGTTTCTGAAAATGGCGTGATTGGTAAGGATAATCAGTTGCTTTGGCACTTGTCTAGCGACTTGAAACGGTTCAAGGCTTTGACAACTGGCCATACCATCGTGATGGGTCGTAACACTTTCCTTTCTATAGGGAAGGCTTTACCTAATCGACGTAATGTGGTTCTTTCTCGTTCGATGAAATCGGGTGAGGTGGAGAATGTTGAAGTGTTCGACTCACTGGATGCTTTCGTTCATGCTCTTCCTGTGGATGAGGAGGTTTTTGTGATTGGTGGTGGACAGATCTATCGTCAGTTCCTTCCTTTCGCTTCTAAAGTCTATCTGACTCGTGTACATGTCACGATAGATGGTGACACAACTTTCCCTGAATTGCCTGCTTCTGAATGGCAGGAGATTGCTATGGAGAAGATGTCGTCTGACGAGAAAAATGAGTACGACTACGATTTTATCGATTATTGTCGAAAAGGGGAGTGAGGTGGAGTGGACATTGATCCACGCATTCATCCCTAATTTTTATCATGCGTTTGCATGTTCTTGAGAATGAATTTTTTATAGTATGGATTCGAATCCGATCACCCAAACGAAGCATCATGCGCGAATAGCTTTGTTGGCACAATATTTTTTGTGTGGTTTTATCTTTTCTGCCTTGCTCTCTCGTTATCCTGCCTTGAAAGAGTGTTATGGCATGACGATGACGCAGTTGAGCGGAGTACCCTTGTCGATGTCGATAGGGTCTTTGTGTACAATGCCCCTTTGCGTCCATTTGATGGCTCGCTATGGAAGTAAGAAGATGACGTTGGCTGGTTTTATCTATATCTCTTTGTTGCCGTTATTGTCATTGGTCCCCAATATTATTTCAGTCTATATAGTGGCTTTCCTCTACGGTTGTTTCATCTCTATGTTTGACGTGGCGATGAATGGTAACTCGATTATTGTGGAGAATGCCTATAAAAAACCGATTATATCTATGTTTCACGCCTTCTTTTATGTCGGCGTCTGTCTGAGTTCCATTTTGAGTGTGGTACTTATATCCAATCATGTATCCATTCAGCAACATCATATCTTGATGGCTCTATTTTCATTGGTTATTTTAGCATTTATACGCAGATATTATTTGAAGGAGACCATCAGAGAACCTAAGATTCCTGCAAAGAAAAAGATATTGTTTCCAACGGGTTTGCTGCTCTTGTTGGCATTTGTTGCTTTGTGCGGTAGAGTTGTCGAGGGGGGTGTCAATAATTGGAGTACGGTCTATATGAAAATGGTGGTTGATTTCCCTGAAAACCTGGCGCCATTGGGATTGGCGATCTATTCAGCTTTTATGTCTATTGGTAGATTCTTTTGCGACTATGTGCGCTCTAAGTTTCGAGAATCACACATCTTATTGGCTTGTTGTGGTATCTCCTCATTGGGTATTTCCCTTATGATTTGTAATACATCCTCTGTTTTTGCTTTCGTGGGACTGTTGATAGCTGGTTTGGGAATCTCTTGTTTAGTGCCAATCATTTACAGTTTGGCTGGTAGACAAAAGAGCGTCACGCCAGCTATGGGTATAGCCATGGTCAATACGATTAGTGGTACCGGATTCCTTTTCGGACCTTTTGTGATAGGTATACTTGCAGATCATTTCGGGTTGCGAACCTCTTTTTTCTATATCTGGTGTTTGACGATTGTTATGATTTTCTTGATGAATCGTTATAGAAGGAAGGAAAAAGAACAATGAACATACACATTTGTACGATAGGTAGGTTCTGCATTTGTCAAATTTTATTAAAAAAATCCCACCAGTTTGCCCTTTTTTAGGGGAAAATCGCATTAACAAATGTCAGAACGAGATTGATATACAACATTAATTCTATATAATTATACAGAATTTACAAGTAAAATATTATTTTTTGTTAATGGGAAATCTACCATTTCCAGTTTAGACGATTATTGGCGAAAAAGATAAACCAAGCATCAAAAAGAATTTGTTTTTAAAGATAAATGTCAATCAAAAAAAGTAGATTTTTTTTTGGTTGATAAGAAAAATTTCTATCTTAGTAGCGAGTTTAAGGGGGAAAAATCCAAATTCATCAGCTGGAATCGCAGAAGAGAGGATCTTTTGCGGTTAGGACTTTTCTCTTTTGTAAAAATGGTGATGAAGATGTCGGTTGTTTGTTTAAAGTGTAGTTTGTTTTAAGAGAGAATTAAATGGTAAGCGAGAAATTAAATGGTGTAGTATTTAAAATGATTTGCGTATGGAAAAATTTCAGTTCAATCAGACAAAGGTCGCAATGGTACTTGCGATGTTGTCGCTCGGATTATCTGTGAATGCAGGTGTTAAAGTGAATGAGGTGATGCCATGCAATATCTCAACCTTGATGGAGAATTACAATTTTCCAGGGTGGGTAGAGGTGTATAATGATGATGCTAAAAGCAGTGTTAGCTTAAAAGGCTATAAGTTTGTTCATTATAAATCACAAGATGACGGTACATATAAGTATGATTGGACATGGAAGGTTTCTGGTGATTCTACCGTTTCAAAAGGAGGATACATTTTATTTTTCTTCGATGGGTCTGACATGGATAGCAGACGCGATGTGAAACTGGATTCTGATGGAGGAATCTTGGTAATTCGCAACGCAGCTGGTGCCCAGGTGGATTCGTTCGTTTATAAATCTACACAAACGCATGTATCATACGGAATTGGAGATGATGGCACCTTGGGATATATGAAACCTACACCAAGAGACGTAAATGGAAAAGCCTACAGCTCGTTATCATCAGGAAGATGTGCTAAACCGGTATTTTCTGGCGATTGTCAACCTGGATTGAAACATGGATCATGCAAAGTAACATTGAGTACTACAACCAGTGATGCAAAAATCTACTATACGACGGATGGATCTGAACCGAATGAAAATAAATGTGAATATACAGGCTCTATCTCACTTAGTAGCACTAAGGTGATTCGTGCAAGAGCCTACAAGAAGGGAATGATACCAAGTGCTATTCAGACTGGTACCTTCTTATTTAAGGATGATAAACACTCTAATGGATACACTGTTCCGGTTGTATCGATTTCAACAAACAAGAAATATTTTACTGATGATGAGATTGGTATCGCTGTAAAGGGAACAAATGGAAAGGAGCCTGAGGTTTCTTGCTTGATGGATGACGGCCGTGCGAATTATCTGCAAGATTGGACGCGTCCTGTCAACTTCGAATACATTGTTGATGGTAAAGTGGTTGTCACTCACGAAGCAGAGGTTTCTGTTATGGGTGGTTGCTCTCGAAAGGCAAAAAATACGGTTAAATCGTTGAAAATTAAAGCGGGCAACCGTATGGGATCTGGCAATTCTAAACTGAAATATGACTTTTTTGCTGATAAAATAGGAAACAAGTATAAATCACTTCAATTGAGAAACGGTGGAAATGCTTACGACCCTCGTTATGTTCGTTGTCGTGATGGCTTTATGCAGTCGGTGGCAAAGACGATGGATATTGATTACCAAGCCTACCAACCTGTCGCTTATTACTTGAATGGAGAATATATGGGTTTGATGGGATTGCGTGAACGTACCAATAAGGCTTATGTTGAATCAAATTATGGATTGGGTTCAACAGACATCGATGTGTTGGAAATCACTAACAAAGATGGCGTTTCATGTACTTGTGGTGACAGAACGGCTTACGACAACATGGTTTCATTCTTGCAGAACAGCGACAAGAAGAGCGACGATTTCTATGCTCAGGCTGCTAAGATGATTGATATGGATGAGTATCTGGACTATGAGATATTTGAGCAGTTCATTGTTAATACAGATTGGCCAGGAAACAATTCCAAATTGTGGCGTGAGCATGACAATGGTCGCTTCCGTTGGATCTTGTTTGACACTGACTTCGGATTCGGTTTGTATGGCGGTGATGATCCTAATTATTGTACACCATCATTAAACATGATTAAATGGTGTCTCGGCGAGAGCAGTAAGAGCAATTGGTCGAACGATGAAGAGTGGAAGGTGACCATCTTTAAGAATATGATGAAAAACCCTACTTTCAAGGAACGATTCGTAAACAGATTCCTTCTTCACCTTGGTACCACCTTCCGTGAGAAAAGAGTAACAGAAGTGTGGGATAGCATTTCCTCTTTGGTGGATGAAGAACATAAGGCTGCATTTAACGAAGGTATCAGTTCACATGGTATGATGACGTTTGCACAGGAGAGACCAGGTTATGTGTACAAACACCTGATGGAATATTATGGATATGATTCACTCGTTTCCCTTAAGGTTTCTTCTTCTACTTCTGATGCACATATTATGATGAATGGAGAGTTGATGCCAATTTCTAGCTTTGATGGAAAATATTTCTATGGAAAAGATTTGAAATTGGAAGCTGTTGCACCTTCTGGATATGAGTTCTTAGGCTGGCAGTTGGATGGCGCGGCAAACGTTTCAACAGAGAATATGACATGGAAGTACTACACTTCTGAGAATGGACCTTCCAGCGATTGGAAAAAGTCTAGTTTTGATGATTCTAGTTGGAAGACAGGTTCTGGTGTGATGGGATATGGAAGTGATGCTTCTTTCTATGAAACGTTCATCAAATCTGGCGAAGAAGGAAACCACTATGCTGCTGTATTCTTTAGATCGACTATTGATATACAGGATTGCTCGAACTTGAAAGATGTGAATGTATCCATCCTATACGATGATTCATACGTGTTCTATTTGAATGGAGAGGAGTTGTCTCGCGCTAATATCTCAGGTAGTCCTGTTTCTCCAACTGCCTATTGCGGTCAGTATGCTAACAATGAAACATCCACTTTTACGATCCCTGCTTCTGCATGGAAGAAAGGTGTAAATGTTTTGGCTGTGGAAGTGCATCAACATGAGGCTCAAAGTAGCGACTTGACATTCTCTTGTGAGATGAGTTCCCTCACGGGTGAGAGCCAGTCCAATTACATCAGTACCAATGCGGTATATACTATGACGCCTAAGAAAGGCACGAAGATTAAAGCTTGTTTTGCTAAGAGAGGTGATTGTATGCAACCTAACTTAGTGATCAACGAGATCTGCTCTTCTAACAAGTCAGTGGGTGGTACTCCAGATGAATACGGAAACTATCCTGATTGGTTTGAGGTGTACAATGCTGGTAATGATACGATCAATCTAGCTGGTATGTATTTGACTGAAAAATCATCCAACCAGTTGGAGTATATGATTCCTTACGGATACGAGGAGACAAAGTTGGCTCCTAAGAGTCGCTTGGTGTTCTGGGCGGATGAAAAACCTTTCCGTGGACCATTACATGTCGGATTCAAGTTAGGAAACAAGTCGAATGCCATGCTTGCTATCAATATGGTCTGTGAAAATAACGTTGAGGAGGTCAATGTTGTAGAGTACAAACCATTGCCACCTAATAATTCGTATGGTCTAACTCGCGATGGTGGTTCCGACTGGAGTATCTTTGGTGAGTGCGAGAATGGTATCGTCTATTCTCCTACACCTGGAGAACAGAACAGCTCTGTCTACGCACCTTCTAGTGACTGTGGTACATCAGATGAGGAGGATATCTATTACGATGAGGAGGATAGCAGTGTAACGATCTATCCAAATCCGGTTAAGGACGATGTCACCATTGCTGTAAAAGAGGCTCGTAGCATGGATGTCAATGTGTATGATAACATTGGTAATTAAGGGTGCGATAAATGATGCAACCATCACAATGAACTTTGCTTCATTACAGGCGGGAATCTACCACTTGGAAATCATAACTGATGGTCTAACTTATAGTCGCACAATTCTGAAAGAATAAAGTTGAATCCTAATATAAAAGTGTTTGGAGGGTGTGTCTCGGATTGAACTGAACCCCGAAAGTTTTTTTGTCCAACTTTCGGGGTTCAGTTCACATGAGGATGCACCCTCTTCTCTTTTTTGTGATATGAATTCTCTTTTTTTGTAGTAAACTTCTTCCTACTTTTCCTCTTTCGTATGATTGAATTTCGTAATTTTGCATAAAAATTCATCTATACGTTTTCTTATGGACTTTATCGTTGCTCTTTTTACATCTGTCTTACTGCATTTGTTGGACTTCTACTCGGCAAATTAAATGTCAAAGGTGTCAAGTTGGGAATTGCTGGTGTCCTTTTCATGGGTATCTTTTTGGCTCACGAAAAGAACTATTTTGGGTCTGCACCACTCAATCCTGAAATCCTCCATTTTGTTAAAGAGTTTGGACTGATTCTATTTGTGTATGGAATTGGTATCAATGTGGGTCCTCGATTCGCTAGTTCCTTTAAGAATGACGGACTGAAACTGAACGGACTGGCTGCTCTTCATGTCCTGTTGGGCGTGATTGTCACCATCTGTTTGTTCTATATTACGGGTTTGGACAAATCGGTGATTGTTGGTATCCTATCGGGTGCTGTCACCAACACGCCGAGCTTGGGAGCCGCACAACAAGCATTGGGCGATAATATAACAGGCATCGAACAATCCGGAATGGCGTATGCTATGGCATATCCATTCGGTGTGATTGGTATCATCACTACCATCTTATTGATTCGTGCCATCTTTAGAATCAAGGTTAAAGAAGAAGAAAAGAACTACACCGATCAGGTTTCTAACAATAAACGTGGAAAATTAGAGAGTGTTCAGGTAAAAGTGACCAATACCAATTTGATAGGTCGAACCATAAAGGAGTTTAAGGAACTCTTTGGTCATAAATTGGTCCTTTCCCGAATTTTGAGAGATAATAAGTTCGATATCATCCATGATGAGGAGATCCTACAAGAGGGTGATGTCATTTTCGGTGTTTCTACGAAAGATTATGTGTCGACGTTGGAGATGTCTGTCGGACCAGTGGAACTCGGAATGAAGCGCGAAGTGGATGGTTCGTTGGCCATGTTTGAAGTGTTGGTTACCAATCGAAAAATTGCAGGAAGAACGATTGAACAGATTGGTATCTATCGCCGATACGATGCAAATATCACCCGAATATTCCGTGCAGGAGTGGAGATCTTGCCTACATTGAACACCACTATCGAGATGGGTGATACGGTACGTGTAGTAGGTAAAAAGACGTTGTTGCCAGAGATTCAAAAAGAGATTGGTAACTCTCTTCAGCAACTTGCCGTACCTAATGCAGTGGCTATTTTCTTGGGCATCTTCATGGGTATCTTGTTAGGTAGTATTCCGATTGCCATACCAGGACTTCCTGCATCAGCTAAATTAGGTTTGGCGGGAGGACCGTTGATTGTAGCACTTTTGTTAGGACATAAGGGACGTCTCTTTAACATTGATTTTTATATGGCTCCAGGAGCCAATGCCATTTTCAAGGAGTTGGGAATCATTCTCTTTTTGGGAAGTGTCGGACTCTCATCTGGTACTAACTTCGTGGATACATTCACCAATGGAGGATATACATGGATGTTGTATGGTGTGGCGATCACATTTATCCCAGCCGTCATTGTAGCGGTGATAGCACGTTTGATGAAGTTCAACTACCTGAAGATTTGTGGATTCCTTTCGGGAGTCACCACCAATCCGCCAGCTTTGGAATATGCCAATTCTATCGCCCCTGTGCAGGCACAATCAACCGCTTATGCAACGGTTTATCCACTTTCCATGTTCCTTCGAATTCTGACGGCACAGATTCTGATTCTGATACTTTAATACAAGAGACATATCCTTGATAAAAGGTTTTCTTTCATCGATTTGTTGGCATCAATAAGTTGGTGTGAGAGAAATTTGTGCCATGATTTTGGGAAATGTTCTGCAAATAATATTGTCGATTCGGGGAAATAACGAAAAAAAAGACAACTATTATAGAATAACATAAAACATATCAGAAAGAAAAAATCCCATTTCATCGAAAAAAACATCTATTTGTCGAATTAATTTCGCCCCACAAATTTAATTAAACAAAAACTACAATCGTTTATTAACATAATTTTACATTCGTAATTTGCGAATAAATGAAGACATTGTTAAAACGAATTTCATGGGCGTTTATTTTGTTAATGTTAATGCCTATAACAGGTTCTTATGCACAACAAAGTTCTACAACTACTTCCAATAGTGATTTTAAGAGTGATCACATGAAGTACTTTTATAGAGTAACGAACAAGCCGTTTGATCAATTAAAAAAGGATGAAGTTGCATTTATTCATAAAGGTGAAAAATATTACATGCAGGGTGGAAGAATCTACAAACAAAGAATCGACAAGGATAAGTTAAGACGATTAACAATAGAAGAAATACAGGATTTGGCTTCGGATTGTCCGTCTGTACAAAACAAACTACATTCGGCAAATGTATGTTTTGTTATCGGAGGAGCATGCTGTATGCTTGATGGTATGACCCCTGCGCTTAATGCTGCTGGTGTGCAATTGGGATTAGTTCCTGTACTAATTCCTGCTGCTATAGGTGTTACCTTTTTGGGTATCAGTGGTGGACAGAGGAAAAAAGCAGTGCAAAATTACTATGAAAATTATCTTACTAAATTGCCCAACAATGACATGGCAAATTCTGTGAACTATGTTCCGGATACATTCGTGCGAGTTTCGAATAAGAGTTTTGATGATTTGTCGAATGATGAAGTTGCGTTCACTTACGATGGAGAAAACTATTATGCAATTAGAACCTTTGGAAAGACGAGAGGATTTATGAAAGAATCTCCTTCGTTTAGAAAAGGGAAAAGAGGTATTTACCAAAAAGAATTATTAGAATTGATGAACAAGCAGGGGAACTATTCTAAGAGAGAAATTGAGAGATTTTATATGGAAATGAACACAGATAAAAACGTTAATCAAAAACGTGCGGTGGTAAATTCTTCCAATGAATCTACACAACCAATATCTAATCCATCCCCAGTATCTTCTACTGACACTGCCCAGACGGTTTCAAATACTCCTATAGCTGAAGCTCCTCAAACTCAACCAATAAACGCAACAAATGAGCCTGTTAATGTACAGCCACAACCACAGAAAGTGGCTCAACAATCTAAACCTGTAGCACAAAAAGTGGAGAAACCAAAGAAAGAACCGAAACCGAAGAAAGAACCGCTCGAGAAACTGAACATTCGGAAAAAGAATGGCTGTGGAATTTTCATCAACGCTGGTGGACTTGCCTTTGATGGCGTCAAAGCGGGTGTGGAATTACGTTTTAACAGAGATGTCACAACCCTCTATGCGGGTTACCCACAAACAGGGTTGCTATTCAAAAAAGAGCATGAGGATTTAACCTCTATGCAAAGTATCTGTTTCGGTTTGGGCAATAAAGCACTTTTCCCTGCTCGTTGGGGCGGATTCTATGCAGGTGGAATGGTGCACTACGAACGATATGCAGGAACGGAAAACCCTGCTACGTTGTATGAACAAAAGGTGTTCGACTCCAACATCTCCGTGATGGCTAATGTGGGTGTTCGTCTCCAAACTCGTTGCAATTTATACTTTAATATTGGTGGACTTTGCGGTCCGTCGTTCGACAAACTCTATACTCGTCATACCAATGTGTTAATGAATGATTATAGTGCAACGTACGAAACAGACGGAATGCAAACTAAACTTAAATATTCAGGTGAAATATCCATAGGTTTTGAATTTTAAAAACTCCGAAATATATGAGAAGAATTAAATACTACTTTACACTTTTGGCTGTCGTATGCAGCTTATACTCTTGTAAAGATGAGGATGATCAGGCGATGGTGGGTACCGGAGCCAATCTTACGGGTGTATGGACTTTACTGTCAGACGAAGGTCCGCTGACAGATGAAAACGGATTGTCGTACGGTATGCGTATCACCGAAGATGGAAAAATACAAAAGGTGAAGTTCTCGGGCACTTCCGTTGTGCCTTTGTCTGATCATGCAGAAGGTATCATCACCTCCCATAGCGGTAACTCGTTTCATGTGACAGGTATCGATGGGGAAGGGGTTGGTAACTATACGATGGATACTGTGATAAGGGTGATCGACAATAAGTACGCGTCATGTATCCAGATGAAGTTTTATGCAGGTGTGCCAGATGCTGTTCCATCCGATTCGGAGTATCCAATCAGCAACACCTATATAAAGGAATCCTCAGCCAATCCTACCATGCAGAGTTTGCCGGTAGAAAGAGACAGCAAGCTGTATGGCGAATGGGTTGAGCAGTTTGGTACGGGCACATACACTATTGATGCAACAGGCATGGTGCAGAATGGTGCGCAGATTCTTGATTGGTGCACATACAAAGGTAAGTTATATACATTGCATACCATTTTGGATGCGACATATGAGGTGGCGCTTAATTACAGTGTTAGCGATGATAAGTTGGTGACCAACTCGAGTTCCACGGGCAAGAAAGAATACGTGCGAAAAGGAACGGAAGTGAATGGTGATGCAGGCGTATTGGGTGGTATATGGTTGAAGACGGATAAGAATCATAGTGTTAAATGGCTGGATAACTATGCGTACGGATTAAGTATCAACTACGACGGAAATGTATATAAGACAGTTGCCGTTTCGAATGGGGCTACCTCATCATTCTCTAGATATGCCACATCCTCATTTATTATGACAAGTGCAAAGGATGGAAAATTTACAGCGCTGACTCCGAATGGGGAGATTAGTGGAACATATAAGAAAGATTCCATGATTATCTTCCAGAACAACAGGGCACAAGTGATAGAGGATTTGGAAATCATTTCAGATTACACTTTCTATTTGGATGAGAATAAGACATCTGCAATGAGTTTTAATGGACATTATATCCGTGTGACCTTTGTCAATGGAGCTCAATTCGATCCGGACAATTGTCTTGATGATGAATTAATAGGTGAATGGAGTAGTACATTTATCGATATAGATCGTGATGATTATTGTTCAGAAACATTCAATTTCAAGAGTGACGGAACACTAATATTCTCATATTCATACGAATCGGGAGAATCCGCAAAGTCAGATTATTATTGGGCTACGATTGTGGAAGATGGTAAGCTTCATTTATATCTGAAATATAAACCAACAGGAGATATATATGTATACGAATATTTCACTTCTGGAGATGATTTTTATATCAAACAGGATGGAAATTGGCTAAAATATTCAAAATAAAATAAGCGTATGAGAAAAATATATATGCTAGTTGTAGCAAGCATCATCTCCGTTTTGCGGTGAGGTTCGTATAAGTCCGATTCCGTCCTCTGACATTGAGTTGATTAATAACAATCACCCATTCGACCCTACTGCTCCTAAATACGATCTCTTGGGTCGTCCAGTGGATGATAACTACATGGGAATCTTTGTCCAAAATGGAAGAAAGATAAAACAAATAAAATAGTATATTTGCTATCATTTATTAACAAGGAGACTTCATTTATATAAAAAAAATGATTAACAATAGCTTTTTCAAACATTGTATACACGCTTTAATCGGTTTAATCATCTTTATCATATACCAATCTCCTATTCATGCACAGACTCTTTCCTTGTCAGCCGACAAGGAGAAAGTCTGCCGTGACGGGAATGTTATGCTGACTTTAACTAGCAGCGGAGTCTCCTCAGTCTCTTGGCAATACTCAACAGACGGCGGTTTTAACTTCTATACTTTCAATAACCCAGACGACGGATTCTTCAACGCCTTGATGGATCAGGATTATTGCTTCAGAGTGATCGGCTATGCTAATGGAACCTCTTCTTATTCTAATGTCGTTTGCGTTGAGACATTGGAAAATTACGTTCCTCAATGGTCGCAAAACGATGAACCTGTGGAGAGTGGTATCGTATTGGACTTTTGCCAAGAAGTATCTAGCTTCTCCTTTGGCTTCTTCAATAGTGTGACCTTTTTGATGGATTCCAATTTGTTTAAAAGAGATTTCCACTCGGAATGGCTGCTGGATGACGTGAAGGTGAGCGAACTCTACGATATGACCTTCTATGATCTGAAAAAGAGTAGCAAAATTACTCATGTCATCTCTAGTAATAATGTGTGCCCTGATGTTTTGTTCGATTTCAATATTCATATTGTCGAATCACCAGAACTTGAAATCTCTACCCCTACACCAAAGGTTTGTGTCGGAACGAATACCCAATTGGATATCACACATAAGGGTGCCCTGGATAATGTTCAATGGTATAGGGCTTCTGATGTTAATACACCCGATGTATTGATTAGTAGTGAGAATACAGACCACTATACTTTCTATCCTAGTGGTGATGAACTCTATTATGTCGCAACCACTAAAGAGGGCTGCGTTTTCTATTCCGATTATATTCGGGTTGAAACCGAAGAACCTTACATACCTGAATGGGGTAGATTAGGCAATCGTTTAAGTTCGGGTGATGTGATTAATATTTGCGAACGTTACGATAACTTCCTTTTCGACCTCTTTACTCCTCAATCGTCGTTCGACAGCGTTGCGTTTATTAATACACATACGTCCAAATGGTATGTTGATGGAACTTTTGTCTCCGATCAGTTCGAATATCTTATTCCAGTTGTAGATAAGAGTATCAAGGTGACTCATGTTGTAACGGGTGATGTTTGTCCAGAAAATACTTTTGATTTCAATCTCAACGTGATCAAAGCTGACCCACACATTGTCACTCCTGCATTAAAGGTATGTCGAGGGGAGAATGCCGAATTAGAGGTTAAATACACTGGCACTATGGATAATATCCAATGGTATAGAACACCCGATGCCAATACATCCGGAACACTTATCAGTGAAGGAACGTCTGATCGTCTTACAATCACTCCTGTTAACGATCAATTGTACTATGCAAAAACCTCAATGGAAGGATGTGAGTTCCAATCGGATACTGTTCGAATCGGTGTGGAAGACCCTTATGTGCCTTCATGGGAAAAGGAGGGAGTTCCTCTTCAGTCGGGTGATGTGATTGACCTTTGTGGTAGCATAGAAAATTTCAGATTCAATCTTTTTACACCGAAAGTGACGTTCGATAGTGCAGAGTTTGTCCAATGTCATACGTCTCAATGGTTGATTGACGGAAACAAAAAGTCAGATGAGTTTAACTTCGTCATACCTCTTCTTGATAAGGATTGCAAGGTCACGAATATAGTGAAAGGAGAGGCTTGTCCAACCACCACGTTTGATTTTCTATTTAAGGTTCATCCTCGTCCAGAGGTGAAACTTACAGCCTCTTCGAATCCTATTTGTCAAGGCGATGAGTTGACACTGAATCTGCAATATGCCAACACTGAGTCTATCGAGCTCTACCAGGAAATCGATGGACAAACAGAGGTCCTTGAAACACAGCTGACCAATAGAGTGAAAATTGTTCCTACAGAATCAGCTTCTTATTGGGTGGTTGCACAAAACAAAGATTGTCCAGGCTCTACAGATACCCTACAAGTGGATGTTAAGGTTGCGCCTGTTGTTATAAACCACAGGGAGATGTATGAAAACACATACGAGCTTGAAGTAGAAGGAGGAGAAGGAACTGTCTATTTCCAATATACAGAAAATGATTCTAAAACCACTTCAAATGTGTTGGAAAACGCCAAGCCAGAATCAACCTATCATATCATCGTGAGCGATGAGTTCGGATGCTCATCGACATACGATTTGGAGACCACTCACTATGTGATAGAGATTCCAGCCTATTTCTATGCGACAAGAGAAAAATGGATTGTTAAGAATCTGGATAAGTTTGGTATTACCAGTGTCCATGTGTATGATCGTTTCGGCAAATTGGTCTTTATGACCAAAGACCCAACAGAAGGATGGGATGGAACCTATAATGGAAGGAACATGCCATCAACTGATTATTGGTATGTTGTAAATGTTGGAGAAAAGGACGTTCAGTATACAGGACATTTCACATTGCTTCGTGAAAGATAGAAGCTATTTAGACTCTTTTTGTACGCTTTTCTTATATTCCGAAGGAGAAACGCCCGTTGTCTCTTTGAATTTCCTGCTGAAGTTTGCTTGGTCGGTATAACCTACAAGCAACGCAATTTCAAAGAATGAATATTCAGGGTGTTCGATAACCATTTTTTGAGCATCTTCTATTCGAAGTCTGTTGATGAACGTGTTGAAATTACATTTCTCTTTTGTGTTGATGAAGTAGGAGAGTTGCTTTCTCTCCATGGATAGCTCCTGACTTATCTGGTAAATTGTAATTCCCTCCTTACGATAGATATGAGAGGAGAGTATATCTTTCTTCCATTTCTCCCACTCATTTTTTTTCGCATTGTCTACAGTTTTCTCGTTGTGATTTAAATCCACATCGCCCGATTCATAGATGCTGTAGAAGATTTTGGGATATTGCATATAGAGTATGCCGACCACTATATACAACGACAACATCAAGAAATTGAGAATCGTACAGAAACATATATCTAAACAAAATGTGATCAAAACAGCTGTGGTGGCAATGCCTATCACAAACCAGAAGGAGAGATGAATGAAAAATATTCCTTTAAAAAGGTTCTCATCAGCGGAGTATTCACTTAACCTGTTTCTACACTCACGTTCCTCTCGGAAGTATTGAACAATATATTGATAAGATATAACGACGAAATAGATCAATCCAGCCATTCTCAACAGTACTTCCCAGTGGAATTGGCCATTCTCTCCTAAGGAAAAGAACAAATTGTCATAATAGACAGGTATGTGAGTTTCAAAACATCGAATAATAATGTACAACCCAATAAAGGCAAATACAGGAGTGAATTTCCGTATTATATAGGATCGATTTATAATCTTTGGATTCACCATGTTGATGTGTGACATTCCCAACAGATGTGCCTGAAATATGGAGGCAATCAAGAATGGGAAACTAATCAACTGAATAGGGTAGTTGGACTTGATGATGCAGTAAGCCCCCAAGAATAAATAGGAAAACGACAAAACTCTCAGTGATATGCGAAAATTCCGTATTCCTTCATGCTTTGGAAGAGGGACAAATAAAAATACTATCGCTAGCAAAAATAATGACACTGCAAGTGCATAATACGACAACTTAAATATCTCACTCATTTTTTTAATGTAAAAACTTGGAATCTGCCTTTGTTACAATAATGCATTTATATAACTCACCAATATATTGCATTATATATGTATTTCAAATATAAAAAATAGTTACGTTACTTAATGGAGGAAACTAATCTTTTTTATTCCCTCGCTATTATTTATTGACGTATATCAAAATTCGATACGGATTGCAACACCCTGTCATTGGGAAGGTTATTGCTTTGTCATTTCGATTGTAACAGTCTTTTCTTTTTCCCCCTTATACCACTTGTGTCCGCCGACGTAATCCACATCTAGGAAAGAGACAACGGTCGTATCTTCTTCATATCCTTGCATGACTGTGTTTACGGTCACGGAATCGTAGGATTCGTCTCTCGCATCCCAATTATCAACGAAGACGCCATTCTCGTCAGTCTGCACATTATCTGTGAATTCATGGTATTTTGTTTGGCTGATGACGGTGACAGAGGCTCCTTTAATCGGTTCTTTTGTGGTTTCGTCTATGACGGTTCCTCGTAGCGAATAGTTGGCATGTGGGCATCCGTATTCTGAGCGAGCCTCAAGCGAAAGGTCGCACGAACCACTCACTAAGGAGGTCAGAAACAATAAAATTTTATTGAAAAAATTTCTCATACGTCTCTGCTGGCAAAGAAGATTATTGTTTTTTCTTTAGTTCTATTGTGACGCTCTTTTCTTTCTTGCCTTCGTACCAATCATGCTTGCCGACATACGCGACATCTTTGAGATTTACCTCCATCGTACTCTTTTCGTATCCCTCCACGTCTGTGTCTATGGTGACGTTATCGTACAGTCCGCAGGAGGTGGACCATGCGTCAACGAAAACGCCCTTTTCATTGGTCTGGACTGTGTCTGTCTCTTCGCCATGGTAATTTCTGTTGCCTCGACTCACAATGACATCTGCTCCCGCAATTGGTTCTTTGGTGCTTTCATCTACGGAAGTGCATGCGGTTCCTCCACCAATTAATGAACTAAGTACCAATAAGAATTTGTTGAATATACCTTTCATGTGTATTTGATTTAAATTGTGGTTTTTACAAAAATAAATAAAAATGAAATGTCTTCCCCTAAAAAACAAAAAAAGTTCCATAAAATTATGGAACTTTCTATTCGATATAACTAAACTGATTAAAGTTTGTTAATCATCTTAGCCAACTTAGACTTCAAGTTAGAAG
>CACZUS010000034.1 GCA_902784425.1 uncultured Bacteroidales bacterium
CCCTTCACACGAACAGTCAAATCGCAACCAGAGTGTTTGCCAATCTGTTCCAACATGTGATCAAAGAAACCAAGTCCTGATGAGATTTCGCATTTGCCTGTTCCATCTAAATTCAATTGAACAAAGATGTCTGTCTCCTTCGTCGTGCGTTGTACTGTTGCTACACGTTCTCCTGCGAATAAGAATTCCGCGATTTGATCCCAACAATCAACGACCTTCGCACAAGCGTCGGTCAATTGTTCATCTTCCACCATCTTCCGACCCTCATCAATAGAAGGAGCAATCAAGATGGCCTTGCAACCAAGATTCTTTGCCAACATCACATCCGTCAACCGATCACCAATCACAAAAGAGCGACTCATATCATACGAGCCATCCATATACTCAGTGAGCATAGCCGTACCTGGTTTACGTGTAGGCTGGTTATCCTCTAAGAATGTCTTATCAATAAATATCTTATCAAATTCGACTCCCTCCCCCTTTAGGGTTTCCAACAATTTTGACTGAACCGTATCGAAGTTAACCTGGGGATAGATCGGCGTACCCAATCCGTCCTGATTCGACACCATCACCAATTCATGCGAGAGTTTCTGACGAATAAAATACAAATTACGCATGACCCCTGGAAGAAATGTCATTTGATCCAAGCGATCTACTTGAAAGGTAACAGGAGGTTCAACGATAAGAGTACCATCTCTATCAATAAAAAGAGCCGTTTTCATATTTTCAATCATTTTTAACCATTATCATAAAAGGTCGGAGTTATAAATTCATAATTCTTAGAACTCACCAGAATTAAGGAATGCAAAAATAATAAAAAACAGCAAACCCAAAAGTCTAAATAAAAAAACGCAACAGATAATTTGAATAAAAATTCAGAACAAAAACGTATCACAGAAAGCATAAAAAAGTCCTAAAAACAAAGAGTATATCGAGGCAAGAGAGTTTCAAAAAAAATTTTTTCTTAAATTTTGTGAATATTTTTTCCATTCGAAACAATTATTCTTCGCAAAAAAATACGTAAATTTGGAAAATTAATTTAACAAAAAACATAAGCTTAATAGAAAGTATGGAAAAACTTTTTGATTCGCTCCAACTAATGGTAATTGGATTAACGACCGTGTTCTCGGTGTTACTACTTGTAATTTATTTGGGAAAAGGGCTTATCGCTTTGGTGAACAAATTTGCACCTGAAGAAGAAAAGCCTAAAGCTGTAGCCAATAATGTTTCTGCGAGCAACGTGGTAGACCCGAACGTGGCACAGGCTATCAATATGGCTATCAGTCAGCTAACAGCTGGTAAATCCCAAGCGACAAAGATCGAAAGGATATAAGAAAATTTAGATATAACTTAAATCTCTTAAAAAAGAATAATTAATCGGGGAAGAGAGCGCCCCCACCATTAACAATTAATTATAAAATGGCTAAAGAAGTAAAATTTAGTCTCGTTTTCAGAGACATGTGGCAAGCAGCTGGCAAATACGTACCGCGTGTTGACCAACTGGTGAAAGTAGCACCTGCCATCATTAAGATGGGATGCTTTGACAGAGTAGAAACAAACGGAGGTGGTTTTGAGCAAGTCAACCTTCTCTATGGAGAAAACCCCAACAAAGCAGTTCGTGAATGGACGAAACCATTCCATGATGCTGGCATTCAAACACACATGTTAGAC
The DNA here is from genome assembly GCA_902784425.1 of uncultured Bacteroidales bacterium. GTDB lineage: Bacteria > Bacteroidota > Bacteroidia > Bacteroidales > Paludibacteraceae > UBA1181. The sequence goes on from CACZUS010000034.1 coordinate 1,672, forward strand.
CGTGCATTGAACGGACTTCGTATGAGTCCCGTTCCTGCAGACGTACGTAAACTATTCTATCAAGTAAAGAAAAAACAAGGAACTGATATCACTCGTACATTCTGTGGATTGAATGATACCCGTAACATCATTCCTTCTATCGGATACGCTCACGATGGTGGCATGATTTCTCAATGTTGCCTTTGCATCACCTACTCTCCTATTCACACTGTTGAATATTACACAAACATTGCAAAAGAGTTGATCGATGCTGGTTGTGACGAAATCTGTTTGAAAGATATGGCAGGAATCGGACGCCCTGCTTTCTTAGGAGAATTAACTAGAAACATCAAAGCAATCAAAGATATCACTATTCAATATCATAGTCACGCAGGACCTGGTTTCAACATGGCTTCTATCTTGGAGGTCTGTAAAGCTGGTTGCGACTACGTAGACGTTGGTATGGAACCTCTTTCATGGGGTACAGGACATGCAGATGTCATCGCTGTACAAGCCATGTTGAAAGATGCAGGTTTCAAAGTGAAAGAGATCAACATGAGTGCATACATGGAGGCTCGTTCACTCATCATCGAGATGATGGATGACTTCTTGGGTTATTACATTCCACCTCGTAACCGTATGATGAACTCATTATTGATCGGTCCAGGTCTTCCTGGCGGTATGATGGGATCATTGATGACCGACTTGGAGACCAACCTCGAATCCATCAACAAGTGGAAAGAGAAGAACGGCAAGCCTAAGATGAGTCAAGATGAATTGTTGATCAAGCTATTCGATGAGGTTAAATATGTATGGCCAATGATGGGTTATCCTTGTTTGGTAACTCCATTCTCCCAATACGTGAAGAACATGGCATTGATGAACGTAATGCAAATGGAAAAAGGCAAAGAGCGTTGGACCATCATTGCAGACGAGATTTGGGATATGATGTTAGGAAAATCTGGAAAATTGCCTGGCCCATTGGCTCCTGAATTGGAAGCTATTGCTAAAGAGCAAGGAAGAGAGTTCCATACTGAAGATCCTCAAAGCAACTTCCCTGATGCACTTGACACCTTCCGCGAGGAGATGAAGAAAGAGAATTGGGATTTGGGACAAGACAACGAAGAGCTCTTCGAGTTGGCTATGCACCCACAACAATATCGTGCATATAAATCAGGAAAAGCAAAAAGAGACTTCTTGGCTGACCTCGAAGAGAGAAAAGCTAAGAGAGCTGCAGTAAAAGGTGGTGTAGAATTGCCTCAAACCATAGTTGTTGATGTGAACGGAGTGAAGTACAACGTAACTGTCGGAGCAAACAACGGAGAGAATGCTAGCGCACCTGCAGGTGGATCAGTAGCCATCACTGGAGAAGGAAACGATTTGTTGTCACCATTGGAAGGTAAAGCTTACTTAATAAAGAATGCAGGAGAGGTTCCTGTAAAAGTGGGCGACACCGTTAAGAAAGGCCAAGTTGTATGTTACGTGGAATCCATGAAAAACTTCAACGCTATTTCTGCTGAAGCTGATGGTGTCATCACTCAAATCTGCTTCACAAGCGGTGCTTCTGTAGCCGAGGATGATGTATTAATGAAAATCAAATAAAAGAAGTCATGGTAGAAATATTAGAAAAAATATATAGCATGACGGCGATTGGCAACTTCGTCGAGCATCCTCAATATATCATAATGATTCTTTTGGCCTTCGTCCTACTCTATTTGGGTATTAAGAAGGAGTATGAGCCATTGCTTTTAGTACCTATTGCTTTTGGTGTATTGATCGCCAACTTTCCAGGTGGAGGTATGGGTGTATACGCAGCCTTAGATACTACTATCGATGGAGTTCTCTACCATAATGCTATAACATTCCCTGATGGTTCTTTATGGTGTGATGCAAATGGTATTCCTTACAACATCTATGAGGTGGGATTACCTCTAATCGCACACGACTTAGGTATCATAAACTATCTTTATTACGCATTGATTAAGTCTGGTTTGTTGCCACCAATCATCTTCATGGGTGTAGGTGCGTTGACAGACTTCGGACCTATGTTGCGTAACTTGAAGTTAGCCATTTTCGGTGCAGGTGCCCAATTCGGTATCTTTGCTGTGTTGTTGGTGGCAAGTCAATTCTTTGAAATGGAAGAAGCTGGTTCTTTGGCTATCATCGGTGGTGCTGATGGACCAACCGCTATTTTCACTACATTAAAATTGGCACCACACATGTTGGGACCAATCGCCATTGCAGCCTATTCATACATGGCATTAGTACCTGTTATCATTCCATTGGTAGTCAAATTGACGTGCTCAGAAAAAGATTTGAAGATCAACATGAGAGAGCAGGACAAACTATTCCCTAACAAACAAGAATTCAAGAACATGAGAGTGTTGAAGATTCTCTTCCCAATTGCCGTTACAACAATTGTAGCTATCATCGTTCCTGATGCTGTAGCACTGGTAGGTATGTTGATGTTCGGTAATTTGCTCAAGGAGATTGGTAGCAACACCTCTCGTTTGTTCAATGCAGCTTCCAATGGTATCATGAATGCAGCAACCATCTTCTTAGGACTTTGCGTCGGTGCCACTATGACAGTAGACGCTTTCTTAAATTTAAAAACAATCGGTATCGTTGCTGGTGGATTCCTCGCATTTGGATTCTCCATTTTCGGTGGTATCTTACTTGTAAAAATTATGAACCGATTCTCAAAGAAGAAGATCAATCCATTGATTGGTGCAACTGGTTTGAGTGCCGTTCCTATGGCTTCTCGTGTTGCCAATGAGATTGCTTTGAAGTATGATCCACGCAACCACGTGCTCAACTATTGTATGTCATCCAACGTGGCTGGCGTCATCGGTTCTGCTGTTGCTGCTGGTATCTTGATTAAATTTTTAGGATAAAAACAACAAAATCTTCATAAGGGAACTGCTCCTTGGGTGGTTCCCTTTTTTATTTTTACGGTGATCTTCAAAAATCACCTTGAACGGGAATTTCCAACAAAAAAAACTTCGCATGACTCCCAAATACTCGAATGAAAAATATTGGTTTGATTTTGCCTCTCAAAACATCGGGCAACCCATCGACATCTTTTATGTCTACCCTACCATCAACTCCGAGCCTTTGAGTAACCGTGGCAGTGTGCCCTCCTACACCGACATCAAAAGAGCTGAAGTACGTAATGCCGCACGCAAAAATCAAGCCTATATTAAATCTGTCTATGCTGACGGAGATTTCAACTTTTATGCACCCTACTACCGTCAGATGACCACCAAAGTTTTTGAAATGAGTCACACCGAAAGAAACGAACGTGCCAAGCTATCCGTATCGGATGTCAGACGTGCGTTTCAATATTATATGCGAGAATTCAACAATGGTCGTCCCTATATTTTATTGAGTCATAGTCAAGGTTCTCAAATGCTTTTGGAACTATTGAAGCATGGCATGACAGACAAACAATTCTGTCAAATGATTGCCGCCTATCTGATAGGCTTTGAAATCACTGAAAAAGATTTACAAAAGTACCCCAATAGAATTATTCCAGCCAAAGGAGAATTGGATCGAGGCGTGGTCATATCTTACAACTCCGCAACTTCCGTTCAAGCCAAATCGCCCCTTCTATCCAACACTGTAGTATGCATCAACCCACTCAATTGGAAAACAGACGAAACATTAGCACCTGCCTCCATGCACAAAGGAATTATTCGATACGATAAAAAAGCACAAGGATACAAGACCACACCAAAATTCACTAGTGTGCAAATACAAGACCACCTTCTTGTCTGCAAAGAAGTCGACCCAGCCATCTGTTACAACGATAAAATCAAAGAACCATTTCCATTGGGCAATCTGCATTTCGCCGACACATGGTTGTATGCTGCTAATTTAAAAGAAAACATGCGGAAAAGAAGTGGGTTATTATGATTTTAAAGTCTTGTAATTAAAATGAAAATCATTCATAGAATTGTGTTTAGACCAGACAAGACTCAAAGAAGAGTTTTGCAAGAGATTGGTATTCCTGTACCGCCAAACGAAGACCTTCCTGTTTTCGAATTTGATGAGGAACACGAAAAACTAATCAGTTTAAAACCTTATATAGACAAATGGCAATTGGTTGATAACGTCAGGACAGAGTTTACAAAAAAAGAATTAGACGCTGCATCTTTTTTGAGATGGTTTCCTCTATGGATGAACGGTTATCCAATGCCCGATGATGATTTTGGCTATATTGGTACCACATTCCAAAAACAAGGATATTGTGAAGTGTGTGGAAGCGGGTTGGTTCAGCAATCTTCGTTTAGGTTGAGGAAAGCGCCCAACTGGGGTTCTAAAAAGATTTTTGGTCTCAATTGGGTTTATGACGAAGTTTTCGTTCGAAAAGATGTATATGAGACCGTTTTTAAGAAATATGGGATAGAATCAATGCCTGTATTGCTTTACAAAAAAGATGTTATTATTGAAGATACAGTACAATTAATTATACCAACAACAGATGCATATTCAAACTTAGAAGAACAGCCTTATGAAATCTGTAAAACATGTGGAATGAAGCGATATAATCCCAAAACAAAAGGTTTTTTCCCCTCTTTTAAAGATTCTGTAACTGGGTTGCACTTATTCAAAGGCCGAGAATGGTTCGGAAGTGGAGCTATGTCATATAAGCAAATCTTTGTCTCACAAGAATTGCGACAGGAAATGATTAAATATCAAATAAAATCAGATTTCGACCCTGTCAATCAGTAAAATATAAGAAGCTCATGCGCAACCTCATCAAGGAGAAGCGCAAGAAGATTATCGAGATTAAATGAACAATGCCGAGAAAGTGTCTGACTAAATCAATACCAAAGTCCCCAAATATTCTTTCAAAAAAAAGCATTTATATCAAAATAAATTCGTATCTTTGTAACGTCTATCGCATATCGCTTTATAAAATTCACAGCACTAAATTTAAGTGATTTTTTCGATACGGCAAAAATACTGTTCAACACATTGTTGTTCAAGTTTTTACAAGGCGAGTTCCATAAATTCGCTGTTTTGTTATTTATTGGCAAAAAAGGGAAAAGTAAGTTGTGTTATTCGAGGGATAATATTTGAATAAGCTTAACGAATCCAAAAACATCTTGTATCATCACAATACAGAGAAACAAATATGTTGATGTGTTGTGGTTAGACACAAGATAGCGTGTATGTGAGTAACGTGTTAGTAAAATGAGATTTTATGTTTATGTGGCAATTACAGTAAAAAAGTATGCACAATAGAGGAAGAAATTTTTGGCATTTGATGGCCATTATTACAATGATTTTTTGGGGCACGAGTTTTGTATCAACAAAAATCCTGCTCGATTATGGTTTTTCATCCATATTCATTTTCGTCGTACGGTTTATATTCACCTATTTTTTATTGTTGGTGTTATCGCACGACATGATGTTCTCGCAAAACAAGAAAGACGAATTCCAATTGTTTTTAGGCGGACTGATGGGTGGCACGCTCTATTTCTGGTTAGAAAACACAGCACTCTCCCACTCTCCTTCTTCAAACGTTTCTCTTCTTGTGTGCACGAGTCCGCTGATCATCTTAATCATTGTCAGTCTGATTTTCAAGAAAGAGACATTGAAGAAAAGACAGGTGGCTGGTTCATTGCTCACCTTTCTCGGAATGGTCCTTGTGGTATTAAATGGACATTTTTGTCTGAAATTATCACCCAAAGGAGATTTATTAGCATTAGGCGCAGCACTAGTATGGGTTGTCTACTCCATCAGTGTGAAGAGATTGCATAAAAAATATTCCACTCTTTTCATCACAAGAAAAGTCTTTTTCTATAGTTGTCTAACAGCAATACCCTTGCTTCCATTAGACAACGCCATCATTCCATGGGAAAATTTCTTAATACCCACCGTGATTATAAACTTTCTATTACTGGCCATTTTTTCCTCTCTATTTGGGTATCTGGTCTGGAACCTTGTACAGAGAGAACTAGGTGCCGTGTTGGCCTCCAACTACATCTATTCGATGCCGTTGATCACAATCATCACAGCAGTAATCGTATTAGATGAGCAGGTGACTTGGGTAGCACTTTTCGGTGCATTCGCCATTGTAACAGGAATGGTGTTAGCAGAATATAACGGGAAGAAGAAGCCCGTATCAGAAAAGGCGTGAGGATCTCCATAAAAATCAAACACACCCACCATTTTTGTTTTTTTAGAAATAATTTTGTTTTTTTTTAGGTTTATACACAATAATTACATAGATTTGCTATGGTATTAAGAACATGTTTGGGCATAGCAACAAGTAATTTGTGTTAATGGTTGGGTGATATGATTTTATGGTGAATATTCACAAACGGGTGGTAAATCAGCAGATAGGCGAATGCGCATTTTGTTCTTGGCATCTAATGAAATTTATTTGGATATAGATAATATATAATTTGTCATTATGAAGAAAATTTCAGCAAAAACAAGATCTCTTATAAGTAAAGGGATTACCTCATTGTTATCAGCAATGGGATTTGTCACGTTGCACGCAGAAGAAAACAAGATTGATCCTGTCGAGCCTTATGATCGTGACACAATTAAAGAATTCAACTACGAAGACCAAACTGTGTTATTGTATGGCTGTCCATACGCCCACTACAAATTCACAGGACATGTTATTGACAAGGAGGGAAATCCACTAAGCAATGTGGAAATTCTATTTGAAGAGTGTGATAGAGATGGTGTTATAGCAAGCGTAAAAGACACATCAGACGAGAACGGAGAATTTAAAGTGGAATACTCATATGCTCCTTGGTGCGATATAAAGATATCAGCAAAGAACGATTTCTCTGCTGCTTATGATTCTATTTCAAAAGAAGACATTGAAAAAGAAACTGCGACTACACGACAAGGATGGTATTATGGCTTATACAGCAAAGATTTAACCATCATCCTAAATGACAAGGGAGAATTAGGCAAAATCATATTCAACAGCACAGCAAACATCGATGATCCGAATGCAGAAAAAGTCCTATTGTTCTCAAACCCAGTAGAAAATTATTTGTGGTTTAACATAGACGGAGCAGAAGATGCCAATGTTGCTATTTATAATTTCGCAGGAGAGAAAGTGATGAACGCCTCCATTTCAAACGGAAGCAACCTTTACGTAGGTGATCTTAAGCGTGGAAATTACATATTGACTGTCATTTCCAACGACAAAAAATATGTTGCTAAATTCATAAAGAAATAAAATTAGCACACATCTTAACACAAAGGGTGTATCAAAATATGGATTTTGGTACACCCTTTCAAATCTATAAACGAAAACCCATGGAGAATCCAAAAAAAATCCCATTAAAAAAGAGACTTGCATTTAAATTATTCGATATATATCGTCACAACGTAACCAAAGAGCACAAGCTAAATTATCTTTTCTGGGAATGTACCTTACGCTGTTCGTTAAACTGCCTACATTGTGGCAGTGATTGTCGTCAATCTTCAGATGTCAACGACATGCCTGTCGAGGACTTCATCAAAGCCATCAAGCAAATCATGCCCATTGTCGACCCCCATCATACCATCATCGTCATCACTGGTGGAGAGGCTCTGGTCCGAAAAGATTTGGAAGAAGCCGGACGCGAATTGTATAATCTGGGGTTCCCTTGGGGAATTGTCACCAATGGTTATTTAATGACCCCAGAAAGAATGAATTCCCTACTTCAAGCAGGAATGCGTGCTTGCACGGTAAGTCTTGACGGACTGCGCGATTCGCACAACTGGTTGCGACAAAACGAACTATCTTTCGACCGCACCATCAATGCCATCAAAATGCTACCAAAAACAGATCTTGAATATGATGTCATGACCTGTGTTAATAATCGCAACTTCGACGAACTGCCGCAAATCAAACAGATGCTAATCGATTATGGCATAAAGAACTGGAGAATAGCAACCATTTTCCCTGTTGGAAGAGCTGCAAAGAATCCTGAATTACAATTACCTGACGATAAATTCAAAGCAGTGTTCGACTTCATCGAAGAGACAAGAAAAGAGGGCAAAATAAGGACAAACTATGGATGCGAAGGCTTCCTAGGGGATTATGAGAGTCGCGTCAGAGACAACTTCTTCTTCTGTCGTGCTGGAATCAATGTGGGCTCCATTCTTGTAGATGGAAGTATCTCTGCTTGTCCCGATCTAAGAGACCGTTTTATCCAAGGGAACATATACAAAGACAACATCGCCGACGTGTGGGAAAACAGATATCAAATCATGCGCGACCGTTCATGGACCAAAACAGGCATCTGCAAGGATTGTGAATTCTTCAGTCACTGCGAAGGAAATGGTCTGCATCTACGAAACGCAGAGACCAACGAAGTGGCATTCTGTCATTTGAAAAGAATGACAGGAGGAAAATAATGTAATATGTCACAAATATTCTTTATTTTTGTTTCACAAACAAAAATGCAACTTTGAATATGAGAAACTTCATCAGCAAAATATTACTGACCCTAATAGGCATTTTAGGATGTTCTTATTCATCCTACGCATGCCACAAAGAGAAAAAAGACACAACTTGCACGCAAAGTCAAGCAAGAGAGAAAATCAACAAGAACGAAAAAATTAATTGTTTGTATGGCGTTCCCAGTTCTGAATTTAAGTCTGTCGAATCGAAGCAAGACAAAACGGGCACCAACAACAAGAAAAAAGATAATTCTGAATCGAAAAAGAAAAGCGAGAATTCAAAGTGATAAACGCAGCATAGAAAGAGATGGAAAATCCGAAGAAGATATCTTTGAGAAACAAGATTGCACTGAAGTTATTCGATGCATATCGTCATAATGCAGCAAAGGAGCACAAGCTAACCTACCTTTTCTGGGAATGCACACTACGTTGCACATTAAACTGTTTACACTGTGGCAGTGATTGTCGTCAAATATCTTCGGTGAAAGATATGCCCATAGATGATTTCATCAACGCAGTCAAACAAATCATTCCTATCGTAGACCCTCACAAGACAATGATTGTGTTTACGGGAGGTGAAGCACTTGTACGCAAAGACATTGAACAAGCGGGCATACAACTCTACCATCTTGGATTCCCTTGGGGTATCGTCAGCAATGGATATCTTCTCACCAAGGAGCGTCTCACCTCACTACTCAACGCAGGTATGCGAGCTTGCACTATTAGTCTCGACGGACTAAAAGAATCGCACAACTGGCTCCGACAGAACGAACAATCGTTCGACCGAGCATTGAATGCCATCAAGATGTTGCCAACCACAGACTTACGGCACGATGTGGTGACTTGCGTAAACAACAGAAACTTCGACGAGTTACCACAAATCAAGCAACTGCTCATCGATTGTGGAATAAAAGAATGGAGAATCTTTACCATCTTCCCTGTAGGAAGAGCCGCCAACAACCCCGATTTACAACTATCAGACGAGAGATTCAAAGCTGTATTCGACTTCATTGCAGAGACTAGAAAAGAAGGCAAAATAGACCTTAGTTATGGTTGCGAAGGATTCTTGGGTGGATATGAAGGTCTTGTCCGAGATCATTTCTTCTTCTGTCGCGCAGGCATCAATGTTGGCTCCATTTTAGTGGATGGCAGCATATCAGCATGTCCCGACTTGCGAAATCGTTTCATACAAGGAAATATCTACAAAGACAATTTTGCGGATGTATGGCAAAACAGATATCAAATCATGCGAGACCGATCGTGGACCAAGACAGGTATTTGCAAAGATTGTGAATTCTACAAACATTGCGATGGGAATGGATTGCACTTACGAAATGAAGAGACCAACGAACTAGCATTCTGCCATTTACATAGAATCGTTGGTGGATCTAAATAAACAGAAGGGTGCAGAGGTTATCTGTCGGTCACGTCACAATAGGCACGACGAACTATAATCCAACCGTAGAGACGTGGCGCGCCGCGTCTCTATTGTATGTAAAATGTATGTAAAAAGGCGCGGCACGCCACGTTCCTACCGTTTATAGAATATTTATTTATGGCTATCTGTGTCGCAACAAGTACTATCAGCGTCAGACCCACCATGATGAGGAGTAACATTTCTTTCTTCCCATTCTACATCCTCGTCACCTCCATATTCACACCTGCAAGAAGAGCAAGTGATGCCTAACAATCCCAACAAACTCAACAAAAGACTTATTTTTAACTGCACTATCTTCTTCATAATGGAAATAAAAATTTAAAAATTCAAATTTATTACAATCAAATACGCGACAAAGATAAATGAAAAAAGTTTAGTTTGTTAGCAATAAAAAAGTTATTTTTGCATATAGCAAACTAATATACAGAATATGAAGAAAAAAATAATACCATTTGTGCTCGCCTCAATGAGCATTTCAACATATGCTTACGACTACTCATCGTATTCGGCAGCCTATAGTAATTCAGATTATCGTGAAGCCTTAAATATGGGCTTGAAGTTCTTTGGTGGACAGCGTTGTGGAGACAGTCACAACTGGATGCTGGTCAACAACTCAGAGCTTCAAAAGAATAATGAAGTATCTTGTCACACCCAAGATGGCAAAGGTTCTGTCAATGGCGGAGGAAATGGCAACTACGATTTAACTGGAGGATGGCATGACTGTGGAGACCACATTAAAGTGGGTACGACAATGGGTTATGCCGCAGTATCTCTGCTTATAGCATACGATGTGTGGCCAGAAGCTTTTCAAGACAATTATGACGAGGCTTACGGAGAGCCCAACAAAATTCCCGATGTGTTGGATGAAGTGAAATATGCAACCGACTATTTCATAAAATGCTTTCCAAACGACAATACGTTTGTCTATTATGTAGGTTTTGAGGGCGATCACAATGTATGGAAGACGTCTGCCAGACAATCGAAGGATAAAGTAGAAAATGGTGGTGACCCACGTCCCGTATGGACAGCGAGCGACAAAGGAGGTCCGCAAGCAGCCAACTATGCATCCGCATTGGCATTGATGTCGCTAAATTATCCAGATCAGTCATACAAAGAGTTGTGCAAGACATACGCCATCAAAGCATATAATTTTGCAAAGAAGAACAAGTCTGCACATGCAAGCATTCCTATCTTTTATTCCTATCCTAATCAAGAATGGACAGATGAGCTTGCTCTTGCTGCCATTTTACTTTACAGACTGACGGGAGAAGAGCAGTATAAGAAAGACGCTTTAAGCTACTTAAGTGGAACGTGGGAATCCAATTCTCCTTTAGCATGGGATACAGTGACCGACTTTGCATACTACTATATCGTAAAGGACGATCCAACAGCTAACAATGGACAAGGAGGAACATATCTAAGTTTCCTAGAAAAAAATGTCTATAAACTGCACATACAAGACCCACAAGAGCCAAGAAGCGACAAATCCTCTTGCACCAGCAACGGATTCCCATATTACAAAAGCAACTGGGGTACCAACAAGCTAGCACTTGGTGGTGCTGTCGCTGCAGCTTTATATGCAAAACTTGCAGAAGATGGTGTTATCACAACAACAAAAGACATCAAAAAGGCGAAAAATTTCACCCTCAGAATCATTGATTACGTATTAGGTAAAAATGAATTCAACCACACCTTCTTACATGGATTTAAGGGTGATATGACCCACAAAATACACCACCGTAATGCCATGGGAAGAAATGACAATCCGCCAACCGACGAAAAGAACAAAGCAGAGTTCATGTTTGCCAGTGGCGGTCTGATTGGAGGGCCTTCCTCCTATGGTCAATTTGGCAACGTTGTCGAAGGAGGTTCTAGTTATACGGAAACGGAAGGTGGATGTGACTACAACGCACCATTTGTGGCTGCCATGGCTAGTTTGGTGGCAGAAAAAGACCCTGTAGAATTTGTAGATGCACCAACCACACTATCCGACCGCTCATACATGGTCTATCCTACCCTATTCGACGACTATTTCATCATTGACATGATAGAACATGCCTATGAAAAGGAGGTGATTGCACAGATTTTCACAATCGACGGACAACTGATTGACACATACGATTTGAAGGATAAAATGTCAACCATCATTCGCACAAGCAACTACGCTGCAGGCTTCTACATCGTTAAGATAACAGCTGATGGCAAGTCTGTCTCCTACAAATTGGTAAAAAATTAGACTAAATTTTATACGGTCATGAAAATAAAGATATTTATCATTCTGTTTCTTCTTCTACTTATTGGAGGAGGTGCCTTTATCGGATTTCGTTACTACTACGTATTTGGAGAAGGTGTGAAAAGCGGAGAATTAAACTATGTCGTCAAGAAAGGATATATATTTAAAACCTACGAAGGGAAGATGATCCAAAGCGGATTCAAAAGCTCAAACAAAGCAGGTTCTATACAATCCAATGAATTTATATTTTCGATTGAAGACGAAGAAACCGCAGAAAAGCTAATGTCAATGGGAGGCAGACAGATTGATGTACATTACAAAGAATATTTTCATTCCCTTCCATGGAGAGGCAACAGTGAATTTGTTGTCGACTATTTTGTCGTTAAGACCGAAAACATAACATTAGACAAAGTCAAATTAGATCTTGTCATCGGAGATAAAGAGATGATAAAAGCCTCTATCTATCCAGAAGACGCCACCAATCAGACAATCAACTGGACATCATCCAACGATAAGATCGTCTCTGTTTCATCCGACGGAAGTATCGTAGCAAAAGAGTGTGGAAAAGCCACTATCTATGCCACTTGCGAAAACAAAACCGTCAGTTGTGAAGTTTATGTAACTGAGAAAAAGCAAGAACCAGAATCACCTGATTGGTATCCACAATCACGAGACAGAGAACCTCAAGAATATTACGAGGGGTATTAATAAAAGAGTCAAAGGTGAGTTCAATAAAATCAATCGACAGAACTCACCTAAAATAATCCTCAAGATGAGTTCTCTTGTTTTTTTCTGATTTTTTTGTTAAATTCGTAGCAAATTTATAAAACTCATATATCTTGAACACGAAAGAAATAACATCCGAAATTCGCAAACGTCTGCAGATTGACGCAGAAACAGCAGATGCTTTGTTTGCTTCATTTACCAATTGTCTGAAAGACGAAATGTTGAATGGCAATTCGTTGTCCATACCGGGTTTTGGCATTTTTGAAGCAAGGAGAAAGAAAGAGAGAATATCCATCAACCCTACTACGAAACAACGGTTGCTCTCTCCTCCCAAACAATCTTTAGCTTTTAAAGTTAGTGCCATTCTCAAAGACAAATTTAACAATTAGAAGTTATGAACGAGAAAAAAAGTTTACAGGACATTTTAGGAAACATTGCGGAAGAAGCTGGAGTTACGAAAAAACTCTCTGAAAATTTCTTACGTTCCCTTTTTGAAATAGTAGAAGAAGCCCTCAATAAGGATGGTATCGCAAAGATCCCCTATATTGGCACTTTCAAAATCGTCGCCATTGAAGAACGTAAAAGTGTAAACGTCCAGGATGGTAGCGAAATGATTATTCCTGCGCACAAAAAAGTCTCGTTCACACCCGAAAAAAATCTAAAAGAAGAAATAAACAAGCCTTATGCTCACTTGGAAACATACGTTTTGAAAGACGACGGACCTGTAGATACCGACACTGACGATGATTATGAAGATGATTCAGAAGAAGAAGTTACAACAAACTCCTCCTCTGAAACATTTGTTTCCAATACACCTACAGAAATCTCACAAGAGGTTATCATCACCCCTATTCCAGAGATTCCAAATGTCAACAGCACTCCTGTTCAAGAGCCCGTTCAGACTCCTACAGATGAGCAAACTGACAATACTCCTGCACAAGAGAAAACAGACCTCTCTGTACATGAGCATATCAACACACCATTCCCTGAAAACACAAACTCTCATGTATACAATGAGCCATCTGCGCCATACATACAGGAGATAAAACTAAATACCAACAACTCTAACCTCTCTTCTAATATGGCTGACGAAAATACACTACAAAACAATACGGAGGAGACGAAAGACATCAATGTCGAACACAGCTCCAACAATACCGATTCAATCAATAATCCATCATCCGAGGTGGAAAGTTCTGATAGTTCAACCTCAACCCATCCAAACGTTGAACCATCCATCACAACAGAAACAGATAATCACAACCAAACAATAAGCGAGCCATCCTCCAACAACATTCAAGAGGAGCCTGCTAACACAAATCCAACCGACATCTCAAGCGTCACAGAAAATCCAGAGCAGAAAACAACGGAATCCACTTCTGAGACCACTGTGCAGCCAACAATCAATGCATCAACACAAGACTCCACTCCACAAGAGTCAAAAGAGGGAGAGTCTGATGCACAGAAAAAGGAAAATCAAGAAGCTGCACCAGCTCCAAAGACAAAAGCAGAGAGATTGAAAGAAGAGAAGAGGTTGAAAAAGTTGAAGAGACAACAAGAGCGCGAAGAAATGAACGCCAAGAGTCGCAAATGGATCAAATGGATGTTTGTTGGTTTAGCGATTGTATTAGCGCTTCTATTTGGTATTAAATACGCAATGGATCACAACATCTTAGACAATTCAGCCAAAGAGCAAAAAACAGAGGCTCCTGTAGCAACAACAACCAACGACGATGGCGAACCATCTAGGAGTAGTGTAACAGAAAGTTCAAACGACAATGATGTGTTTGAACAATCTGCCCCAACAACAGAAGATCAAAATAACGTTGTAGCAGACAACAACAATACTGTCAACGAGCAGGAAGATGATTTCGCATCATCATCAGATGCCGACACTCACGCGTTCGACCAAGCTTTGATTGACTTCATGAAAGAGAAGCATCCAGAACTCAAATTCCCATCCAAAATGAAGATACGTGAGGAGTATGTAGTAAAAGAGGGAAGTCGATTAGCACAAATATCAAGAAACAATTTTGATAACGTGATGAACTTCTGGGGCTACATCTATTTCTTCAATACGGATGTATTATCAAGTCCGAGCGAAGTGAGATCAGGCATGACATTAAAGATACCTGATTTAGGAAAAGAATATGGAAACACTAAATCGTCCAAATGCAAGGCTTTGGCAGATGAAGTGAACGACTTCGCACTTAAATTCAAATAAAGGTTAAAAAGGGCTCAAACCCATTAATTATTGTTAACATAGGATTTATGGTAGCAATATATGTTGTAGATTTGGGTTTTGAAGTTAGAAACAAATAAAACAATAAAAATATATTTTTTAAAATGGACCAGATTGATATTAGAACATTGAACGAGAAGATTGAAAAGCAAAGTTCTTTCGTGGATATGCTTATGATGGGAATGGATAAAACCATTGTCGGACAAAAGCATTTGGTTGAGTCATTGTTAATTGGACTATTGGCTGATGGTCACGTTTTATTGGAAGGTGTACCAGGACTAGCAAAGACATTAGCAATTAAAACTTTGGGTGAATTGATTGATGCGAAGTACAGTCGTATTCAGTTTACACCAGACTTGTTGCCTGCTGACGTTGTAGGAACAATGATCTATAGTCAAAAATCAGAGGAGTTTAACATCAAAAAGGGTCCTATTTTTGCCAATCTAGTACTTGCAGATGAGATCAACCGTGCTCCTGCAAAGGTACAGAGTGCATTACTAGAGGCTATGCAAGAGCGTCAGGTAACCATTGGTGAGGAGACATTCCAATTGCCAAAACCATTCTTAGTATTGGCTACACAAAACCCTATTGAGCAAGAAGGAACATATCCGTTACCAGAGGCTCAAGTAGACCGTTTCATGTTGAAGGTACACATCACCTACCCTAAACCTGAGGAGGAGAAATTGATTATCCGCCAAAACATTAAAAAGGAGAAGACAGAAATCAAACCTATTCTCAAACCAGAAGATATCATAGCTGCTAGAAAAGTGGTTCAAGAAGTCTACATGGATGAGAAGATTGAAAAATACATTGTTGACATTGTCAATGCAACACGTTATCCAGAAGCATACAATCTAAAGGATTTGAAGGAGATGATCTCCTTTGGTGGTTCTCCTCGTGCATCCATCAACCTAGCATTAGCTGCACGTGCATATGCATTTATCAAACGCAGAGGATATGTTATTCCTGAGGATGTGCGCGCCATCGCTATGGATGTACTTCGCCATCGTATCGGACTTAGCTACGAGGCTGAGGCCAACAACATGACTTCTGAAGATGTTGTCAACGAAATACTGAACGCTGTCGAGGTGCCTTAATCGTTTTTTCTTTCAGGACTGATTCCTTTAAATTTTATAAGCGATGAAAGATACAAACGAAATATTAAAGAAAGTACGTAAAATAGAGATAAAGACGAAGGGACTCTCCAAAAACATCTTTGCGGGAGAGTATCATACTGCCTTCAAAGGACGTGGTATGACCTTCTCTGAAGTCCGCGAATATCAATATGGAGACGATGTGAGAAACATCGACTGGAACGTTACCGCCCGTTTCAACAAACCTTACATAAAGGTTTTTGAAGAAGAGCGTGAAATGACTATGATGTTATTAGTGGACGTTTCTGGTAGTGGTGAGTTTGGTTCAATCAATCAAATCAAAAGAGACATGATGACTGAATTAGCAGCAACAATCGCTTTTTCAGCCATTCAAAACAATGATAAGATTGGTGTCATCTTATTCACCGACCAAATTGAGAAATTCATACCTCCTCAAAAAGGTAAAAAACACGTACTTTACATCATCCGCGAACTGCTTGGGTTTGAACCTAAAAGTAAGAAAACGGATATTCAAGGTGCTCTACAATACCTAACCAATGCTATCAAGAAAAGATGTACGGCATTTGTCATTTCCGACTTTATCAATAGCAACTTTTCTCTCTCAGCTAAGAAGAATTTCTTTTCAAGAACATTGTACTACCACAATTATGACTTCTCTCAGTCACTTACAATTGCCAATAGGAAACATGATGTAGTGGCTTTGCGAGTTTATGACCGAAGAGAAATGGAACTTCCTTCTGTAGGTCTATTGAAAGTGAAAGATGCTGAGTCGGGAGAGGATATGTGGATTGATACATCCGATAAGAAATTACGCAATAGCTATCGTCAGTATTGGGATAACAAAGAAATCCAATTAAAACAATACTTCAATCAAAGTGGCATTGATTTCACTTCCATTGCAACGGACGAAGATTATGTAAAGGCACTTATGAAGTTGTTCAAACAAAGAGTTTGAAATAAAATGAAATTATCATGAATTCAATAAAACGATCCATATTTCTTTTCATTTGCACTCTTTTGGCTGGATCTGCGATGGGTGATGCAATAGGCGTCACAGCATCGATCTCCACTTCTGAAATGAAAATTGGAGAACAATGTAAGATACAACTTGAAATCACACAGCCTCAAAGTGCAAACGTACTTTTCCCTATTTTTGCCAATGATACGCTTATTCCAGGCATAGAGATTCTGAACATCTCAAAGTTGGATACTACATCAGTGGGCGGAGACATAAAAGTTTCGCAAGAGATCATTATAACCTCTTTCGATTCAGGAAAATATGTAATCCCCGAATTCGTATTTGAGAGCAAAGTAAAGAAGTACGAAACAGAAAAGCTTTTCTTGACAGTTACCACCATCGAAGCAGACTTCGTTCATGCACAGATCACTGACATACAAGACAATTACAAACCAGGATTCAACTGGAAACGTTTTTTCTTATACCTATCCATCCTATGCATTTTAGGAGGGTTAGGCTATATCGTATACTTAGTATATCAGTATTTCAAACGTATTAATGAATTAGAATCTGAAAATGTTGTTGAGGAAGAGACTCGATTACCACACGAAATCGCCCTTGAAGAATTAAACGTCATCAAGGAGGAAAAAGTATGGAAAATAGGAAAAACCAAACAATATTACACAAGCATAACAGATACGTTGCGTGAATACTTTGTCAAAAGATTTAAGATATCTGCTATGGAGATGACCTCATCAGAGATCATTGAATCCTTGCAACGCAACAACGATGCGGCTCCTGTCATTGACAATATGAAACAAATATTCTCAACCTCCGATATGGTTAAGTTTGCTAAACAAGAACCAACACTCGAGGAGAATGAATTAAGTATTTTAAATGCGTATCGAATCATCAATGAAACCATCTATATTCCGCCAACAACCGAGCCGGAAGATGTGGAGATAACAAATGATGCAACAAAGGAGGCTGAACATGAAACTGAATAAATCATTCAATGGAATATCCACTTTGCTGGGAATCTTTGCCGGAGCTGTTTTTATGGTGCTTATAAAGATTCTGATAAGCTCTGGTGTTTTTTCAAGCATGAAAAGAGCTCTATTCCATGATGCCGGCGACGAAGTTAAATCGGTAATAGAATTTGCCCATCCGAAACTACTCTATTTACTTCTACTTCTGATTCCACTTGCTGTGTGGTATTTTTTCAGAAGAAAACGGATGACTGCCAACATGCAGATTTCGACAATAGAAGCATTTCAAGGGGTGAAGAAAAGCTACAAATATTACATGCTACACCTTCCGTTTGTACTTCGCTTGGGAGTAATTGCCCTGCTCATCATTGCATTAGCTCGTCCGCAATCCTCTAGCAACTGGTCAGACAGGGATGTGGAAGGTATAGACATTGTCATGGCAATGGATATATCAGGAAGTATGATAGCTGAAGATTTAAAACCTAACCGTTTGGAAGCAGCCAAGTCTGTGGGCGTAGATTTCATCACATCTCGTCCGAATGACAACATTGGTATTGTCGTATTTGCTGGAGAAAGTTTCACCTTGAGTCCGATGACAACAGACAAAGGTTCTCTTGTCAGCTTAATGAACAATATATCCGACGAAATGATCGATGCTGATGGAACTGCCATCGGAATGGGTTTAGCGAATGCTGTGAACAGAATCAAAGATAGTCAGGCAAAATCCAAAGTGATTATCCTATTAACAGATGGATCCAACAACACGGGTGAGGTCGATCCACTAACAGCCGCAGAGTTGGCAAAGACATTCAACATTCGCGTCTATACCATCGGTGTGGGAACAAAAGGCTTAGCACCCTACCCTGTCAGAACTGTCTTTGGCATACAACGACAAAACGTAAAAGTGGAAATTGATGAGAAAACACTGCAAACCATTGCAGATAAAACCAACGGAAAATATTTCCGTGCCACAGACAACAAATCGCTAAAAGCTATTTATGCAGAGATAGACCAAATGGAAAAGACAAAGATACAAGTGACGGAGTATTCAAAGAAGCAGGAAGAATTTCTTCCCTATGTCATCGGAGCACTATTATTACTCCTTCTTGAAATAATTCTTCAAAACACCGTATTACGTCACATTCCATAAATGAAGAAAGGAGATTATTATGCTATTTAGATTTGCAAATCCACAATATTTATATCTGCTGATTCTCATACCACTATTGTTGGGATGGTATATCTTTACTAGAATACAAAGGAAAAAGTATTTGAAGAAATTCGGCGATTTAGATATAATAAAAAACTTGATGCCGGGAGTTTCTCAATTCAAGCAAAACCTGAAATTCTGTATTCAGTTGTTAGCCCTAGTGGGAATCATTTTTGTAATGGCACGACCTCAATTCGGTTCTAAATTAGAGACCGTTAAAAAGAAAGGGTTGGAAGTGATGGTAGCATTAGACATATCCAATTCCATGTTGGCAGAAGATATTCGTCCCAACCGATTGGAGAAATCGAAACAAATGTTATACAAACTGCTTGACGATTTGAATAACGATAAGTTTGGTGTGATTATATTCGCAGGAAAACCATTCACGCAACTTCCTATCACAACAGACTATCAGGCTGCGAAGATGTTTATCTCTTCTATTCAGCCTGGTTCCATTCGCCAACAAGGTACGGCTATCGGTGCCGCACTAAATCTGGCAGCTCGTTCTTTCTCAGAAAATGAGGAAAACAACAAAGGACAAGCCGTCATCGTCATCACCGATGGAGAAAACCATGAAGACGATGCAGTTCAAACCGCAAAAGAGTTAGCAGGAAAAGGAATTCATGTCTACGTCATTGGTATTGGAGATCCCAAAGGTGCACCTATTCCTATGGCAGGGACCAAAAGCATGAAGAAAGACAAAGATGGAAACACTGTCATCACCAAACTCAACGAGACCATGTGTAGAGAGATTGCCGTAGCAGGTGAAGGCGCCTATATCCACGCAGATAACACAAACGATGCAATCAAGGCTCTACAAAAAGAGTTGGATAAGATCTCAAAAGATGATGTAGATTCAAAAGTATACTCAGAATATGATGAACAATTCCCTCCAATCGCATGGATCATCATAGCATTACTCATAATTGAGATTATTATTTTGGAACGTAAAAACGGATTATTCAGAGACTTTAAACTATTTGATTAATACGATTATGAATAAAAAAGAGATCATCATAATAAGCATCATAGCAACGATAATCATTGTACTGCTCATCTTGTTGATAAACAATCGGGCATCACTTTCATTCAATCAGCCCAACGATTACATCAACAAAGGAAATAGTTATTTCGAGGAAGGCGATTACCTCAATTACAACCAAGCACTCATTCAATATTCTGCTGCTGGCATGAAAGACTCCACCAATACAGGTGCTCTCTACAACACTGCCAACACAATGTATAGAATGGGAAACTATTCTATGATTGAAGACGTCTATAAAGATGCCGTTAGGTCTACACTTAAAATTGATGCACCCCAAGATGCTAAAGATCTAGTCGCTGACATTTTCCATAATAAAGGAAATGTAAATATGAAGCAAGTGACACCTTTAGACTCCATTCTCACCGCGAATGAGATGATTCAAGAGGCAGAAAAGCAAGGAAGAGACGTCAATAGTGTAAAACAACAGTATTATAATAAATGGCAAGAGGATGTAAAGAAGGTAGGCAATTCCATCAAAGACTATAAAGAGTCTCTACGTACCAACCCATCCAACGACAGTACTCGATTTAACCTTGCCATGGCACAAGATTATGAAAAGAGAGTAAATGAGATACTCCTAGCAATGAATCCGCCAAGTCAAAACAATCAAAATCAAAATCAGAACCAAGAGGATAAGAAAGACGACAAAAAAGATCAGCAGCAACAACAGCAACAAGATCAACAACAAAACCAACAAGATCAGAAACAACAACAAGAGCAGCAAGATCAAATGTCAAAAGAAAACGCCGAACAGATTTTGAAGGCTTTGGAAGAGGATGAAAAAGAGAATATGAAAAAAATAAAAGTGGAGAAGAAAGGCAAAGTCAACATAGAAAAAGATTGGTAATTTCATGCCATTCCATTTTATTTGTCCGTCGTTTATATGTAATTTTGCAAAGATTTGAAGAGAAGTAAAGATGAAAAAAATAGTATTTACCATTTTATCACTCACCATTGCTATTTTCTCAGCATTAGCGGATGGAAATGTGACCTTTAAAGCTACAGCTCCCAATATTGTGTCAATGGGACAACAGTTCAGACTAGAGTTTCATATAAGCAATTATGAACCCAATAGAGAAGATTTGCAAATTCCCGACTTAAACGATTTCGATATATTATCAGGACCTAATGTGTCGCGTGCATCCTCTGTCAGCATCATCAATGGAAATATGACAAAGACAGACAACTTCACGTATACATATGTTTTAACGCCTAAAAAGGAGGGAACCTTCACCATCTCCCCTGCCCGCTTTTCTCTGAATGGCAAGACAATCATGTCTAACGCAGTAACCATCAAGGTAGACTCAAAAGCAGCAAGTCAACAAAACGCAGCAAGCGGAAACTCCGACCAAGTGCGCAATGAAGATGTGGGATTATCTGACAATGATTTGTTCTGTATAACTCAATACTCTAAAAGGAAAGTATACGAGGGAGAGCAATTAGTTGCTACCATCAAACTTTATCACAAAGGAAACGTAAGAGGTTTTGACGATCTCAAACTTCCTGAATTCAACGGATTTATTTCACAAGATGTGAATATAAATGACAAAGATAGAAATGGAACCGAAACCTATAATGGCAATCGCTATTATACTTACATCATTAAAAAAGCCATTCTTTTCCCTCAAAAATCAGGTACAATCGATGTTGAGAACGGAAAAGCAACCATCGTTGCACAGATTCAAAGAAGATCGAACAGAAGACGTAGTTTCTGGGATATGGACGATTTCTTTAGTACCACACAAACGGTAAAGAAAGACATTGTCATCAAGGGATCAAAGATTGAGGTTATGCCATTGCCTTCTAATAAACCAGCTGATTTCAATGGAACGGTTGGTGCCAATCTCAAAATTGAATCTTCCATCAATTCAACTGAAGTTAAGGCCAACGACCCTATCAATCTAAAGATTAAAATCTCAGGTGCGGGTAACATCAAATATCTAAAAAATCCCGAAATCAAGTTCCCTAACGATTTTGAAATCTATGACCCTACAGTTGATTCTAAGGTCAGTACTTCTGATGACGTCGTCAGTGGTTCCAAAACCATTGAATACCTAACGATTCCTCGTTATGCAGGTACCTACGAAATTCCAGCCTCCTCATTCTCCTATTTCGACACAAGAACAAAAAGTTATAGGACCCTATCAACAGAAGCTTATACCATCCATGTTGAAAAAGGTGAAAACAATGGTAGTGCAAACACAACCATTAGCTCTAATATAGGAACAAAAGAAGATGTTAAATTGCTAGGTAAAGATATTCATTTCATAAACACGCAAGACACAAACATCAAAGGAAAAAGCAAACCAATATTCGGTTCCACAGGCTACTATTTATGGTTTATCATTCCATCTTGCTTGTTTATCATGTTGTTCATCCTTTACAGAAAACAAATAAAGGAAAACTCCAACATCGTATTGGTTAAAAACAAGAGAGCCAACAAACAGGCAACCAAACGCTTGAAACAAGCCAATATCCACCTACAAGCCAACGAGAAAGAGCCATTCTACGAAGAGGTGCTCAAAGCTCTTTGGGGATATACAAGCGACAAGCTGAATATTCCAATAGCTGAATTGGACAAGGATACGATAGAAGCTCGATTAACCGAACATAATGTGAATACAAATACCATAGCAGACTTTATGAATATTTTGCAAACATGCGAGTTTGCTCGTTTTGCTCCATCCGGTGGTCATGAAGCTATGGATCAATTATACAACAAAGCAGTCGACCTAATCGGTCAATTGGAAGAACAGATAAAAAAATAAGGATATGAAACGAAATATTTTATTAAGTCTATTATTCATCAGTTCTCTTCTCTGTTATTCAGCAGAATCACAAAGGTTGATTGAAGCGAATAAACTATATCAACAAGAGAATTACAAAGCCGCTGATAGCCTCTATCAATTGGTGTTGAATGAAGAAGGTGTTTCTGCTGCGTTATACTACAACCTAGGTAATGCAAAATACAAGCAAGGAGAGATTGCTCCAGCCATTCTAAACTACGAAAGAGCTCTGAAATTGGATCCAAACAATGAAGACGTCTTATTCAACTTGGAGATGGCAAAACTTCAAACCAAGGACAAGATTGACCAATTAGACAACCTCATCTTCACAGAATGGAGCAAATCAATTCAAAACATGTTCAGTTCCAATGGATGGGCTATTTTGTCCATTATCGCCTTCTTGATCACCTTAGCATGTGTTGCTTTATACTTTTTCGGAAACATCGCCAATGGAAAGAAAATATCCTTTTTCACAGGCATTTTCACGATACTGATATGTATCATATCAATGTATTATGCAAGTAAACAAAAAGATATACTTGAAGCACACGACTCAGCTATTATATTTGCTCCTTCTGTCACTGGCAAAGGTTCTCCCGACAAAAGCGGAATCGACCTGTTCCTATTGCATGAAGGCACGAAAGTGAGAGTAAAAAGCAAACTGAACGGTTGGGTGGAAATTCAAATTCCTGACGGCAATATCGGTTGGATCGAAGAAAAAGATTTGGAAATTATCTAGTAGTGGCGAATTGCATTCGCCAAAAACGAATTGCATTCGCCAAAAACGAATTGCATTCGCCAAAAGCGAATCGCATTCGCCAATAACGAATCGCATTCGCCAATAACGAATTGCATTCGCCAAAAGCAAATTGAATTCGCAAAATAACCAATTTGCATTCGCCAAATCGCCAATAAGTAACAGTACGTAAAAAACGTGTCTAAAGGAGAGGCAAACGCCTTCATATAGACACGTTTTTCGTTTATATAGACATCACTTGCTGGCAACAGCACGGATTGTCATTCCCTGTTTTCTATGACCATTATTCATGTTTTGGTTGTGAGTCAGCATTCTGACGAAGTATGCATCCAATCCATTATCAGCTTTTTGAGTAGAAGACCAGAATGCGCTAGAGTTATTAAAGAATGCCGTTCCGTTATAGTAGCCCGAAAAAGGGAAAAGGATTGTTTTACCATTTGACTTAGATGTACCTTTTTTCATATCGAGACCACTACCCTTGTAGTTTTTCACCCATTCCCAGGTGCAACCGTCCAATAGTTCTTCCCACTCCTCTTTTGTTGGGATTCTCCATTTCCCGTTCCAACTAACCGAAGCAGCATCGTCGGTTGAATCAAGCAATTGAATGTTATCAACCACACCTTTCTTTTCATGCGAACAATACTTAGTCATTTTGATTCTCGACTCAGCCTCACCATTACCATACTTGTAGTTGGTCCATTCAAATTCGCTCTTCGGAGAAGTCTCTCCCCACGCATAGTAAGCGCCATTTTCTTCCGGTTGATTAGCCCCCAGATTACATGTTGCCCATAAGGTTCCGCTTGGCAACCCAAGATCCACATAATTGTGTCCTTCCAATTGACCACTAACGCTCTCTTCAGAAGAGGAACACCCTGTTCCACATAATGCGATTACCGAGGTCATCAATGCATAAAAAATTTTTTTCATACGCTCTTTCTTTTTAAACTTCAAAAAAATCAATTTGTTATAATAATGCAATATTACCAAATATTAGCAATGGAGCAAAGACA
Organism: uncultured Bacteroidales bacterium; assembly: GCA_902784425.1. GTDB lineage: Bacteria > Bacteroidota > Bacteroidia > Bacteroidales > Paludibacteraceae > UBA1181. The sequence goes on from CACZUS010000034.1 coordinate 26,584, forward strand.
AAATTCAGAATTATTGGGGGAAAATTATGAAATATCGGATAGTTTCCTATATTATCCTCTGCTTCTTCGAATGAAGCAATCACTTCTCCATCTCAGTGTGTGTACCCATCACACGTGAATCTTCATACCAATTAGTGAAATAAGATGTGCCATCTTCTTCGCTCAACTCTTCAAACTCTTCATCTGTCATTTGCGTGTGAAGGCATTCTCTTGAACAGTAATGCTCTGCTCCATCGTCTATGCAGTAACCTTCAATCATGGGCTTGTGACAGGCATCACATATACGAAAACAATCTAAGTGTTCACTCAGTTCTTCCCAAAAATCAACGTCAGATTCTTTAGCACACAATTCTTCAACCGTCATGCTATGCATAACCTGTGTCACCTTTATTTCTTCACTGAGAATTTTGTAAACATCATTGTTGGTGTATTTCTTCATGTTTTTGTTCATCAAATTGTTCTCTGGCAATCTATCAAAACGAATATGCGTCCAACTGAATTGGATACGCACTGCGTACCCAATCTCCTCTTCCGTGAAAATATTCGCAACACGAAGACAATGTTTCAAACTTTCATAACT
>CACZUS010000035.1 GCA_902784425.1 uncultured Bacteroidales bacterium
TTAAACAAAAAGGTTACTGAATGGCTCAGAAATTATGGGATAAGGGTAAAGCTACGAATGAAGAAATCGAGCGCTTTACTGTCGGAAGAGATCGTGAGATGGATCTTTTCCTTGCGAAACACGACGTGCTAGGTTCTATGGCACACATCACGATGCTCGAATCGATTGGATTGTTGGGAAAAGATGAGTTGCCCATCCTTCTTAAGGAGTTGAAGAACATTTATGCATTGGCTGAATCTGGACAATTCGAAATTGAGGAGGGCGTGGAGGATGTCCACTCACAGGTCGAGTTGCTTCTCACTCGTAAACTGGGAGATCTTGGTAAGAAAATACACAGCGGACGTTCACGTAACGATCAGGTGCTTCTTGATATGAAACTCTTCACTCGTGAGGAGATCCGTTCCATTGCGGAAGGGGTGGAGGAGCTCTTCAATGTGCTGATTGAACAAAGTAACAAATATAAAAACGTCTTATTGCCTGGCTATACTCACTTGCAAATTGCCATGCCATCCTCTTTCGGACTATGGTTTGGTGCTTATGCAGAAAGTCTAGTAGACGATATGGCATTGTTGTTGGCTGCTTGGAAGATGACCAATCGTAATCCGCTTGGATCGGCTGCAGGCTATGGCTCTTCTTTCCCTTTGAATCGTCAGATGACAACTGACCTTCTCGGATTTGATTCGATGGACTACAATGTCATCTATGCTCAGATGGGCCGTGGTAAGATAGAAAAAACGGTTGCATTCGCATTGGCTGGTATTGCTGCTACTATCTCCAAACTGGCTTTCGATTCTTGTATGTTCACAAGTCAAAACTTCAGTTTCATCAAACTGCCTGATGAGTGTACGACAGGTTCTAGTATCATGCCACACAAGAAGAATCCTGATGTCTTTGAGTTGACTCGTGCGAAATGTAATAAGATACAGACATTACCACAGCAGATTATGATGATCATGAACAACTTGCCTTCGGGCTACTTCCGTGATTTGCAGATTATCAAAGAGATTTTCATCCCTGTGTTTGATGAATTACGAGATTGCTTGAAGATGACCACTCACATTATGCGAGAGGTGAAAATCAAGGAGGATATTCTTGACGACCCTAAATATGACTTTATTTTTAGTGTGGAAGAGGTGAATCGTCTTGTGGTGGAGGGTATGCCATTCCGCGATGCCTATAAGAAGGTTGGATTGGATATTGAAGCAGGTAATTTCAAACCCAATAAAAACATTCATCATACACACGAAGGAAGCATAGGCAACCTTTGCAATGATAAGATACAAGACTTAATGAAGCAATCCATGAAGGAATTTACATTCGAAAAAGTGGATAATGCTATTCATAAACTATTGAACAAATAATATGGCAAAAAAGAAAATTTTGGATGAAACCAACTTGTTGGTTGATAAGATAGTGGAAGGTATTCGCGAAGTCAAAGGCGAAAAAATTGTTACTGTAGATATGTCTCAGATTGACAATTATGTCTTTCGTAACTTCGTTATATGTCAGGGAAGATCCAACACCCATGTAACCTCCATTGCCGATTCTGTAAAGGATTATGTGCGTGAGCAAATCAAAGTGAAACCTTTTGGAACGGATGGATACGCCAACTCACAATGGATCGCACTTGATTATGGAGAGGTCATCGTCCATGTGTTTCAACCCGAGTTAAGAGAGTTCTACAAGTTGGAAGATCTTTGGGAGGATGCGGTCATTACCGAATATCCTGATGAACTATAATCCATCCATTAGCCCTTTCGGGGTTTTGATTTTTTTTCGGTGTTAGAGACGCAATGCATTGCGCCTCTACAAAATGGGAAATTGGAATTGATACAAAAACCACGCGAAATGAATTTATAGAATCCAACTAAATAAATTACAATATAGAATATGGCAGATAACAATAAAAAACCAATTTTTAGAAAAGAATTTAAATTCTCATTGAATTGGATATACATAGTCATCCTCGGATTCCTGATCTATATGATGTTTTCTGGTGATGAGAGTGATTCTAAGAAATTTTCTTATAGTGACATTCCCCATTTGATTGAAACGGGTGCTGTTGAAAATATCAACGTCATTGGTAATCAGAATGTGGCGGAGGTTAAGATTGTGCCTGAGAAAATTGCAGAAGTGTTCGGAAAGGATTCGGCGAAATTCGTACGTAACAGAGTGATTCAAATCCAGATACCTTCAGCCGAACAAATCACTAAAGATGTGGCAGAATGGGATAAATCAACCAATAAGAAGACAACAATCTTCTTTGAAGAGGCGCCTGACTTCTCTAATTACATTGTTTGGATTCTTCCTCTTGTTATCATGATTGCATTTTGGATGTTGATGATGAAACGAATGGGTGGCGGACCTGGTGGTGGAGGTATCTTCAGTGTGGGTCAATCAAAAGCGAAACTGTTTGATAAAAACAATACTAATAATAAGATTACCTTTAAGGATGTGGCTGGACTTTCAGAAGCAAAAGAGGAGGTTCAGGAGATTGTACACTTCCTTAAGAATCCTGATAAGTATACAGAATTGGGAGGAAAGATTCCTAAGGGCGCTTTGCTAGTGGGTCCTCCGGGAACAGGTAAAACATTGTTGGCAAAGGCTGTGGCAGGAGAGGCTGATGTGCCATTCTTCTCAATGTCAGGTTCCGATTTTGTGGAGATGTTTGTGGGTGTGGGAGCTTCCCGTGTGCGCGACTTGTTCAGACAAGCAAAAGAGAAATCTCCTTGTATCGTATTCATCGATGAGATTGATGCTGTGGGTCGTGCAAGAGGTCGTAATCCGAATATGAACTCAAACGATGAACGAGAGAACACACTCAACCAATTGCTTACCGAAATGGATGGCTTTGGTTCGAATAGTGGTGTCATCATATTAGCTGCAACCAACCGTGCCGATATCTTGGATAAAGCACTTCTTCGTCCTGGACGTTTCGATCGTCAGATTGCTGTTGATCTTCCAGATGTACATGATCGTAAGGAAATCTTCAACGTACACTTGCGTAATGTGAAAATTAGCGACGATGTGGATGTAGACTTCCTATCTCGTCAGACTCCAGGTTTCTCGGGAGCTGATATTGCTAATGTATGTAATGAGGCAGCTTTGATAGCAGCTCGTAAAGAAAAGAAATTGGTGGAGAAACAAGACTTCCTCGATGCGGTAGACCGTATCGTTGGTGGTTTGGAAAAGAAAAATGCTATCTTGACAAAAGCTGAAAAAGAGTCGACGGCCATTCATGAGGCAGGTCATGCGACGGTTAGTTGGAAACTCCAATTTGCTAATCCATTGGTGAAGGTGACTATTGTGCCACGAGGAAGAGCACTTGGTGCAGCATGGTATATTCCAGAGGAACATCAACATGTTACGGTCAACCATTTACTCGATGAGATATGCGCCACATTGGCGGGCCGTGCTGCGGAGGAACTTATCTATAATGAGATTTCCACGGGTGCACTTGCCGACTTGGAAAGCACCACTAAGAAAGCGTACGCAATGATTGTTTATTATGGATTCAGTGACAAACTGGCTAATATCTCCTATTACGATTCTACGGGTTCTGAATACTCTTTCAGCAAACCTTATAGTGAGGAGACGGCTAAGATCATTGATGATGAGGTGAAAAAGTTGATTGAAGAACAATATGAACGTGCAAAATCAATTTTGAGAGAAAATCTCGATGGCATGAAACAATTGGCTAATCAACTGATTGAAAAGGAGGTCATCTTTGCAGATGATGTGGAACGTATCTTTGGTAAACGTCCTTGGAAATCAAGGTCAGAGGAACTGAGTGAGGAAAGCGAATCAAAGAAAGAAAAAGGGGATAAGAACTCAGTAACACAAGAGATGCCTAATGATGTTGTGCAGTCGGATCAGATAATTGATACGAATGCAACGGAATCAGAATTGGACAACACGAAAGCATGATAGAAAAAACACAACTTATAAAAAAATGTAGAATTTAGGCTTATGAGAACGAAAATAGTATATACGGTTATTCTGATCTTTTTCAGTATACTTACTCTTCAGGCGGAAGAGTATAAAATAACGGGAAAAGTCGTAGATGCAGGTGGAGAACCTCTTCCATCTGCGTCTGTTGTTTTGTACAAAGCAGGTGAAACCACTATACACAAGGGAAGTGTCACGGATTTGGATGGCTTATTTGAAATCAAGGATTTGGCTCCAGCAACTTACAAACTTGAGATTAGTTTTGTGGGATTTAAAACGACCTCAACCACAGTGACGCTTACTAAGGAGGCTCCTGTTAAGAGATTCAGTAAGATTACATTGAGGGATGATGCAGCATTGCTTACCGCTGTTGAGGTGAGTGCTAAGAGATCTACATTGAATGTGGATATTGACAAGAAGACCTTCTTGGTGAATGAAAGTGCCGTTTCGGAGGGTATGTCGGCAAGTGAAGTGCTGAAAGAGATTCCGTCTGTTGATGTGGATGTGGAGGGTAACGTTTCGATGCGAAACAATGAAAACGTGGAGATATACATCAACGGAAAGCCTTCTGGATTATCAGATGAAAACAGAGGCGAAATCTTGGAGCAATTGCCTGCAGGAAGTATAGATCGAGTGGAAGTAATCACCAACCCATCTTCCAAGTTTGATGCAGAGGGTTCGGCGGGTATTATCAACATTGTCATGAAAAAAACAGACAGTAAAGCATCCTACTATGGATCTGTCTCCGCAGGCGTCTCGTATCCGTGGGGTGGCAAACCAGGAGGAAATGTTGCTGCTAATATTAACTTCATGAAAGGCAAATGGTCTTCTTTCGCGAATATTGGATATACCAACCGTAAGAGTATCGGTAATGGTAAAACGGAACGTGAAACGTATGATACAGACACTCTGCTGATGAACCAAGATAATGAGACCAATCATGTCATGAATACAGGTATTCTTCGTATGGGAACGGATTGTCAGATTGACTCCCTCAATAGAATAGGTCTTACAGGTCTTTTTACAATTGGAGGAAGAAATCGCGACCAGTTCATCAATTACAACAAAGGGTTCCGTGAAATGGGTATCGACAGATTCAACTCTTTTCAGGAGAGAAACTCCACGACGGATAATGACCGACTCATGACCAACCTTGTGTTTGATTATGCCCATTCTTTTACAGAAAAGCATATTCTATCCGTCTCCTTCAATTTTTCTGCTAACAAGTTTGATAGCGAAAGGGATTATGAGCAAAAGAATTTTGATGGTAATCACCAATCCATCTCAAATATAGATTACATACAAAATCAAAAAACCAACAACCATAATCGTAATTTTGAGACGCAGATAGATTATGTGAATCCTTTAACGTCCACTTCCAAACTTGAAGCAGGAGCGAAACTTAGCTTTCAAAATCAATACAGCGATGTCAGTTCTTCCATTAAAAGATATCAAGATCAGGAGTTCTCTCCACAACATGAATTGGACAATGACTTTGAACTACATCAAAACGTATATGCAGGTTATGTTTCCTATGGCAATACCTTCCACCGATTCTCTATGCAATTAGGGTTACGTGGAGAGTTGACAGATATTGATTGGTCATTAAACACCACAGGGGAAAAGAGTACGAAAAAACCATATTTCAATGTTTTCCCGACTGCTTTTTTCTCTTATAAGCTATCAGATAGTGACGAGTTACAAATGAGCTATACACGCAGAATCAGTCGCCCTCGTCGTTATTGGTTGAACCCATATGTGAATGTGGCTGACTCCACCAACATCTCATTTGGTAACCCTGAACTAGACCCAGAATTTACCAATTCGATGGAGTTTAACTACGTGAAGAATTTTAACAAGCATACCTTTATGGCTTCCCTTTATTACAAACTGATGCAGGATGTCATTCAACGCTATAGCTGGATGTCGACAGAAGCCATGATCAGTACGTTTGATAATATCACCACCTCCCATTCGACGGGTCTTGAATTGATAATGAAGAATCATTGGAATGTTGTTAACCTCACATCAAATGTGAATCTGTATTATTACAAACTGAACGGAGGTAATTATGACATCAACACGAAAATGAATGGTTCGTTGACAGAGGTAAACGTCACTATCGAAGACAAGCAAAGCTTTAGCTGGTCTGCTCAGTCGTCTATTGATTTCTCATTGCCTAAAGACTTCAATCTGCAAATAACGGGAAACTATCGTTCTCCTAGAGCTACTGTACAAGGTAAATCGTTGAGCAGTTACTATATTAACATGGGATTGAAGAAGCCGTTCTTAAAGAAGAAGTTGATAGCAACGCTATCTGTAAGAGACTTGCTTAACTCAAGGAAGTGGAAGTCTGAGACTTGGGGAGATGATTTCTATCAATATTCAGAATCTTGCTGGAGTGGTAGAACAATCAACTTCAATCTCTCTTATAACTTTGGTAATATGACAGGCAAGAAGAACAAGAAAGAACGTTCTGGCGTATCATCAGGTGATGATGATGTATTTGAGGAATTTAATGATTAATTAAATGTTGGAGCAGGGAGAGAAACTTTGGAATCGGAATTACATAAAAGTTTGGATAGCCAACTTTATGATATTCTTTTCTTTTATGCTCCTAATGCCTTTGTTGCCCATCTACCTTAAGGAGAGATTTGGGGCCAATAATGATATGATTGGAACAGTGTTGTCTGGTTATGTAATCATGGCACTTTTGTCTCGAATGTTCAGTGGGTATATTGTGGATAGTTTCCCCCGTAAAAAGGTGTTGTTGATTAGTTATTTCCTTTTCTTCCTCTTTTTTACTGGATATATTGTTGCAGGTACCCTTTTGTTATTCGCACTGGTTCGTACACTGCATGGAGCTCCTTTCGGATCGGTTACTGTAGCCAATAGCACGGTGGCAATCGATGTCTTGCCTCCATCTCGAAGAGCAGAGGGGATAGGTTTCTATGGGTTGAGCAATAACATTGCTACTGCCATTAGTCCCTCTATCGCTTTGTGGATATATCATCTGACGAATAACTTCAATCTGATTTTTTTAGCGGCTGTGGGAACATCATTCATTGGTTTTTTAGTCAGTTCCACCGTTAAGATACCTCAAAAAGAATTAAAAAAAGAAAAGAGTCCGATATCATTGGATCGGTTTTTCTTATATCCGGCATGGAAAGTCTCTGTTAGTTTTCTCTGTCTTGCCTTTTCATACGGAGTGCTTTCTACGTATGTGGCTATTTATGGACAGGAGAAACTGGGTATTAAAGAGGGTACGGGATTCTTTTTTATGCTTTTGGCTATCGGATTGATTGTTTCGAGACTTTTAGGGTCGCGTTCTCTTCGTGAGGGAAGGGTGGCTCACAACGCTGGATTGGGTTGTTTAGTCTCTCTTTTCGGTTATCTTCTTTTTGCAGCTCTACACAATGAGATAGGCTATTATGGGGCTGCTTTTATCATCGGATTGGGAAATGGACATATGTTTCCTGCCTATCAGACAATGTTTTTGAATTTGGCAGAGCATTCCCAACGAGGTACAGCCAATTCATCTCACCTTGTATCGTGGGATATAGGTGTTGGTTTAGGTATATTGGCTGGTGGCTTTATCTCGCGCCATTTAGGCTATCATGAAGCTTTCTGGGCTGCATGGCTGGTCAATCTGATAGGAGTGGCTTGCTTTTACTTTATTGTTAGAAAATTTTACTTATTACATAAACTAAGATAATTATGGTAAAACATGTGATTTTATGGCAGTTGAAAGAGGAACTTTCTGCTGAACAAAAAACGATTGTAAAACAACAAATAAAAGAAGGATTAGAAGGATTGGCAGGTCAGATAGATGGCTTGTTAGAAATCAAGGTCAACATTAATGGGTTGGAAACTTCCAATGCGGATGTGATGCTAGACTCTTCGTTTACCGACTTTAATGCATTAAAAGGCTATGCAGTTCACCCTAAACATGTGGCTGTGGCTAATGGAGCTGTTCGCCCTAATACTAAATTACGTGTTTGTATGGATTACGAGGTGTAATGCATCAATCTGAGTCAAACGAATAGGTTTTGATTTCACATATTGTATAATAAAAACGGATGGCATGAGATCACAACAATCTTCTCATGCCATCCGTATATTATTCATACACTATTAGTGTTATACAATTTTATGGCAAGCCTTTACCATCTCTGTGAAGAGAAGGGCCAGTTTGTCTTGTGCCAGTAACGTGTTTTGTTGCACCTCTTCATGCGTCACGTTGCTTAGGTTGGCATCTACGCCCACATTGGATATGACGGATACACCAAATACGGAAAGTCCGGCGTGATTGGCTACAATCACTTCTGGTACGGTCGACATGCCACATGAGTCGCCTCCAATGATACGGAAATAACGATACTCAGACAATGTTTCAAAGGTAGGTCCCTGCGTACCTACATAGACTCCTTTTTTGAGGTTCAAGGAAAGTCTCTGATTAATCTCGTCTGACAAAGCAATCAGTTTTTTGTCATACGCATTACTCATATCAGGGAATCGAACACCTAGCTCTTCGATGTTTGGACCATGTAAAGGATGTTCAGGGAAAAGATTGATATGATCTTTAATAATCATGATATCCCCTGGTATATAATCAGGGTTTAGTCCGCCTGCTGCATTGGAGACCATTAACACTTTGATGCCAAATTCCTTCATTACTCGAACGGGGAAGGTGATTTCTTGCATTGTATAGCCTTCATAGTAGTGGAGTCTTCCCTGCATAGCCATCACTTCAACGCCATCCAATGTGCCGAACAATAATTTACCCGAATGACCTTGAACGGTACTTGTCTTAAACCCGGGTATTTCGTTGTATGGTATCGTGTCTGTCACATTTATCTTATCGGCAAAGCTACCTAATCCTGTTCCCAACACAATCGCAATGCGCGGACGTAGTTTCGTACGTTCTTTCAGACATGCACTTGAACGTCTGATTTCTTCCAACAAATTCATAATCTCAACTCTTTATAGGTGGGCTTTTAGAAAAGTTTGTCAACCCACAATTTATACTAACTTTTGTTTAAACAGTGAATTTATAACTCACCTCTAATTCAACAATATCTAAAACTCATTTACCAAGCTACTCCTTGGAGGACATGATTTGTGATAAACACTTGTTTTTGTCCAAATAGCTGCGAACCTTCTTATCAAAGTCCTCTCCACTATCTTTAAGGAAAATAATGGATAGAGGGATATAGTAAATATGTTTTTTCAAGCTATCTGGGAAGTCTGGATGGTTCACCATTCGAACGGCATCCTTTTCGGTTGTCACAATCAGTTTTTCCTTTTCTTTCACATTAGAAAAGACGTTCTCTATCTTTTGAAAGTCAACTTTCGAGAAGTTGTGATGATCTGAGTAATTCAATGAGATCATCTCTTTGGAGTAGGAACGGACGTGATCCTCGAAAGGAAGAGGAGAGGCGATGCCTGAGACCACCACAATGGTGTGTTTATTTTCCAAACGATCTTTGGTGAGTGGCACATGTACTGACTTAGGGAACAATGGCACCAAATCACCATAAGATAGGGTGGTGAAATAGAGTGATTGGTAAGGATAGACTCCTAGATTCTTTTGGATGATTCGGTAGTCGATGGATGGCATGTTTGTCGGGCACTTCGTCAGTACAATGAAATCTGCTCGATTTTTAGCGCCAACAGGCTCTCTCAACTCACCCATTGGAAGAAGGTGGTCTTCTGTAATAAGACGGTTATAATCTACCAACAGGATTGATAAGTCGGGTGTGACATAGCGATGCTGATAGGCATCGTCCAAGATAATCAAATCCGGTTTGTTATAGGCTTCCTGCAGCATGTTAGTCATTCCACGTCGTCGGTTGGCGTCAACAGCCACCATGACATCGGGGAATTTTCGTTTCATCTGGTAGGGTTCATCGCCAACGTCCAAAGGTTTGGATGCCTCTGTCAATAATTGATATCCACTTGTTTTTCTCTTATATCCTCGACTTAGGACTCCCACATGGTGATTGGTCTTTAACATCTTAATTAAATACTCCGTAAAAGGAGTTTTGCCTGTTCCTCCCACAGTAATGTTACCAACAGAAATAACGGGCACGTCAAATTTTTTTGATGGCAGGATGCCTGCATCAAAGCACAAATTACGAATGGTCACTCCCAACCAGTAAACAGCGGAAAATGGCCAAAGCAATAGTCTCAATATAAGCGGTTTTTCTGTTTTCATGGTTATAATATGCTTTCTGATGAAGTACTGTAAATGAATCTATCTCACGCTTAATTTAGAACAGTTTATTCTAATGATATAGTCTAAATTTCTCAAATATAGATTTTTTTCTTTTAAAAACAAAGAAAAGACATTTAAAACGAATACTTCGTATGCATTATGAAAAAATTGTATTATCCGTTTAATGGATAATGTTCAAAAAAAGCGTCAAATAAATTTCCAAAAACAAAAAAAATGTACGTTATTTGCACCTTGGAATAAAGTGAAATTATAAACGTTTAAAAAATATATAAAATGGGTAAGTTAATGAGGTACTTAGGAGTGCTGATCATCCTATTGGGTGTTCTTATTCTTCTGTTACATTTCTTAGGAGTCTTTTCTTCAAATTCCGCCTTGCTTGTTGCAGGTATCATTATGATTCTTGGTTTGGTGGGACATGTGCTTATTAACAAGTATTACGTGGAAGAGTAACGATTCCCGAAAGAGAGATAAAAAAACCGACAATTGCATTGCCGGTTTTTTTTATTTCCTTATTCAAGGTGAGTTTTTATCAATTCACATTGATTAATCAGCTGAGTTTTCTGTGGAGTTAGGGTAGATGATTTTATATCCCTTTCCGTGTACATTCATGATTTCCACACTTGGGTCATCTTTTAGTATCTTTCTAAGTTTGGTGATGTAGACATCCATGCTTCTTGCGTTGAAATAGTTGTCTTCGTCCCAAATGGTGCGTAGTGCATGGTTGCGTTCCAACACGTCGTTGGCATGGTTGCAGAGAAGTGCCAAAAGTTCAGACTCTTTTGTGGTCAACTTGATTACTTTGTCATCGATGGTGAGTTGTTGCTTCTGTGTGTCGAAGAGGAATCTACCCATTTGGAAAGTGGTCTCTTCTTTTGATTTTTTACCTCTCACACGGCGAAGAATAGCCTCTATACGAAGTAACAACTCTTCCATGCTGAATGGTTTGGTCATATAGTCGTCCGCACCGATACGGAATCCTTCCAAAATATCCTCCTTGAGGGTCTTGGCAGTTAAAAAGAGAATAGGCACTTCTGTGTCGATTTCTCTGATCTCTTGTGCTAATGTGAAGCCATCCTTTTTAGGCATCATCACATCAAACACACACAAGTCATACTTCTCTTTGATGAAGGCTTTGTAACCAGCTTCACCGTCGACCATTAGGTCTGTCTCATATCCTTTTGCTTGAAGATACTCTCGAAGAAGCATTCCGAGATTTTCGTCATCTTCGCATAATAAGATTCTTGTTTTTTCGTCCATAACGTTATTTATTTAAGGGTATTATTTAAGGGTATTGATATAATAAACTTCGTACCTTTGTCCAGTTCGCTCTCCACTTTTATAGTTCCTCCATGGTCTGTCACCACCTTCTTTACGTAGGCAAGACCAAGACCGAAACCTTTCACATTGTGAATGCTTCCAGTTGGTACTCTGTAAAATTTGTCAAATATACTTTTTAAATTGCTTTTTTTGATACCAATTCCATTATCTTCTATCGAAATCATCAATTTATTTTTCTCGTTCCATGTTTTTAGTCGAAGGATGAGTGCTCCTTTAGAGTACTTAACTGCATTATCCATCAAGTTGTAAATAATGTTGGTAAAGTGTATTTCATCGACTAATGCGGTGGCGTTTTCGGCGTAAAGCTCTGTTTGAATGTCGCCTCCCGTGTTTTCCACCTTGATGGCAAATGTGCCGGCAATGGTTAGAATCATCTCGTTGATGTCCATTTCCTGTAGTTTCAGCGCGCTACTCTCTTTTTCGAAAATAGACATTTGTAACACCTTTTCGATCTGTTGTGAGAGTCGTTTGGTCTCGTCTTTGATGGTTTTGGACAGATGTCCCACCATGGTTGGCGTCTTGGGTACCGATTCGTCATTCAGCATCTGGGCTGCCAGTGAGATAGTGGAGACTGGCGTTTTCAATTCGTGCGTCATGTTGTTCATGAAATCGGTACGCATCTCAGAAAGTCGTTTCTGACGTGAGATGATGGCCAAAGAGAATCCAAAAGTGAACAACAAAAGGATCGTGAAGAAAATAGAGGGCAAGAACAAACTGTTTGAGGTGACAAACTTTTGTTTCGTAGGGAAGAACACCTTGATGTAGTTGGATTGTGGCGCCGGATCGTTAGGAAACAAAATCTGGCTGTAAGACTCCACATCAGAGGCGTGCTCATCAAAATTGGCACTTCTGTATATCTCCTTGCCATCGTTGTTGATGATGCTGAAATAGTGGGTGGTGTTGATTCCGTTGTTCTCCAGTTCTCGGTCTAATATTTCATTTAGTGTGAGAAAGTCGACACGATCTTCGATGGGACGAATGTAGGTGTCGCTCATCAGTCGGATTAAGATGTCATCCAGCAACGCACGATTGTGTAGGAACCGCTCTTTGAGTTTGTTCTGCATGATACGAGAGGACTCTTGGATGGAGTTGGACCCATGTTTCATGGAGATGAATACATTGGTCTTCACTCTGACGCTGGAATATTTTTGAGAAGAGTCTCGCATACTTCTCAACTTTTGCATTTGAACATCCTCGTCGGTCATAAATGCCGTGGTGGACTGAATGATGCGTGTCCTCGGTGAGGGATTGGCTAGATTCTTGTTTAAATATTGCAAAGTCTCTTCCTCTTCCAACAACCTCGCCACTTCATACAACGAACGCTTCACCTCCTCACTGAATTGATCCTCACGCATGTCTGCATTGAGTTTCAAATAGTAAGCTTGCAACCCCATCAAACTAAAAAAAGATAGTATCATGACGGAGAGTAAAACTATCATTGTCCATTTCTTCATGCTTGCAAATATAGAAAGAATTTAACATTTCAAGTGTTAAAGAATTTTGAATAAAACGTTCATTTTTATAATTGTTGTTAAATTTTGGCAAGTCGGATGACAGGATAGGAAAGAAGGGACTGAAAATTACGAAATAAAAATGTGAAATCACATTATAAATGACTCTCCCGTTTCTTTTTTTAAGATAAATCACTTACTTTTGTATAGGAATCGAACAAAATGCTTGAGTTATATGAATATACCGCCACTACTATCTGATTTGGCCCTGATTTTGATTAGTGCAGGACTGACAACCATTGTATTCAAATGGTTGAAGCAACCTGTCGTTTTGGGGTATATCGTGGCGGGATGTTTGGTGAGCTCTCAGATTACCTTGACGCCAACTGTTTCTGGCGCTTCAGACATAGGAACATGGGCCGACATTGGTGTCATCTTCTTATTGTTCAGTTTGGGGTTGGATTTCAGTTTCAAGAAATTACTGAATGTGGGACGAACGGCTATCATAGCGGCGTTGGTTATTGTCTCCTTTATGATTGTGTTGGGATTTCTGATTGGTTTGGCATTGGGTTGGGGACTTGTTAACAGTGCGTTGTTAGGAGGTATGATTTCGATGTCGTCGACCGCCATTATCGTAAAAGCTTTTGATGATAATGGACTGCGGAGTCAGAAATTCACTAAGATCGTTTTTGGCATTCTTATCTTCGAAGATTTGATTGCAATTGTTTTGATGGTCTTGATTCCTACGATTTTCTTGGGTAAGTCAATGGAGGGTACGGAGTTGATATATAGTATTTTAAAGCTCATCTTCTTCCTTGTGGTTTGGTTGGTGGCAGGAATCTATATTGTTCCGATTATTCTACGGACTGCGAAACGGGTGCTGAATGATGAGACCTTGTTGATATTTGCCTTAGGCTTATGTTTCTGCATGGTGCTTTTCGCTATGAAGGTTGGATTCTCATCTGCTTTGGGTGCATTTGTCATGGGATCCGTTTTGGCGGAGACGTTGGAGGCGGAACGCATCGATCGATTGATTCGTCCGCTTAAGGATTTGTTTGGTGCTATCTTTTTCGTCTCTGTCGGCATGATGCTTAATTTCTCGGTGTTTGGTGAATATATCGTTCCTATAATCGTTTTAGTGCTTACTGTTGTGTTGGGACAGTTGGTGTTTGCCACCATGGGACTTCTTCTGTCAGGTCAGCCTTTGAAGGTGGCTATTCAGTCGGGTTTTAGTCTTACGCAGATAGGCGAATTCGCTTTCATCATTGCCATGCTGGGTACGCGCATGCAGATCATTGATGATTTCATCTATCCAGTTATCGTGGCAGTTTCTGTGATAACCATCTTTATCACCCCTTACATGATGAAACTGACGGACCCAGCCTATGAATTTCTTGAAAAACGATTGCCAGAGAGTTGGAAGAATCATCTTGAGAAACGTGCTTCCGCTGGAAAATCGGCACGTAGCGAGAGTCTGTGGCGTAGTCTGTTGCTTCAGGTGGCTCGTATTGTAGTGGTCTATTCCATTTTGACAGTGGCCATCATTTTGTTGTCCACTAATTATATTATGCCGTTCGTACTTAAAAATGTGTCGGGCGTGTGGGGACGATTATTGGCAGCTGGATTGACAATCGTTATGGTCTCACCATTGTTGAGAGCCATGGTGGCTAAGAAGAATCATTCGACAGAGTACAAATATTTGTGGGCTGCCAACCGATTCAACAGAGCACCTTTGGTGATAATGATTATCCTTCGATTTGCTTTGGCCTTTAGTTTTGTAGCCTTTATATTAAGCAGATTCTTTAGTGCGAAGGTGGGATTGCTTGTCTTCATTGCTTCCGTCTTGGTTGTTATGATGATGGTTTCGAAGCGACTGAAACTCTTCTCCATTCGTTTGGAAAGAAAATTTTTGCATAATTTGAACTCACGTGAATATGAACAAGATAAAAAGAACGTACGTGATGCTGGTTATAAAAAGGTGTTAGCCTCTCAGTTGCTTTCGTTTGATGTTCACTTGGTGGATTATGTGGTTCAACAGAATGCGGATTGCGTGGGTAAATCGTTGAAGACATTGAATTATCGTCAACGGTATGGCGTTCATATCGTTTCCATCTTACGTGGCAATCGACGCATTAATATTCCTGGCGGTAATAATCAGCTCTTCCCGTTGGACAAGGTGTTGGTTTTGGGAACGGATGAACAGTTGGAACGTTTCCAAAAGGAGATTAATTTGGAGACTGAGGTGAATGATGAGAATAATCGTAGTGTTAGTATAGAACAGTTTGAAATCACAGCCGACTCGCCATTTGTGGGAAAAACATTGCGTGAATCGGGTATTCGTGAGAATAAGGGATGTATGGTGATCGGAATTGAACATGACGGTGTTTCCACGATGAATCCAGAAGCTCAAACACTCTTTTGCGAAGGTGATTTCGTCTGGGTGGTGGGTGAAACCGAACAATTGAGAAAACTGATGTCGAAAGATACGGTAACGGTTGTGGATGAATGTTAGGGGAAAAATAGAGTTTTAATTTACATGTTTTTTAGTATGATGAAATATATTAATTTGTTGTTGATTTTGATGCTCTCTTGTGGAATGACTTGCTTTTCACAGTCGACGAGTGGTAAGATGAATGGTTATGATTATGTGGACCTGCGGTTGCCAAGCGGAACCTTATGGGCAACGTGTAATGTGGGTGCAACAAGTTCGACTGAGTGTGGCAATTACTATGCTTGGGGAGAAACAAAACCGAAAAACACGTATACCTATGAAACTTATAAATGGGTTGATCAAAACAAAAAAGGTATGTACGATATACCTTTATTTACAAAATATTGTAGAGATGAAAAGTATGGTGTTGTTGATAATAAAGATATGCTAGAGGATTCGGATGATGCTGCTACTGCGACCTGGGGGAAAAAGTGGCGTATGCCAACCTATGAAGAGCAAAGAGAGCTAATTGATAATTGCACTTGGAAGTATGTGGAAAATTATAAAGGCTCGAAGGTTTCCGGTTATCTTGGGACTTCAAAGAAGAACAAAAAAACGATTTTCCTGCCATGCTGTGGTCATTATGGACGCTCAGGATTTGAAGACGAGATATTAGGATTTTACTGGGCAAAAAACAAGGGACGTAATATGGATTTGTTCCTTCCTGAACCAGATGATTCCTATTACTCCATAGATTCAGACACTGGTAGTGGTTACGCTGTGTTCCATGGACAGAGTGTTCGTGCTGTGGTAGTTAAATAATGCTATTAGAACGGATATCCGACAGCGAAGTGCAAACTGCAACGATCCCATGATGGTTTTGTAATCACCCATCGTTCATCTATTGCGCAGGATGGATCATAAATCTGCATACCTGCATCCAATCGTATGATGATAAACTTGAAGTTGGGACGGATACCGATACCCCACGACAATCCTAGTTGTTTGTAGAATTTATTAAGGTAGAACATCCCTCCTTGTTGCTTTTCATACTCTTTGATAGTCCAGACGTTACCAGCATCAACAAAAGCTGCTAAATCTATGAACGTGTTGGTCTGTTGCCTGTATTCAAAGTTGAAAATCATCTTCACATCGCCTGTCTGTGTGATAAAGTTTCCTCCGGTTAATGTTCCAGGACCAAGACTGCGGGTGTCCCATCCACGAACGGTGTTGGCTCCTCCTGCAAAGAATCGTTGCTCGTAAGGCATAATATCTGAATTGCCGTATGGAAGAGCAATGCCTAATCCGACATGTGTAACCAATTGGGTCTTGTCCTTAATGAAGAATGCTTTGGTGACGTCAAATGTGGCCTTGGAATATTGTGCAAATGGGGTTCCGATAATGTTGTAAACGCCGTTCTCTTTCTCTGTATGGGCTATCTTGCAGACAAGGTAGGGAACGGTACCAGCCACACTGATCTCGCTTCGAATGGTCCATCCTTTCTTGTGTATATCAGATGATAGATCACTTCCGTAGACTACGGAGTAGGAACAACGGGTGATGAATTGGTCTTTGTAGCTCTCTTTCAGCAGTTCGTTTCCACTGCGTTCTAGATAGTTTTGAAACCATTTGGAGGTGCGAGGAGAGACAACATAGTTGATGTTGCATAGATCGAAAGTGTGGTGAATCCTCTTGCGTTTTGTATACCAGTTATATTTCCAGTCGGCACTAAGGAATCGTCTGTCATATTCAGGCCGTTTCATCCAATTGGCACCTAATGAGAAGGTGGTAGAGGCACCCACTTGTTTGCGGTATCGCTCAGGAAAGAAATCAAGCATGATTCTTGGTATGGTGAGTGCGATTTCTCCTCCGTATTCATAGTAGTTGTCGGTGGCTATGTAGTCGTCGGAATCGACAGATTCTGAACGGCTTCGTATATGCTCAAATGCGCCATTTAGTTTGAGGCTAAGTACTTCCGACCCTTTGAAGAGGTTTCTCTGTTGAAAGGAGACCGTACTGGAGACTCCTAGGTCGCCTGCAGTGTTCGTACCATCTATACCAAACTGGAAGTAATAGAGATTGGCAGGGGTTAGGGTCACTTTGGCATCAATTTGAGCGGAGTCGACAGGATCCAGTTGAATGCCGACTTGACTAACAGCGCTTAGTGCGTTGATGGAATTGTAGGTGTTGTCAACCAATCGGTCGCTATAGAAACGTCCAGGACGGATGAAATTATTATTGAACAGTACCGAAGGACGGATGAGCCCTTCCTCCCCGTTGATGATGGTTACCCCTTTGTAAATGACTGTATCTTTTAATCGGTCGGAGAGACGATGCCCCTTTGATTTCTTTCGTTTCAGACGAGGAAGATCTCGTCCATATTCATTGAATATGGTGACGTTGCGAAACTTATATCGGCGAAGACTTAAATCCTCATTGAGTGAGTCTTTGGCAATCTTTCTGTAGGCAAGGGTGAGGTCCACCTTGTGGTTGCCTATCGAGGTGTCGGCTAAGAAGTAGAAATTGTCTTTCGTCAGATAGTAGTAACCCATGTTCCAAAAGAGATTGGTAAGGTCTACTGACATGTTGTTGAATGTTTCAGCATCAAAAGGTTGATTCTCTTTGATTTTCAATATTTTTTTTGCAGAACGAGTTTTTAAGAGTGTCCTCATATCGGAGGTTTCCACTTTTGTGTCAAGAGAATTTACTGTGTAGAGTTCTTTTGGGCGGATGCAGTAGGTGATGTTTAGTTTTTTACTAGAGGTGTCCGCACAGTGTGTCACTTCGGCGTTGAGATAGCCAAGGTTCTTCATCTTCTTTGTAAGTTGTTTCTCTGTGTTTAATGTCAGGTTTTCATCGTAAATGACAGGAGCTGAACCCATTCGGCGAAGAAGACGGTTGATCTTTTTTGTGGTGTCTCTGCCAGAAAGAGAGTAGATGTGAAGTCCCATTTTCGGAATGAATAAGACATCCTTATTGGGCTTTTGGTAGATATAGTCGTCAAGTTGGTCGACAGGTACCTCTCCGTTTTCCACCTTGATGCTTGTTTTATTAAGAAGATAGTCGCCCTCTTCCACATACTTTGTGGAGGAACAAGCCGATAAAAATGCGGTGATTATTAAGATGATATATAAGAATCGATTGCTCATTCTTCTTCCTCCTTTTTAAGTGACGAGTCTGTTGGGGTGGAGACTCCATTATCCTTTTTGCTTTTCTTCTTGGATTTTGTTTCCCCTTTCTTATCTTCTTTTCTTCTAGGAGAGTTGAATTCGTTTTTTATTTTGAATAACTCACTGATTTTTTTCGATTCTCGAACGAATGATATACCAATACCTTGAGTGGTACTGTTGGCTGGTCTGTAGAAGTCGTCGTTGGAGTGATTGTAGGCTTTGATACGGAACATACCGGTTTTACCCAGGAGGTATTCTGCATCGAAGTCGGCCATGACGTTTTCATCTTCACCACCTGCGTTTTGTACCTCTACATTAGTGCTGACCAATAGTTTGTCTTTCGCTAGTTTCGTGGAGACGGAGACGCCCACGTCGTATTCGGAACTGTTATCGGACGAGCTGATGTCGGTGCCGATGGTCACTTTCTCGCCAAGGAATTTGCCTAACACATTGTTGAGGGTGGCAGACAAAGAGGAGGATGCGAATGACATGAGGGCATTTCCTTGCACCTCATTACTTGGGTCGCTAAACATGCCGACACCAATCAGATAGGCGAACTCTTTGATTCTGATATTGTCTGTGTTGATGATGCTTGCCACTGCCTGTTGAATGTCTTTTTCAGCCTTTGGCAGAGCTACATCGTATGAGAGGGTCATGTCTTCTAAATTGCCTGATGCAATCAGGTTACAATTGACAGGAACATGTGTGTTCTTTATTCCCATGGTTGAGAATGAGGAGCTGAGGGTGGTCAGGTCAGCAGTCAGACTATAAGTGGCGGTGGCATTGAATTTCAGTTTCATAGGGTCGCCCGTGAAATCCACATAGCTGCCTTCTTGGAAAGAGAATTTCTTGGTAGGTAATCCAGATAGTTTCACTTTCAGATATCCATCATCAACAGTAAATCGGTTGTAGATGTAAAGATCGTTGTCTTCGTATAGAACACGCAGATTACCGTTGCCACGTATCATGGCTCCATCCGCAAGGTTGACGTAGAAGGTGGCCTTTTCCGTGAGTCCGACGGATAGGTTGGCATAGAGGTCGAAATTGCTTGGATGAACCACCTCTTTTTTCAAGGTGTCTTTCTTTTCCTCCACTTCTGATTTCACATAGACGATATTGTCGTAGGTGTGTGTCTCAGTGACGGTTTCAGGTAGAATGATGTTGACGGAGGTGCCTTCGGCATTACTTAACTCGCCGGTTATCTCGGCTCCATTTTCATTGCCTTGTAGTACTAAATCCTTTCCATTGACATAGAAGGTTCCATATACCATGTTGGATCGACTCTTTGGATTGTTTAGTAGAGCAAAATTCTTCATGTTGAGGCGCATCTTGTAATTGAAGGTCTTGAATTGCTTATGAGTGATGTCTCCATCGAAAAATAACGTGTTGTTGTTATCATCTTTTACTTTGAACTTCTTTGCATAGAAGTGGTTGCCATTCATTTTAATGCTATCGGAGATGAAATAGGTGACACCCGTATAGTTGACCTTCGCTTGTGCGTTTTTCAAATAGACATATCCATTGATGTCTAGGTTGGAGAATTCCCCTTCTGCTGTTATGTTGGCACCAATGTTTCCATTTAGATTGGAGACATATTCGCTAGCAAATGGCATGGCTAATTGTAGCGGGATGGAATCGAGGAAGGCCGTCATTTTCATCTTTTGTTTGGCTGGTTCGACTACACCTTTAATGTCCATAAGATGTTGGTTGCCATTGTCTAGTTTCATTTTCGCAAAGACACCTTTGCGGGCATTGTCCCAAACGGCAGATAGGTTCATATTGCCAATTTCAATGTCATTGTATCGGATGCTATCCATTTTGAAACCACGGGTGGAGAATCTGAAATTCTCACCTAGGATGGCGCATGCTTTTAACTTTCCGTTGATGTTGCAGTCGGCAGGGATATCATTTCGATACATCAATCCCAGAATGGTTTGAAGTTTCAGATCATCAAATGTGACGTATAGAGTATCGTTCAAAGATGAGGAGAGTATGCCGTCGGCCAGTAGCAAGTGTTGTTGGTTGGCAGACAAACCGAAGTTGGAGATAAGAATCTTGTCGGGAAGCAGTTGAACAAGAGCCTCGTTGTTTTGTAATTCTTGTTGATGCAAAAGAATGGTTGAAGGATAAAGGTTGACATTGATCTTGTATTGTCCATCTCCCATTGGGTGAAATGAAATGCAGTCATGGAACACCCCTTTCAAGAAGGCTGTGTCGGGTGCTGTATTCACTTTTAAGTTGTTATAGACAGAGTCGTTTCGAATGATCATCTCTCCAGATAGTATGGCATTGAAGGGATCGTCTTTGCTTGGATGAACCTTTGATTCTATGGAACCATGCAGAGCGTCGATGTTGTCTCTTTTATGAGAGACAAAATGAATGTTTGTTGGTTCTGCTATCAGGTTGTTATAGGTGATTTCAGGTGTGTTCAGTTCCATTTCCAAGAAATTCTTCTGTTCGTTCAATGAGCCCTTCAACGTGATATTCTCTTTCATATGGAGATCAATATTAAGGTAACTCATGAGAGAGTCTATGTCGCTGATGTTGAAGAGAAAGGCAAGATTGGTGTTGGTCTCGGCCGTCTGTTTCTGTTGGAAAAAGGTGGGGAGATATTTATGCATCACGTTGATGAAGCAAGGATAAATCTCTTCGTAGTTGAAGAGACCATGCAAGTTTCCGTTGATGAATGGTGTGTTAAGTGCCATTTTTTTGTTTTCTCCTTGCAGCTCCTGTTTCACTTTGATATAAGGGATTGCATAGTGAGTTTCGTTGTTGGTAAGTTCGAGGCTGTCGATTTCGATGCTTCCGTTCCATTGGTTATAATCCATTCCGGTTCCGTTCACTTTGAAGGCACCTTTGACGGTTATGTTTTGGGTAGAGTCGGTCAGATGTAGTTTTTGTGTGGCAATATGGCGAATGTCGAGGGCAACATCAGATTGCATATTGTCAGTCATCAGATCTTTTATATGAGCGTTGAGTGAGAGGTGACAGTTGGGGTCGGGTGATGATAGTCCGATGGTGAGGTCTTCTTTCCCTTTGTAGAGTCCGTTTAGTTTTAGTGTGTCATAATCGTAATGATTGATGGTGATGGAAGGGAAGAGGGAGGAAAGTTGAATGACGGGGTCACCCTTTCCCAAATTCCAAGAAAGGGAAGTTTTCATTTCTCCTTTGATGTGTTCCACCATATCGGATTGAATGATGGGTTTCAGTGTGGTGATATTGATTGACCAATTATTGTCTGAGTTTAATCTTCCTTGTTCATGCAGATAAGAGGTATTGCCAGCAGTGCTGACACTTCCGATAGGTGTTTCTAGAGAAAGTTCCTCTTTTAATTGAGGTAGAGAACCGTTCATTTGTAGGGAAGCGGAACAAGGAAGAAGAGAATCGACCACTGATGGCAGTTCGATTCCCAATGTTTTTTTCAGTTCAGATGATAGCAGACTGTTTGCCTCTAACCGATTGATGATGGCTGATAGGTTTGATGTTTGCCAGTTGTTGACATCGTCGATACTCAGGTGATTGGCAGAGATACTCAGCACATTAGGGTAATCAATTTGAGTATCGTTGGTTTCGATGGAAGGCAGTAGAATATGAGCCGATGATTTCACGGCGATGGGAGAGGATAGAGAGTCAATAGCAGACGAGAAGCATTTGAAATCGGATGGAACGATGGATGACACTGTGATATTGGCGAGAATCTCCTGATTGGCGAGACGATATTCGATAGCCTCGCCTGATAGGTGTGAGTTTTGCGTCTCCAACCATAGGGAAGGAATGGAGATGAGAGAGTCGAGGTAGAATGAACCGTTGGCTTTTAGGTGTTTAAGAGTCAGACCGCTTTTTTCTTTCAAGGAGATATTGTCAATCTCGGTGGAGATGATAGAAGGCAAGCTGAGGTCGAGTGTGAGGTTGGCGTTGATGCTATCCACTTGTAGATCATTGGCATTGAAGAATCCCATTGTTTGCTCGGCACTTTTGATGCGGTGGCGAAAAGAACCATCGATCAGTAATATTTGGTCGATTTCCATTTGGAAGGGGGATGCGGCGGAGGTGTCTGGCTTATCAGAAGTGAAGGCATCGACTAGGAATTGATAATTATAATTGCAAGAGTCGTTATCCTTAGTCAGGTTGATGACAAAGTCTTTGATAGCCACTCTACGAAGGGAGAGTGTATTGTGTTTATATATATTTTTTAGGGAATAATCTACATTCAGTTGGTGGATATAAGCGAAGGTGTCTTGGCTTGTATCTTCGAGGTATATATCTTCGAGGAAGAGTCCGTCGAAGATGTCAAGTTGAATGTGACCAATGTTGATATTGGTACCTGTTTTTTCAGAAAGAGTTGAAGTTACCTTCTTTACTATTTTCTCTTGAACGAAAGAAGAATTAAGAGAAAGTAGCAAAATCACATTGAGCAGGATGAGAACTCCAAGTGTGATTAAGATAATATGCCCAATTTTTTTTATCAATCTTCGTCGTCGGGTGTGAAGACGCCGTTAGAGTCGTCTTCTGCAGGTTGTTGTTCGTTGAGACTATCGTCGATGATATATTGAGGTTTGATTGTCTCCTCTTCTACTGGTGCTTTTTTGTACTCACTCCAATGGATTGGAACTTGAATCATCAGTTTGACACCGAGGTTCAGCATGTTTAGATCTTCGGTTTGGAAGAAAGAGACAGGACTATCGGTCAATAAGAAGGAAGGGTAATGAGCTTCCAGATTGACGTAAAAAGGATCTTTTCCCACTCTTAATCCAAGAGCAAAGTCGAGGGGTGCGTTGAACTTTTCTGGAGTTCCTAAGTTTTCGTTGATTTTGTCGACATAGGTGAGAGGAGTATCTTCCTCAACGAAATTGATTGTGTTTTTGTTCACCACCAAGAAATTCAATCCTAAGTCTAATTTGAAATAAGGTCTGACGACGTTTGTTTGAGGAACAAAGAACATTCGGAACAAAACTGGGAATCCAAGATAGTTGTTCGATTGTTTGATGTTATGAAGTTTGACATAGTCGCCCTCTAAGGATTCGGGTTTCATATTCCACTCGAAGTAGGATGTTTTTCTGCCATAAAATGCAGTGTAACTGGTTAACCTTAACCCCGTACCGACACCAAACATTCCGTTTCCAAAGAGGTATTCAGTCACAGCACCAATGTTCCATGGAATGTAATATGCATGAACTCCCAATTCGGCAAATCGTACGTTTTCTGGAGGGGTGACGTCTTTTGTCAGCACATGTACACCGATTTCAACGCCGAAATTCAAAACCTCTTTTTTGTCTTGCTCTTCAGCCCATGCAGTATTAAAGAATAGGGCTGCTGAAACTATGAGTAATGCAATTTTCTTCATAAAATATTCATCTTTACGATAATCGTTGGCTATGTCCACAATGTGTTGAGGCACATCCATAATTGCAAAAATAGTTTAAAAAATAATAATGTGCAATTGAAAAGAAGTAAATAATTGCTGAATCTGCCCTAAAAAGAAAAAAGGCTGAAAGATTTCTTTCAGCCTTGTCGAGGTGAAGGGATTCGAACCCCCGACCCTCTGGTCCCAAACCAGATGCGCTAACCGGACTGCGCTACACCTCGTTTTTCAAATGCGTTGCAAAGGTAGAACTCATTTTTGACACCACCAAATCTTTTTTGAAAATTTTTTGAATATTTTTCGTTGGGGATTTCTTGTTGATCTGATTTGATTAAAGATGACACAGAGTCCTTTGAATTTATTTCTTGGAAAAGTGGAAGTTTTTACTGTTTTTATCTTGGAAAAGTGGAGATTTTGAACAAAAAAATCTTTGAAAAATGGAAAAAATAAGTAGAAAATACTTGGAAAAGTGGAAATTTTAAAGGAAATTTGCTTGGAAAAATGGAAATTTTAGGTTGTAATGATATTGTATAAAAATGATAAAATATTATGATTCAAAGAAATATATCGAAATACTTGGATGAATTTTACAAAACATCTCAAAAAGCACTCCTTCTAACAGGAGCAAGGCAGATAGGAAAGACATTCGCAATACGAGAATTTGGAAAAAAATTCAAGAGCTTTGTGGAGTTTAATTTTGTGGAAAACCAAGAGTTTGCCGAAGCAATTAGGAAAGCGAATGGAAGAGAAGATATCTTGTTACTCATATCCACGGCTACTAAAAAACCGTTGATCAAAGGTGAGACATTGATATTTTTTGATGAGGTGCAGGCTTGTCCAGAAATAGTGACAGCGATAAAATTCCTTGTGGAAGATGGTTCTTACAAATATATAATGAGTGGTTCTTTGCTTGGTGTAGAGTTGACAGATTTGCGTTCCGAACCTGTGGGCTACATGAGTGTCAAGGAGATGTTCCCTCTCGACTTTGAAGAATTCATACGTGCAGTAGGCATTGGCGACAGAGTGATTGATCATCTGCAGCAATCGTGGGATTCCCGTATTCCTGTCGACTCATTCATCCATCAGAAAATGATGGAGTTGTTCAGATTATATCTTGTGGTGGGAGGAATGCCAGAAGCGGTGAAGAGATACCTGAAGACAAATAATCTTCAGGAAGTAATGGCTGTGCAACGGGATATCATCACTCTTTACAAACGAGACATCACTAAATATGACTTCAAGGATAAGCTGCAGATCAATCATATTTACGATTTGATTCCGCCTGAATTGAATGAGAAGAATAAACGATTCATTTTGAAGAGCCTCAATGAAAATGCTAAATACGATCGTTACCACAACGGGTTCCTTTGGCTGAAAAACGCAGGTGTGGCAATTCCTGTCTACAATGTGGAAGAACCGAAGATGCCGCTTAAACTGTCGATGTCGAGAAATCTGCTCAAACTGTTTCTCAACGATATTGGTTTGCTTGCCGCTCAATATGCCAACGGAATTCAACTCCGTATCATCAAAGGAGACAAAGACATCAATTTTGGCTCTGTATACGAGAATGCCGTCGCACAGGAATTAATAGCCCATTCGTTTGAACCTTTCTACTACAACAATAAAAAACGTGGTGAGATCGATTTCGTGATCGAATACCATGGCAGGATCCTGCCGATTGAGGTGAAATCAGGTAAAGACTACGAAGTGCACCGTGCCTTGTCTAACATCATGGATTGTCCCGACTATGATCTGCAGGAGGCTGTTGTGCTCTGCAACGACAATCTGAAAGAGGTGGGCAAAGTGACATACGCTCCCGTCTACATGACGATGTGTTTGAAAAAGAGCGACTACGCTCCGACCTATTATAAAGTGGATGTCTCTATGGTTAGGGAGCCAGATGCAGAATATCATTAAAATGTGGAGACGTGAGGTCTCGCGCCTCCGCATTTTTATAGTGTCTCCTATTTCTCTTTGATTTATTCAAATCATCATTTCAACATGTAATGCTCGTTATATTCTTCAAGATCAAAACAATTAAACATCATATACGAAGCAATTTCATAGTAGAATGCTCTTTCCGGTAAACATCGGATGTCAATCTCAATCAAGTCGTTACTTTCCGTATCAATACATCTATAGATATATTGTTTTGAAAGTTTTTCTCCAGGAAGGTCATATTCATGGAAGTCAGGATAGTCGCAGTATGAAGACTCCGTCAACGTTGGGATCAACTCAGGATAGTCCTTAACCAAGTTGGTGAAAATCCGGACGGATATTTCAGCGTCGCCTTTATCTGATACAGCATGAAAACCTTCATACTTGATTTTTTTTGGAATCCTAATTTCTTTTCCTCCTTGTCCTTTCCTATTAGAGTTGTGATTGTAATAGTCTGGATCTACCCAACACCAAGTTTTGCTTAGTTTTTTTGCTTTTTGTAACGAAGCAGGAAATGAAATCTCATAGATGTTATCTGTTGTCTCAATAGACTTAGTATCAAAATCGATATATAAACTTCTTACTCTCGAGGAATCGCTATCACCATAATACTCCTTATCGAATTGTGTGGGTTTATGTGTCTTACAATAATTTTCGGCTATCCCGGACAGCGTTCCAAATAAATTGTCACACCTTCTTCATAAGCACCGATAGCAGTTCCAGTGCCAATCCACCAATGATCCTCATGACATTCTGAGACGTCAAATCTCTTATTTGCCGCAGAATTACCATTCGCGCATTCCCACTCTTCGGTCAATTTCAAAGTCATCAAAAAATCTAGAAAAGAATTGTGACAATATTCATAACTTATTGGTTCGTCGCACCAAACAATTTCGTTAGGGGGAATCGGAGTCCATTTTTTCCTGTCTACTATGGTGGTTTTTGTGTGTTGTCCACAATATGCCCCGGTTCCCCAAGTCGATTCCGGCACATAATGATGAACCGTAACCAGATAGTCTGATATAGAATAACTTTCACCATCATACCCAGACTTACTCCACATTGATATAGAATCATTAATGTCTTTATAAAAACGAGTTTTAGTCTTTTTGTCAAAATTTATTGAATCACGTCTTTCTTTTCGCCATTCGGAATTTCTTGCATAGTATTTCTCAACAAACATTGACAAAGTGCTGTCATTATAAGATGTGACTTTGATTATTGTTGAATCAGCCATATAAAGATTGTTATCGTAATCTTCGTAATAATCACTATAATCAACAAAAAACTCATTGGATAAATATGCAGAATCGATCAAAGCCAACAAGTTGGAATTAAACTCATTGTCATCCGTTGCAGGGAAATCCATATCCAGATAGAAATCGATCTGTACGCTGTCTTCACTGTTTTCTTCATTTTCTATTTTAGCCAGTTCAACAACCGATGTGTCGCAATAGGCATTCATAAAACCAGGAGTCTCACTTTTCCTAAACTTAACATCTGGCTTAAACGTGATGATGTAATCATGCGCACATACAGAAAAAAATATTCCTAAAAGAAATAGAAATGAAAGAATTTTATATAGGTTATTCATTTTGCAATTGTATTTAATAGTTTAGTAGGTCACATGGTGCTACAACCAATTGATTACGATTCATGCCTCTCTTTTTAAGTACATGTTCCAACCCGTCAATTTTATACGAACTGATTTTTCTGGGCTGACACAACTCTATCCCTAATTGAGACTTATAAATATCA
>CACZUS010000036.1 GCA_902784425.1 uncultured Bacteroidales bacterium
TCTTTACGAGCCACATCGAGGAATGGTGGCAATACCTGAGCACCATATACAGGCCATACAGCATTATTAACCTTGAGAATAACACTATCAATCGGAGAGTTAAGCGAAAGTATGATATGGTTGTAAAATTTATTCATATCTGCAACAAGGCTATCCCCACTGAATCCTAACGCCTCTGCTATTTCTCTCGAGCCTTTTTCAGATGCGCCATTGGCACACAATCCAAGTGCAATCTGCAAGCTGATGGGTGAATAGAATAAATTCTCTTCAGCCTTCTTTTCCGACAAGATTGAAAAAGATTTTTTTGCAAATTCATTTCCTGTACGAACATATTCTTTCTGCTCACTAGTAAAAGCCAACGGAGACGGCGCTGTGTTTACTGGCAAGAAAGTCCATTCACTCAATGGTTTGAAATCTCCTAACGGATTGACACCAAAAGTGACGCTATCCACATCACCAATACTAAAAACTTGTTTGTCACCGTTTTTCAACCAAACATTCATATTATCCGGTATGCCAGCAAAAGAAGCTATGCTAAGCCAAAAACTCGACAAAAGCGTAATAATAAATCTCTTTTTCATAAGTCTATTTATTTGTGTCGATGTAAATGTAAAAATATGGTCTTCAAATATACAAACGAAAAAACTATTTTCAAAGATTTTTTTGAAAATGTTGAAAAATCACAATTTTTCTATCTCTCCATTGGACAAACCTGTCGCTTTGGAAATGGTCTCCACGTCCACGCCCAACGATTTAAGATTCTTCGCATTGCGGAGACAA
Organism: uncultured Bacteroidales bacterium; assembly: GCA_902784425.1. Taxonomy (GTDB): domain Bacteria; phylum Bacteroidota; class Bacteroidia; order Bacteroidales; family Paludibacteraceae; genus UBA1181. The sequence goes on from CACZUS010000036.1 coordinate 781, forward strand.
GCCTCTCGATCTCCTTCTGCACGACTCAATGTCTGATAAATTCACTTAGATTGCTTCTCCTGATTTTTCTTTTTCATTCTGCGCTTTATAATGAAATAACCACCAACAACCAAGACGAGATCCAATGGCCAAATATGTACCAAGATAATCACAAACGAAATCAAGCCGTTCCAACCCGCTTTGAGTCCATTCCATATCTGAGAAAAGAAGCCCTCTTCCTCTATTTGAGCATCCGTATACGATCTAAACTCAATAGATACAGTACTATAAGTCACCCGATTATCAATATTTTTCACACGAGATGCTGCAAGATCAGCTTGTTCCTGAATTCGATCTATTTGGCGTTGTATTTCAAGAATTTCCGAAACGTTTTTAGCTTGTTTCATCAGTTCTCTGTATCGATCCATTGCTGCATCCATAGATTTTTTGCGAGAAAGATTGTCGTAGTAGGTGGAACTCAAATCCTTTATCGACTCATGTTTAACAACGATTTTACCTGTTGTTCCAGCGATGACGGAATCCATGAATGCATCTAATTTTTCTGATGGAACACGCATCGTCAAATAAAAACAGTTTACATAATAATCTTCTTCCTCCGTATAAGCATCAAAACGTTTCTCCCATCTTTTTAATTTATTTCTCTCTTGTACAACATCCTCCACACGGACAGTCATATTAATCTTCCTCTCCAACTTCCTAACAAAAGGTTCTTCTTTAGGCTCTGTAAATTGAGACTCCAACTGATCAGATGAGTCATTGTCATCATTCGTCGAAATGCCCCGAGAAGCAGATTGAGCTGACGGTTCAGCATCAATTTCTTCGAAGTCAGCTGATAAAGAATCAGAGTCCACCAGTCCAACCACTCCATACTTAGAATTCTTTGAACAAGAAAAAGGAATGAATAAAATAATCAAATAAAGAAGTATACGTTTCATATATTCGCAATTTTAAACGATGAGTTTTTAGAGGTCACCTTTATTAGGTAACGACACAAATATATATATTTATTTTGAATTGTCTATTTTATCATGGGATGATCTCAATTTTCATTTTATGTCTCTTCGCCCATTTATACGCATACGAATCCTTTCTACACCTGATCGTCGTTTTTTCCGAAAAACAATGTTTTCCTATGCTTTGTACTGAATTAGGGATTGTAATGGTCTTTAAATAAATGCTTTGAAAGGCGAAGTCATCTATCTTTTTCACACTGGAGGGCAATTCTATCTCCTTCACATGCGCATGATAAAAAGCGGCATAACCAATACGTTCAATGCTTTCCGACCATATTATCTGTCTCACCAAGACATTCTCATCGAGCATATACTTTGGAACGCACTTGACATTAGGACCGAACTCTATCGTCTTCAATTTATTACACCCTCTAAATAAAGGACCATAGCATGTCGCCTCTTCTTCGGAATCATAATACAACTTCTTCAAATTTTTCATGTTTTTGAAAAATGCCAAATGCATGTACCTTACATGCCGCGGTATGTACAATTCCTCCACATTCGAGAGATCAATGAAACTTTTATAAAGAGACTGTAATGTGGAAGGTAAAGAGATGTGCTTAATTGTAGTATCCTTCTCAAATTTTTTATGATATGGAGGAATAGCACACGTTCCTTCGGGAATATACAAAGTGCCATTACGCAGTTCCGCAGTGGCCCTAGTTTCATTTTTCATAGCGTCCAATTGATTTTGTGTCAGACGAAAAGGCTTCCACTCCTTCAATTTTTTCTTGCTAAGAGGTGTCATCTCATAGATGCGCTCAACACGAAAATACCAGTTTTTATCAGCATCTCTGATGCGAACAGAAGAGTGCACGGGAGTCCATCTGTTAGCATAACCTCCCCATCCAAAATTAATATGCACCTCCGTGTATCCATTTTTCTCTCTTATACCATCTATCACAACAGCATGCCCCGTTCCACTTGCATATACTGGATTATTCTTTTTCAGATTTTTTCGAATAATTTTTTCTAAATTCACTTTACCCTCCGACCTCATATAGTGGAGTTTGGTCATGACAGGGACGTGCTGTTCTATCGTATAACCGATCTCTTGCACCTCCTCCTCATTGCTCCACCCATGTTCTGAGGCTATCGCCAGGTTCTCAATGTACTGATAAAAATCCTTATTTAAGGCTGGATTACGCTCCACATACGCAGGCAAGGCATTCATATCAGCTCTGTTTTGGTCAAAATCCCCATAGTACACGTGATCGGATGTGGCGTAACTACGATCGCCATAGACATTCAGTCCGAGATGATTAAATATCTGTCCTAATGCGATGGCATGACATACTCCATCATTATTACGGTCCTCGCCATACTTGTCTTTTTGATAGAAATAATCCATCGGCTGATTCCACTGCGTTCTTAAAATCGGACCGATAACCTTCCTGAGTTGTCGACGTTTGATATTGAAATCGATGCCATTATTCCTCGCATACTGTTCCGCATACGAGCCCTTCTCTACTAACAAGGTGACATCCAAAGGGAAAGCATCGGGTCCTATATATTTCACCGATGATGGAATCTTTATTGTTCTCAAGGAGGGACACCCTCCGAAAGCATAATCGTAGATTCTTTCACAACCATCAGGAATCGTCACATCAGCAAGATTATTGCAACCCTGAAAAGCACAATAACCAATACTAAACAACGAGTCGGGGAATATAATCCTCTTTATGTCATTTCGCCATCTATATTGTCCAAAAGAGATTTCGCTCAGATCCTCATTATCATTGTCTTTCGACACATCCAAAGTCATATCTTCAATCTTCTTTCCGCCGATATATTGCTGTTGTCCACGCTTATACGAATAGGTCAGTCCAAACTTCTTCGCATATTTCTCCGCGAGTGACTTCTTCTTAACTATCAGTACAGCATTCTTAGGGAAGGCGTTTCTCCCCACATAAAACACTGAAGATGGTATTTCAATCGTGTTCAAAGATCTACAACCATAAAACGCACTGTCCATAATCTCCTCGCATCCATTGGGAATCACCACATCCATAAGATTCCGACATCCATGGAAAGCAGACACTCCAATCAGCAACAATGAATCCGACAATGTAACATCCGTTATATCATTTCGATCCATATATTGGTAGTCGCTAACCACATAAGGGTCTATAAATTCAGATTCGTCATCCGACATTGAATCCATATCCTCCTGTTCTTGCGCAAGAGACATTTGCCAAGGAAGGAACTGAAACATTGAAACCACCAATACAGGTTTCACATACTTTCGCATTAACATTTTCACTAATCTCATCATATTCCAGTATATTTAAACATCAACGCTAGGACGTGACATGTATGTATTTCATCTCTTCATGGATAAAGAATCAACAACACTCTTCACCACCTCAGGAACCGAATCCAATAGTATCATTGAAGATGTCCCATCATAATCGATTATACTACTTCTATTAATTAAACCATTATATGGTATGTTTGCGTTCTCATCATCCATCCATCCTACGGCAAGAATATTGAACAGGGAATCAAAATATATTTTTTCCACATGAGAATAGGACAAGGCATCAACATCTTTTTTATCGAACCGATATGCTTCATACGATTGTCCATTCAACGTGATAACTTGTTTTCCTCTGAATTTTGTGACAAAGTCAGAACCTGGAAGTGCTTCATGATGTTCATAATAATGCTCAAGTGAATCATATGGGATTGAATCACCCTTCTCGTCCAAGACAAGAGGCGTAAAGTGATGTGTTAACGAGTCGCGGACCATCAAAATCTTACGAATGGTATCATCATGATATTTAATACTGGCAAACAACGTATCTTTATTTATGCAAAATCGATACCTGTATGGTTGCTTCCGTTCACCATCCAAACCGATTCCATACCAAGTCATATAACGATATTCCCCTTTGTTCAATGTGTTTTGAACCACATAATGAACAGGAACAGAATCTATAGAATACAAGAAAACGGCTATGGAATTACGCTCTTCCTCAATGTGTGCGCTCTCGTTGTTCGTATTGCAAGAGGGCAAAAACACAAAGAAAAAGATAATCCCAATCTGAATTCCTATATATTTCTTTAAACGATTCATATTATATCATGACGTGTGTTTTCAATCAACAAATATATTTATAAATACTTAAAATATCACAACAAATGGTAAAATCATAAGACTCGGCTTAAATTTTCATATATTTGCAATATGTTGAATTCATCTTTCATTCATCCAACAACTTCTTTAAATATATGGAGAGAAATAATTTGATTAACATAAATTGTCTTAAAAGGGCTGATGGTCAGAAATGGCTTAAATTCTCAGAGATTTCAACACTCACGTTGGGCGCTGGATTTCTATTGAGCGGCATCATATTTTTCTTTGCCTTCAACTGGGAGAATATTCATCGATTCATAAAGATGGGTATCGTATTAGCACTTTTATTAGCAACATTTGTAGCATCAATAAAAGCTCCAATGCGAGATTGGGTACGGAAGATTACAATATCTTCCATGTGTGTATTAGTAGGAGCATTCTGGGCTCTCTTTGGACAAGTTTACCAAATAGGAGCCGACAGTTATCTGCTTTTCCTAGCTTGGAGTCTGTGCATTGTAGTCTGGGTGGCAGTGACTGACTTTTATCCGTTGTGGCTCTTTTTCATGGCATTAGTGATGTTGGCCTATGGATTGGCTCCAGCCATACCATTCCAACTATTTGATTATGCAGTCATTCTCTCTATTTTCATTCTCTTCTTTGAATTTTCACCACGATTTATTCCCAATAAGAGCGTCGCCCCAAAATGGTTTATAACACTACTATTCAGTGCATTATACATTATTTCAGTAATTTTGATATCAGTCTATATTTTCAACACAAAAAACATATTACACTTGCTTTTCAGCATAGCAGCAAGCGCATGTGTATATATTTATGCCACTAGGAAAAAGAATCTAGCACTATATGCTCTGTTTTTCACAGGCGTTTTGGTGGTGGTGTATATATTATTTATCAGAATCATCTGGAATATAGGGGCAATAGTTTTATATTCATTTTCTTTTTTGGCTTGCGTATATTTCTTAGGCAAGCATGTCATCAGCAAGAAGAAAGAGTGGGAAAACAGTTCTGAGGCAGAAAGTCTATCAGAAAGCCCCAAAATTGAAGAATAACTTTTTAAACAGATTGACATGGAATTCACAGACAAATACGATTATTCAGAAGGAACAAAACTAACATGGCCATTAAAGCTCTTCTATTTTATTGGCGGGCAAATAGGAATGTCCTTGATTGCTTTTTTTGTTGGTCTTTTCCTTTATGAGACTATGGTTTTCCATTTTATTGGATTATGCATGATAGTGGGAGCCATTGTGATGACAAGAATTGTAAATGATGAAAAGTTGATTCTTGCCGTAGGCTACCCTCTTTATCTTTCAGGACATATCATTCTTATAATTGCCCTATTTAAGATGGATGTCAACTTGATTGTTTTCATAAACCTATGTATTCTGATCGTTTCATGGATCTTTTGTCGGAATCATTTCATGCGACAAGCAATTCTACTACCTATTTTTCTTCTGATTCCATGGGTTTATGACGAAGGACGGGATTATTTCAATGATGACATAATCTATTTTGTTAAAAATTATAGTTTTTACTATGCCATATTCCAACTCGGCATATATGGATTTACTATACTGTACGATGCAAACAAGTTTAGCAAAGAAAACCTATACGTACAATATATTCCCACGATTCGTTTTTGCGCGGTGGTGACAGCAATTTTGTATGCATTATTTGGCATAGATAGTTATTGGCAGTCCATCAGCTGCGCCATAGGTACTTTTGTAGTAGCCTGTATATTGCTTTACAAAAACAGGAAAGATGACACTAAAAAATTGGTGTTGTCCATCGGATTGGTATTATTAGGTTGCATAGCATCCTGTGTCACACCCAACATTTCGATTGCCATGTTAGGATTAGTTCTCACCTTTACCGTGTTAGACTATTTTGGTGTAATTACTTTTGGATTGTTTATGGGTTATTCGATCTCCAAGTTTTATTATGATTTGAACATGACACTGAATCATAAATCATACCTGCTTTTAGGATGTGGCATCATTTTCCTATCGTTATTCTATTTCATTAAAAAATTGAGCAAATGAGTAAGTTGAAATTATATATCATATCAGCCAATTTGTTATTGGTTTTAGGAGTTTTCTTTTTCAACATTGTAAAAAACGAGAAAGTATTGAATAGTGATGAAATTGTGTTGTTGGAGTTTCGTCCCGTTGATCCAAGATCCATCATGCAGGGCGACTATATGGTAGTTGAATTCGATATTAGCAACATTATACAACGAAAAGCAAAATCTAATGAATATAAATATTGCGTAGTGCAAATAGACAAAGAGAGAGTAGCCTCATTTGTACGACTCACCAACTCAAAAGAAGGATTGAAGAAAAACGAGATGCTTCTTCGTTATTCGTGGGGGAGAAACGGCAGATGGGGAAAATACAAGCATGTTTATATCGGTGCCGACAGCTATTTCTTTCAAGAAGGAACAGGTTATAAATATGAACAAGCCCGATATGGCATGTTAAAAGTTGTGACAGAGGGAAATCTTATTGGCACATGCAATCTTGTCGGTTTGTGCGGAGACGACAAACAACTGATAAAGTAAATTTTATTGCTTTCTATACTCCTCTGGCGTAAGTCCAAATGTGTTTTTAAAATTACGATAGAATGTTCGTAATGATTTAAAACCTGAAAGGATAGCTATTTCTTCAATTTTTGTCTTCTTATACTGTTCATCTCTCAGCATCTTCTGTGCATGTTTCAAGCGATAAAACAGAACGAACTCGCCAATGGTCTGACCTGTATTTTGTTTAATGGCATTCGCCAAATAGGTTCGATTCGTACCCAGTTCTGTCACTAACGATTCGACTCTAAGATCAGGATTCAGATAGCATTTCCCATTCACGACATACTCCTCGCATTTCTTGAACAACTCATTATTTTGCAAAACGAGTCGGGTTAATATCTGATCCATACCATCCTCTTCCTCATCATCCTTCTTGGAGGTGTCAAGGATTGTATTATCGAGCATTTCCTTGATTCGACTATAGGTCTTACTATAGTTGATATAATAGATAGGAAACACAAGATAGAACAAGAAGGTCACAATACGGAATATCACCTCAGTCGTATACGAAGGGATTATCATAATGCTAATTGCGAGGACACCCTCCAGCAATGCCGTAAGGAAAGCAAACTTAACCCACTCTAAGCGAACAACCTTAGAGGCAGTTACAATAGCAGGAATAGCGTGTTCTATGTAGTGACTTCTTTCTCTGAAAAAACCAATTGTAAGAACAATCAACTGGAGAATATAAAACACAAAATAAGCAAATCGAATAGCTGAAGGCACATTATAATGCACTGCATCCATGAATTCGGATATATTAGCCGATTTTTGATTCTCTTGGAATTGAATGGCAATGAAATAGGCCAACGTGAGCAGAATCAATGGAATAAGATGAATGATGTGCTTTTTCACCACAAAATTCTTGCTGGTATACAGCATAATCAAAGATGCGGTGATCAGGACTGACTGAGTAGACGAAATCATTAGGGAAATAATAGAACATACCTCAATCGGAGCATACACCAATCCATTTCTAAGAATATGAGCAACATTTCCTATTGCTAATCCGACACAAGCAATTGCGATAAGGCGACAAGTAGTTTTATATTTTGTATACGTAGCCTGTTGAACATTTTTATCTACAACAAGTCGAACACCATTTATTAAACCAACAAGTATTGTTGCAATAAATCCAATTTCTACGAACATGTTAAATTCTAAGTTAATTTTTTTCACTCACATTTTAGTTTTACAAAATTACATAAAATAGTTCATTTTTTCTCTGTGATAAAAGATAAAATTTTCGATCAGATTTTTCACCCAATTTTTTATGACAAATCCACAAAAAACAAACGAATTTCACCCCACAGCCCCCATAAATAAACGGACACGCAAAGATTCCCCAAGGGACAAACAGACAAACGAAATTGCGAAAATGTCAAAGAATATTGTAAAATTGACAAGAATATTTTTTTAAAATGACAATCCGCCCCAAGCGTCACATCTTAATTTTGCAACGACAAACATTTAATTTAATCAATAGTAAAATGAGAAAACAAAACAAAACTCGAATGGTGAGTGTGCGTTTGCTTTTGCTGATGATATTCGGCATAAGCATAACCTCATGGGCAGCAGAGAGCGATAAAGTCGTCTCTGTGACATGCCAAGGGTCAACATTCACAATCACAAGGTCGGATGCATCAGCAGCGACCTACATTAATTACCGAACCTTGGATGGTTCTGCAGTAGGTGGCAAAAACTTCACTCCTCAAGCAGGAAGGTTGTATTTTAACAAAGGCGAATTTTCCAAAAGTATAGAAATCAAGGAAATAGATCCAGGAGAATCAATTTTCGCCTTTGGTAATACTGACAGAGAGTACTACTTTGAAGCATGGAACTCCTTCTGCGACCCTGTGATTGCGAAGAAAACGATTTCAAACAGATATTCGTACACCTATCATAACGCTGGGGAAAGATCTAAACTTCTGACCTCTTATTTCAAATGGACAGATGACCGAAGAGACAAATTTGGCTGTTATCTTTCAGACATGGTGACTTACGATGAGGAGCGCTATCGAAGAGCTACAGGTCAAGGGTGGTATTATAAATTCCGTATAGAGTTTCATACCAGATATATTAATGATGGTTGGATGAATGCATGGATGTATTTAGGGGGAAGCCAAGTCCACCACTTTGAATATGAAGATGCAGGTACAGCCAATCGATATGAGCCATGGTGGTATTTAACAGAGACTTGTAGCAGCAACAGATATTTAAGCACAGAATGGGAAAATCATGGTTCAGGCGATGATTATACTCATGTTGATAATTTGTATGTGAAATGTTTCTACATAGATGAGCAAGCTCCATCGCCAAAGATGTTACAATGTAACACCATATATCCGTATGCGACAGGAGACGAATTATATGTTTCTGTTTGCTATGATGAAATTGTCAACTTCACACAAACTCAAGCTTCTTATATCATCTATTCTAATATAGGAGATTTACAATACGTATCAGGTGCGGGAACCAATGTTCTTTCATTTAAAACGACACTTTCATCTGAGACTGAAGTTTCCAAATTAGAGATAACAGGATCGAACTTTTCCGTAAAGGATATAGCAGGACGGGTTCAAAACAGTTTGAAAATCACAAACAATGATTTCAAATATAAACCAAAATATCTCCCATCCACATCCAAAGCGAATGCAACTCCTGATAAGTGGAAGAGAGAGAACAAACTATCATGGAGCAATGACAAAACTAAGAATGTTGATGGTATTTGGCATGTCTATCGTTACAAGACTGCAGAAGGACCTTCAAACCTTAGTGATTATCCTTATCCATTGTTGAACAGTGAAACAGATGGAAAGAGGGCTACTTACATCGACAACAGTGATGACCTATTGTATGATATAGATTACACCTATTTACTACAATTTGTTCCTAAAACATGGAATGACCTAACACGTCTTTTCTTAGATCGATACATTATTGTTCAATCTATAATTTCTCGATCATTCCTTATTGATTTAAAGATTAAAAGCTATGACGATCATATCGCGTTGGAGTGGAAATCCGATGAATTCCAAGATTCCAAGGCTCACGAGTATAAGATCTATAGAAAAGAAGGAAGTGACGGTAAATTCGTCGAACTCACCAAAGTAAGCAGTTCGGTGACCACTTACGACGACTACAAAGTATCAAGTGGTTGTGCAACCTACTTCTACAAAGTGGTTGTTTCTTCATTGTTCCCAGACGAGGATCATCCTTCAGGATTAGAATATTCCAGTGATTCGACATTGTCAGGACAGTTGACGACACAATCTCAAGTCTTATCCCTCGAGGCAACCAAAGGCACTTATGCAGGTACGGTGAAATTAAATTGGGATGCACAACAGACGGGAACAAGCGAGACCAAATACGTAGTCTATCGTCGAGATTTAAATTCAACAGATTCATGGGTAAAACTTTATACAACATCAGGCACAGCAACAGTGTATGCATTTGATGACAACACTGCTCTACCAGGCAAATATTACGAGTATAAAGTAGCCTCTTCTTATATCTGTTCTACCACAGGATTAGAAACAGAACCTGTTGAAGTAAAAGACGATGGATTCTGTCGTGCATTGGGTGTCATCTCTGGTCGTGTAGCTTATGGTACAGGAACCGCAGTTAGCGGTGTTAAAGTATCCGTTGAAAAAAACAGCGACAATGAGATTCAACAGTTCTATTCACTTCGTGTAGATGGAGCAAGTCAAGGTATCGAATTGCCGCTCACCGAGAAGCAGGGAGATGAATACTTTAACAATCCATGGTCAATACAAATGTATGTTAGACCTGATGCCTCTATTACAGATGCAAATCGTAAAGCGGTTGATACAATTCCATTGATTCAATCTTATCACAACTTTGGATTATATTTAACGCCGAACAATTCAAATGAATATTATGTATCTGTAGCAGGTCCATATAAAGATTCTATCAAGATTGAAAATACGCCTCTTCTTATCAAGGCTGACAAATTCTCTCACATGACATTTAGTTATAATGGTAAGAATCAATTGACGGTGCGTATAACAGATGAATATGGCAACATTACAACAACCATCAATAAGATTGACAGCATTAATTTTGTCAAGTTTAATGACACAACGGATATCAATCCATTGAGATTTGGTAACTCAGTCAACAGCACAGAGATATTCCAAGGATATCTGGATGAGGTCAGAGTCTTTGCTAACAAAGAGTTGACTGATGATGAGATTCTTTCCAACTACAACAGAACTTTATCAGGAACAGAATCTAAGTTGGTATTGTATTGGCCAATGGATGAGGGTATTCAAAACCAAAAGAAGGCTTATGACTACTCTAAAACTTCCGGTGTTACAAATAATAACCACGGAACAATATTTGTCGGAAGTAAGACTACCTCAATGCAGATTCCAACAAAGGATCAATTAAGCATATTTGGTGTAACTGACACAATGGGTAACTATACCATCAATGGTATTCCATTCGAAGGAGATGGAACCACATATAGAATTACTCCAGTATATGGAATTCATAAGTTCTCACCTCAATATGCAACACGTTTCGTATCTGCTTCTTCTTTGGTTTATTCTGGAGTAGATTTTGAAGATGTTTCTGCATTCCCTGTAAAAGGAACTGTCACCTACTACAACACCAACTATCCAGTTGAAGGTGCCAACATCTATGTGGATGGTACAGTTTGTAGCAAGGATGGAGAGTTGATTGCTACAGATGCAAATGGTGAATTCACCGTCAGCGTTCCTATCGGTGACCATCACATTCAAGTGAAAAAGCAAGAGAATGGAATCACTCACACATTTGTGAAAAATGGTCGCTTCCCTACCAATTCACTCGAAGAACACACATTCGATTCTGAATTGTCCGGTTTAACATTCTTCGATTCAACATTCGTCACTTTGACGGGTCGCGTAGCTGGAGGTGTACCAGAAAGCAAGAAGCCTCACGGATTAGGTGCAGGAAACGCAACCATCGGAAAGGCAACCATCACATTGTCGGCTGGTGAAAAGCCACAATTCAATTTGGATCCTGCGCAAAAGAGAACTTTTGCTAATCCATCCAAATATGTAAATTCTGTTACCACAACAGGAAAATACGATGATGGAGAAAAAGCAAGAATCATCACTATTCATACAGATCCTGTAACTGGTGAGTTCGCTGTTTCTTTGCCTCCAGTTGACTACAAAGTCAAGAGTGTAAAAGTGGACAACAACCCTGAGGTTACCTTCTCAACGGACAACATCGAAATGATTCAGTTCGGAAGCAAAACAATGGCTGAGAAAGAGGATACTTTGGTAACAGAGTCTGATTCTGCATTCTTCAAATATCTGTATGCATTAGATTTGATCTATCGTTCAAATCCAGTTTTGGAAGTAACTTCTGCTGACAACAAGTCAGGTGCATTCGGTGATGAAAAATATGTATACAAAGATTTTGCAAAAGACACAAAGGACACAATTGCGTTGTTTAATACAGTCAACGACTCTATCAAGTATACATTTGGCTATCCATTGTACACTCAATTGAACGAATATTCGTATAATCTATACGGATACGAACCATACGAAAATAAAGATAGTGACGTCGTTCTCACCAAGATTCCTTTAACGGGTGCAGAGATAACCATAGCAAATGATATGGGTGCTACCATCGTTGCTGGTTCTGACGGAAAGGATGAGGAAGGAAATGCATTCTCTGATGGAGACGTTATACAAACAGGTGTTGGCGCATTGACATTGAATGAAGAAGGAAAGACGACATATAAGTTCCAAGCTTCCTACCCTAACATTGTTGAGCCATACACATTAGGTATGAATATCACCTACAACTACGAAGGTGCCACTTATCAATGGGATCAAAATGGTCTATTCAAAGGTATCGTATTGGGTGGATTGCAATCTGGTAACAACTTCGTTACGGGCGGTCCAGACAAAGTTTCCTTCGTTCTTCGTGACCCTCCTGGATCTGCATCTTCTGCATACCTAGAGAAGGGAACATCATTCTCTCACACCTATCACAAGTCTAAAGCCTTCGATTCTCAAAATGAGATAAAGACTACTACTCATTTGGGAACAAGAATGGCTGCAGGTACAGGTCTCGGCTTCGTTGTCATCAGTGAGGTAGAGACAAAAGGTGACTTGATTGTTGGTACAGAAATCAACGGTAGCTATACCGACGAGCACTCTTACACAACAACAACGACAACAACAGAGACGATTAGTACTTCCGACGGATCTGACTATGTAGGTGCTGACGGTGACGTCTTTATCGGTGCAGGTACCAACTACATCTTCGGTATGGAGAGAACAGTAGCACCTCGTCCAACGTCAAATGGTTCTTACAGCATTCAAATGAAAGAGGAATTAGGTATAGGTCAATCTTTCACAACTGCGTTTAAATATTCTCAGAATTATGTGGAAAATACATTGATTCCTAATTACGAAAAGATCAGAAATTCCATCTTTATCACAGACGTGCCAGAGGAGGAATACAATGAATCATATCCTAACAGAACCGACGCTCCTATCTACATTACAAAGATGAGCAAAGATGACGAACGTTTAGGTGCAAGAAACACAGACAAAGAAGTCTGGGGAGACAAAGCAAGTAAAGACGAAGACCACGGTCCAAGTTATATCATGATTGTCCCAGACAAGAAAAAGACTTATTCCGACACAATCGTATGGTGTAACGCCCAGATTGAGTCTTGGAAGAGTCAATTGGAGAACAATGAGAAGATGAAGGTAAAAGCGATTGCAAGTGGTTCTCCTATCATCAACCATTCATTCGACTCCGGAACATCCATAGAACACTCTGTGGAAACATGTAACGACACAACCGAAACCACTACAAGTCACGCAGAAGCATACCTTGTAGTAGGTACAGAGTTTGGAGTTGCTATCAACCGCTTTGGTGTAGGCGTAGAAGTAGAGCTCAAAGAGGGTTATCAACAAGATTGGGGCAACGACACAACAATGTCTCATTGCACCAATGTAGGCTATGTTCTTGCAGAAGAAGATGGCGACGCTTTGACTGTCGATGTTTATGAAGCAGGCGACGGTTTCGGTCCTATCTTCTACACACGTGCAGGTCAAACAACTTGTCCTTACGAGGATGAGGTGAAGACCAAATACTTCGAACCAGGCAAACATGTCATTTCAGAAAAAACCATGCAGGTTGAAATGCCTCGCATCACTGTAGAGAATCCATTTGCGACAGACATACCAAGTGGTTCTGTAGCAAACTACACATTGAATTTGGATAACCTTTCAGAAACAGGTGATGATGTATGGTTTATCATGAGAGTATTAGACGAAACAAATCCTAACGGTGCCGCTTTGTCTATCGACGGTGTGCCATTTGCTACTGATCGCCAGATTCTAGTATACGCTATGGAGACTACTCACAAGAACCTTCAGATCAAACAATCTCGTATGGATATCATGAAATATGATAGCATCGCTGTGGTTCTTTCTTCTAGCTGTCAAGACGACATCGCTGATACGATTTACTTGTCTGCTGAATTCGTTCCTAGCTGTTCTCCATTGACTCTTCAAATCGATGACAGAACAATGAACAATTCTACTGGCGACACGCTTCAATTGGTTATAAAAGATTTCGAGAAGGATTATTTGAACTTCAATGAGATCCGTCTACAATACAAGGGTGAGCGTGACAACGATTGGAACTTGGCAGAGAAATTGATGGTAGAGGATCTTGAAGGTTCACGTCAGGTTGTATCCTTCCCTATGTCTTCTAACTTGTTCAATGATCAAACTTATCAATTCCGCGCCATCTCTGTATGTGCTAAGGGTGCAAGCGACATCATTACCAACGAGAGTGAGACAATCGATTTGATCAAGGATATGGCTCGTCCTCAGGTATTAGGTATTCCTAATCCTTCTGATGGTATCTTAGATGCTGGTGATGAAATCAGCGTTACTTACAATGAGGATATCCGCAACAGCTTGCTCTCTAACACTGACAATTTCATTGTTGAAGCTGTGTTGAACGATGCTGAAGTGGATCACAACGTAGCCTTGAAGATGGATAGCACATCTAAATACGCAGCTGCAACAGAAGCTAGCATCGTTCTTGCTAACAAAGGATTCTCTATCGATATGTGGGTGAACCTTTCTTCTGGCGGTACTTTGTTGAATCACTCTTCTAAAGACGAGAACTTCACTGTCTCTGTATCTAATGAGGGTAAATTGACAGTCAACATCGATGGTAAGAAGGTGACTTCTTCTGGCAAAATACCATTCAACAAATGGTGTTTCTTAACGTTGTGCTGCTCTGTAGACAATGACTCTTCTTCTGTTAGCTCTTTGGTAGCTTACGATGCCGAGCAGAAATCATTGTTGATCAACAAGAAACTTCCTAAGTATGGAGCTACTGGTACATTGTCATTCGGTAAGAAGATCCGTGGTGCTATCAGTGAGGTAGCATTATGGGGTACCGACCGCTCAAACACATTGGCTCAAAGCCAAATGCATTTCACGAAAGTTCCTTCTACCGAAAACTTAATCGGTTACTGGAAATTCTCTGAAGGTCATGGCAAGGTAGCTAAGGATATTGCACGCAGTCGCAACATGGTATTGGCTAACGACAGCTGGTATCTGAACAATACGAACTATGCGGTTAATCTTGATGGTGAAAACCACTTGTCACTCGATATCACTCGCAGCACTGCTTTGAGTTCTGACGACTACATGATGGAGATGTGGTTCCGTGGTAAAAACCAAAAGAACGCTACTCTATGGAGTGCCAACACGAAAGTGGCATTGAAATTCAATGCAGATGGTTACTTGACGTTATTAACAGACAGCGTGGAGAATCTACTTTCTACCAACAACTATCTTGATAACGCATGGCACCATGTAGCAATGAATGTATTGCGCAATGGTACAACCACTATCTACATGGATGGTTCAATTGTTAAACAAATTGCCTCTTCTAAGGTTCCTGCTTTACAGGCTCCTGAATTGACAATCGGTGCTCAACGCTACTGCTCAAGCTACGCTACATACGACTACACCGACTACTTCAAGGGTGATGTAGATGAAGTTCGCTACTGGTTGGCTACCTTCAATGCAAAAGCTATTGATCAAAACCGTTACATCCGTTTGAAAGGTGACGAAGCTGGTTTGGAAGCTTACTATCCATTCGAAAAGACTGTATACGACGCAGGCATTGCCAAATCTGAGCTTACTTTAACTGATATGAGTGAAAATAAAGTAGGTGACGCAAAAGGTTCATCATCTAAGGCTGGTTCTGCTCCTGCATTGCAACCTAAGCCAAACATGAGCAAGTTGAGCTACAACTTCGTTGCTTCTGAAAGAACCATCGTCATCTCTTTGAATGAGAATCCAAGTCGCTTGGAAGGTACAACAGTTAACTTCACCGTGAAGAACGTACGTGATGAGAACAACAACTTCTCATTGCCTGTTACATGGAGCGCATACGTCAACCAAAATCGTTTGATCTGGGGTGACGACGCTATCTCTTTGGAGAAGAACACTGAGGATGAGGCTTCATTCAATGTCTCTGTTGTCAACCAAGGCGCTACTACTGAATCTTGGTCTATCAGCAATCTTCCTTCTTGGTTGACTGCTAGCAAGAACAGCGGTTCTTTATCTGCTTTGAAATCTGAAACTATCGAGTTCCAAATTAGCAACGCCGTACCAACAGGCTCTTACGAAGAGACCATTTACCTTGTTGGTAACGAGGGTATCAACGTACCATTCACCCTCAACTTGAAGGTGAACGCTGGCAAACCTAACTGGAATGTCGATCCTTCTCAGTTCGAAAACTCAATGAGTGTAATCGCTCAATTGAAATTGGATGACAACTATAGCACTGACACTGAAGACCTAGTGGCTGCATTCATCAATGGTACTTGCGTGGGAGTCGCTTCTCCTAAGTACTATTCTCGCTACGATGCTTACTTCGTCTCTTTGGACATCTATGGCAACTCAACCGATGCTAACAAGAAGGTTGTATTCAAAGCTTGGGATGCTTCCACTGGTGTGACATACCCTACTTTGAGCACCTCTTCAAACATCAAGTTCTCTTCGAACAAATTGTACGGTTCTATGGCTGAACCTATCATTCTTTCTTCGAACAAGTTGCAAGAGCAGAATTTGGATTTGAAGAAGGGTTGGAACTGGATCTCGTTGAATGTTAAACCATCCAACGACTCTATCAACGCTGTCTTCGGCGATATTGCTAACAAGACTAACGTTTTGAAATCAAAGACCAACTTCTCTCAATCCAATGGCGATGAGTTCTCTGGTGCTTTGAAGACCGTAAAGATCGGTTCTATGTACAAAGTTCAGATGAACACCGCTACCGACTATCAAGTTGCCGGCGATGCAATAGACGCTAGCAAGGAGACGGTAACCATCAAGTCTGGATGGAACTGGATCGGATTCAACAGCACTGCCATCATGTCATTGAACGAGGCATTCGCTGATTTGAACCCTGTGGATGGTGATATGGTCAAAGGACAAAGCGGATTCGCTTACTACGAGGGTTACGAGTGGGTAGGTACGCTGAACGCGTTGACTCCTGGCAAGGGATATATGTTCAAGAGTGTGGCTAGTGAAAAACGCACATTCAAATATCCTGCTAAGAGCTCTTCTTTGAGATCTCTCATCTCTAAGAACACAACCACTGAGACCGTCTACAAGACTGTCAATGAAACTGCATACTCTGGCAACATGACCATCGTTGCAGTGGTAAAAGATGGCCACGATGTTCTTAACGACGTTCAGATAGGCATCTTCGACGCTAAGGACAAATGCCGTGCGGCTGCCGCTACGGATGACAACTCTTTGGCATTCCTTACCGTAATGGGTGGCGAGTCAGCCGACGCGTTGACAATCAAAGTAATCTACAACGGCTTTGAATATGTATTGGATCAAGACCTCGTATATGCAGACGATGCAACGCTTGGTACTTTGAGCAACCCTTACATCATTCAATTGAATCCGGTAGATGCTAACTCTGATGTTTTGAACGGTTCTATCTCAGTTTACCCAACTTTGGTGGAGACTTCATTGAATGTGAAAGCTGAATCTTTGAATGTTACTAGCTACTCCATTTCTGATATCTCAGGAAGAATCATGATGGGTGAAGAGACAAACAGCTCAGAGTTCACCATTAATGTTTCTTCTTTATCACAAGGTGCTTATGTACTAATGATGGAGACTGAAATGGGTACCGTCATAAAAAGATTTACTAAGAAATAGAATGAAAACCAACTAAAATGAGACTACACTATTAGGAAGAGATGGGCATGCCAATCAACGGCATGCCCTCTTTTTTTTCAAATTAGAAGAAATCCTATGAAATTAATTTACTGAACCCACTTTTATTTTAAAAAATTTGTGAAACATATAAAAAGATATTGTATATATTTGTGTATCGTATAACTGGAACAGAACATAGACATAAATAATTTTACTTATACCATAAGGTGAGTTCAACAAATTAACCATAAATAAGAAGCTTATGAAAAAGAATTGGAAGTATCTGGCATTTTTCAGTGCCATTGTATTAGGATGCGGCTTGGCTGCATGTACAGAAGACGAAGAAGTGCAAAACATCGTGGAAAACACAGGAGCCATTCATCTTAATGGTTACATTACAAAGGACTCTGTATTAAAAGATTTAGGACTTGACGTAGATTATATCATTGACGATCAAGTGACCGTGGAAAATCAAGCTAAACTAACTATCGAGGCTGGTGTCACCATTGCGTTCGCACAAAAAGGAGGTTACTTGCAATGTAGTGACAATGGAGCCATCAGCATGGAAGGTACGAAGGAAAAGGGAATCATTTTCCATGGACCAACGCTCAATAGTCCAAATGGCTCGTGGGGATATATTGGATACTTCACAGACAGACCAGAAAACAAGATGTCATACGTTTCATTAATGCATGGAGGTAGTGAAAAAGAGCAAGGTGTTCTTCGTATCGAAAGCGAAGGATCTGTATCTGTGAAAAACTGTCTCATTGATGGATCATTAGGAAATGGTGTGTTCAATGTATTTGCAGACAATGCGTTAACAGCATTTGAAAACAATACCATTATGAATGTTGAAAAGTCTCCATTGTTATTACAAAGTTTCAAGTTCTTGAAAAACATTGCTGACAACAACATCTACTCCAACAACAAGATCAACTGCATAACATTTGATTTCTATGCTAACACTATCGACGAAACGGTCACCTTCAACGATTTAGGTTATGACTACCTCATCAACGAAGATTTCACCATCGAAGGCGAAGGTCGTATGATAGTCAACGAAAACGTAACCATAAAGTTTGGCAATGGCAAAGGAATATGGATTCCTTCTGGATTGATACAAATCAATGGTACAGAGGGCAAACCTGTAACACTAACTGGATATAAAAACGAAGCTGGATATTGGAAAGGAATCATATTTGAAAGCGACACTCAAAATCAAGGTGGTAGCTACATGAAGAACTGCACCATCAGCTGCGCTGCAGATAAAGAGGGAGAAGACAATTCTGCTCTATATATCCACACTGCTTATACGGATGGTGTTAAAATGATTTCATTAGAAAACGTAAAGTTCCAAAATATTTTGAACTATGCACTAACCGTATTATGGGATAGAGATCGTAACGAAGTGGAAGGTCTTAAAATGCCTGCTAGTGTTACATTCGAGAATTGCGGACATAATGTAATGGTTGACTTGGAATATGCATTGAACATGACAGACCCTGTATTCTTTGATTCTTTAGACACAATAGAAATTCCTGACGAAGAATAAATAGATATAGGACTTTATAAACAATTAGACAGGGCTGATTCCTCTTTAGACACAATAGAAATTCCTGACGAAGAATAAATAGATATAGGACTTTATAAACAATTAGACAGGGCTGATTCCCACGAGGAGTCAGCCCTGTTAGTATATAAATTCAGATTTTTACTATTGCTGTTTAAACGATGAATCGATAGAACTCACCCTATTTTTTCACAAAAGGAATTGAGCGGTTACTATCAAACAAGACAACTATATAAACACTGTTCTTTTGCAATGCATTCTTAGGTATTTCATTACCTCTAAGGTCATAAAAACGTGCATTTTCCAATGATAAAATGGTCTCTTCATTCAAAACATCAGGAGATCCAACAACACTGTATGGTTCAAATTTTAACCAATCCACATTCACATAACTACCCACAATAAGCAGTTTCAACACATGTTTCCCTTTAGTCAAACGCACAATTCGTTATTTTTTCATCATCCATATATAATTGGAAACCATCCAACTCTCCTCCATTAGAGACATAGGCTGATATGACATAATCATTCGTTTTCTCTACATTTACAGTATATTCTAACCATTCATCCTTTTCTGTATAACCGATGGCATATCCATCTCCTGCCTTTACTATATCCACGCAATCGTCTCTATACTCTTCGCCTTTATTCTCAGCATCCCTGTCATAATAAGAGAATCCTTGTCCAGCCACATCATAATTCTCTGCTTCTACGACGCCTGGTATAGAAGCTATCACATTTTGATAAGGAGTTTGTGGCACATCAACAGCCGTCATTGTAATCCGATAGGCGTATAGTTCACTTTCCACCTTTACTGCAATTGTAAAGCTATCACCTTTGATTTCCATCTCCTTTTCTGATATTAAATCTGTTGATTTAACGGGAATATCCTTATCCTTCCATGTGACACGCTCCAATCGAACACTGACCTTTCCCTGCAAGAAACCAGGCAATTTAGGGAAGACCACATCAACATCCCCAACATAATTTCCTCCGAGTATAATACTTGCTTGATTATTATTCTTATCCACCGAAGCAAATCCATCCAACCCATCACTTTTATCATTAGGGGGTGACACCATTGCCATGTAACCCGACATATCACCATACCATTTATAAAGCCACCACCCTCCTCCTCGTTCATTACTTTCCGTCAACAGACTGCCCATACGTCCTGGCAATCCAGGGAACCACCAAGAGATAGTGGCACTCTCTACATTGTTTCTCTCAAACTTCGCAATAAAAGGGACACTATAACCTGGACAGCCCTCATACTTTCTTTTTTCATAATCAGAGCTGCAACTATATTCGTTGATACATAGAGGAATCTCTTGGATTTCTAATTCCTTCAATAGACTTCTATAATCCTCCACCGCACGTATAAATCCTCCACTTCCCCATTGGTGCCAACAGACCAAATCAGGAAGACAATCATGATCTCGACAAAGTGTCAGAAATTTCTTAAACATATCTCTACCATAGAACGATGTAGCAGGACCTACAATTTTAGTGTCTGGAACATAGCGACGAATCAGTCGGTAGGTTGGCTCCCATACAGTTTCAAAGAAGTCTCCATTTTCATCCTGCCATGTCTCATTCGGTTCGTTCCAAATCACATAACTGTGAATATTCTCCAAATCAGAAGCCGCATGTCTTTTCAAGACCTCTTCCACACTCTCCAACCACTTGTCTTTCCCAGGCCATTGATACGGCCAGTAAGGCAACAAATCAGCCATAAGCAACTGCACTTGAGCTGTTGTACCCTTCAGTCTATCAGCAACAATAAATGCATCGCCAAAATCATGTTGATTACCAGACTTCCCTGATGGAGGTTGACAAAATAAATGAGGCCTCAACGGAGCAACAAGCTCATTCACATCCGCAGGCAATGTCTCGGTCATACCATACAACGAACCAGATGCACAATGGGTCACAGGACGAACATTAGTTGTCAGATCAACCGTCAATCTCTCCGCAGAGAAAGCTGTTGATAGAAACATACTCGTCAAAAAAGTAGTAATCGTGCATATTTTAATTCGTCCGTTCATGTGAGAAGAGTTGTGATGTAAAACAATATTTGTGCAATCAAATATAGGAAAAAACTCTTTTGATACAAGTTTTTTGCAATAAAATCTTTTCTACGTATCAAAGATGCATACTAGAAGATTATGGACTAGCGAGAAAAAAGAACAGAACGGTCTAAAATAGCAAAACGTCAACCTCTAGATTCAATTCTAGTTTCAAAATCGTTGGCGGTATATTCAGATGAGATGCCTCCAATTCTGAAATTGTCAGAAGTGGTCTCACAATAGACATATTTGCGACCATCAACATCAATGATCACATCATCTAAGGAGTTTTGCATAAAAGACTTCCAACGTTGATTGTACTCAATACAGACAGCGCTATGAGACAATTTATACGAAAGGAGGAACAATACATTGTAGCCCATCAGGTGAAACAAATTGGCAGCCAGAAATGATTTACAGTCACAATCACCATGTCTGTCAT
Source organism: uncultured Bacteroidales bacterium (assembly GCA_902784425.1). Lineage (GTDB taxonomy): Bacteria > Bacteroidota > Bacteroidia > Bacteroidales > Paludibacteraceae > UBA1181. The sequence goes on from CACZUS010000036.1 coordinate 22,808, forward strand.
ACAGTGTTTCGTCAGGGAATCGAATGTATTCTATTGGATAATGAATCTCTTTGCAATCATGATCATAACTATATTTCACATTAGGTTCTTGAACAAAATCCAAAACAAATTGAAGTTTGTCGAGTTCCCCAACATTGTTGCGACTACACTCTTTATTGATGTATTTTACAATTTCCGACAAATGCATTAATGTACGAGGGTAATTCAACATATAATAGTACATTTTACGCAAATTGTTTTCCGTGTCACGGTTGGCAGACAACATAAAGGGATTTTTTTATCAAGACAACAAGCATTCACAACCTACGGCAAAAAGTAACATTCTATGGATTCCTATAAGGATAAATGGGAATAAAAAAAAGATTCTTTCCTATCATTTTTGAAACAACTTAACTATCTTTGTTTCTATGGTATTCTTTTTTGTATTATTCACAAAAAATATTGGTGTATGGGAAAGCAAGTAGTGGCAATAACAGGAGCCGCAGGAAATTTAGGAAGTATTTTGGCGGAGGGGCTTCTCTCCGAAGATGTAGTGTTGCATCTTCTTTGGCATAAGAGACCCTTGCCAGATTCTTTGTTGAACAGTGAGAAAGTGAGACCCTTCCAAGTAGATTTGAGGGATGTTAGTACAATCGAAGCTTCATTACAAGGAGTTGATACGGTTATCCATTTCGCAGGAATCCTTTTCATGGCGAATCCAGAGAAGTTTCTTCCGACTACCAACACCCAATATTTTTCAAATTTGCTTCAAGCAGCGAAAACAGCGGGAGTTAAGAAGGTGATTCTGTTTAGTTTCCCACATGTGGAGGGAGAGACGACACCTGAGCATCCTGCGACGGGACGGTTGGATGGAACACCCAATTCAGCACATGCGAGGACCCGTTTGGAGGAGGAGAAGTTGCTGATGGCAGAAACGGGATTTGAGAAGGTGATACTACGTTGTGGAATGGTCTATGGAAAAGGAATTCTTATGATTGATGCGGCACATTGGTTTTCAAAATATTATCTATTGGGAATATGGAAAGAGCCTAATTACATACATCTGATTTCTACGGAAGATTATGTAGCCGCAACAAAAGCCGCCATTCTCTCACCGACAGCATCAGGCATCTATCATCTGGGCGATGAAGGAGTTCAGACGCTTAAGGAATTTCTGGATGAGGCGACGAAGGAGTGGCATACGCACCGACCATGGGTGATGCCGATGTGGATGATCCGTACCGCCGCATGGGTTTTCGAGAAAGTGTCGCTGCTCACAGGCTGTAGAGCACCACTGACACAAGACTTTATCACCATTGGCAAGGTGTCTTATTATGGCGACACAAGTAGGATGCGAAAAGAGTTGTTGCCGGAGTTGAAATATAAGACGGTTAGGGAGGGGATACATACGGTGTAGGGAGACAATCTAAAAACGTCTGTTATATTAAACATTTTATTTTTTGTGTTCAATAAGATACAATCATGGGAAAGAATACATTTGGAAAAAACTATGCCAAGGGCATTGATCCAGAACCTGAAAATCATGGGTGAACAGATTCTGTTGGCACGCAAGCGCAGGCATCTTTCCGTGCAGGACATAGCAGATAGGACTACGGTGACTCGTCTGACTGTCTCTAAAGTGGAACATATTTGCATTTTAAGATAAATCATACTGTTTATGGGAAATTCTGAAAGAACAAAAAATATAAGAGACCTCTATGCGTTTATAAAAATCGAGTTCTCCTATAGAGAACTTTACGCTACAAATCTTTACTCTATAATTGATGGTGTTGAATATAATCTTGGATTGTGGTCTGAACTAGAGATAAAGAAACGTTGGCCTGAATTTGAAGCCTTGTATTATTACGACACAACAGTTGTATTGAATGGATTCGAAGTGAAGTCATGGTGTGATGGCTATTATCCAAAAAATCTAATTATATCAGATTTTATAGGTACAAGACCTGGCTATATAATATTATCTGATGATAAAAATTGTGGTGTGCCTTCAGATGAAATCTTACATATGGTTGGTGGCCATCCTAGGGATTTTGGTCTTGTTTATGTAAATTTGATTCCCAGAAAATACTATGACAAAGTTATCTTGTATCGCCATTATTTGGATTCTTCACTATATTTTTCAAGCATTGAGCCCTCTATTTATGGGGCTAAAAACGGGAGAATGGACAAAATAGAACTTGATTTGAACAATCCTAATTCCGATGTGTTGCAAACAATGATTCATTTGGGTGTGTGCAAAAAGATTGATCCTACATACCAAGTAAGTCCACGTTATAAAGTGTACACAGGTGACGATATACCACTGCATTAAGGGACATTTTCAAACATTTGAAAACAGAAACCACCATCGGGAAAGTGTCCTATTATGGCAATATAAGTAAGATGCGAGAAAAACTGCTATTGGAGTTGAAATATAAGACGTTTAGGGAGGGGATACATACGGTGTAGTATTATGAATCAAATGTTGTATTGGATGGAGTCGATTGTTATATAGATGGATTGGTTAGTGCCATAAATGGTAAAACGAAAGAGGTAAGAGTTAATGTGATTGCTATGATTTTAAGTGGCAGTGATTTGGCTTTTTCAATTAAGTAAGCACAAAGAATGAAATATGCACAGTTTGCTAATAACAAAAGGAAAATCATCATGTTGAATCCAATTAACAGACAATTGAACACAAAAGATATTGTCATGATGATGGCTATTCCGTAACATAAGGCTTTAAATGGATGAAGATTTGTGATCAGAGAAATCAATACTATCCAAATAATAAATGCACCAAACATTGCAAACATCATTAAAAATCCTCCGCCAAGAGCATCACCATCAGATGGAAATTCTTCTATTATTCCAATGACAGAACTTGGAATGATAGAAATTGAAAATGATGTGGCTAACGCAGCAAATGCCAGTTTTCGCTTTGTGAAATTGTTGTTCGAAACAAAGCCATATACTATAAAAGCTATAAATGCCAGAAAGAAGATTATTCCCATAAGCGATATTTGTTATATACACTTAATCCATAGTCCCATAAAACCGTATGGCACAATAAAGGATGCAAGAGTTAAAGCGACTGCAACAATTTTCATTGGCGTAGTTTGGGCTTTTTCTATAGTGTATGCACATAGGATATAAAATGCTGTGTTTACAATAAATAAAAGTAGAGCGTAGATGATGGAAGACTGTAACCTCGCCTCAAAACAAACAAAGCCGAACACAATAGCCATGATGATAGTAAACCCGCAACATAGCTCATAAAATGTGTTGGAATTCTTTGTGTTTATCATCATCAACATTATCAGCCAAGGAACGATAGCAAAAATATATATAATTATGAATATAAATCCATCGCCTGGACCATCGCCAGACTCTATTACAAAAGAACATGGAAAAATTGAAAATAAAAACGATATAGCCAAAACCGTAAATGTCAGTTTCCGTTTGGTGAAATTTTTGACAAAGAGAAAGACAATAATGGCGACTATTATGATTATTATACATTCCATAAGCGATGTCTGTTATTTTCTGTCAATTTACAAAAATACAACCTTTTTCAAGTATTTTTCTATTTTATTTCCTCTTCATATTCAACAATCCAAGCAATTGCTTATATTTACAAATATTATTCACTGCCTCGACAAATAGATTCTTCACAGAAAAACAGAAAAAGCCATGGGATGGGATGTAGTACAAATAGGACTTGGGCATGACCTGCCCGTTGATGATCCACATAAAACCGCCCAAGAGATAGCCAAAAGAATGGAGCGGAATGTCACACTCGCTTATTACAAAAAATACGAGTATGATATTGCAAGTAATACCGTACATTACAAAAACAAGCTAGAATTAATTGAACTGGAGAGATACGAAGTGGACGATTCCAAGAGACCCCTGCTGATGACTGTCGCAAACTACCAAGTGAAGCAGATACTAGATTTAGTAGGTATAGACAAATTGCGCAAGGCGACTTTCGCGAATGATTGGGCAAGTCTCATTCTATGTGAGACGAAAGAGCCCTTCGAACTATACGAAATAGAGGATGATGAGAGGAACTTAGGCATTCGTATCTTCAAAGAAAACGTAGATCTTGACATATACATTCGGGAAAGATGGAACCATTGGGAAAGAGCATTCCATCAACCAGACGAAAACAGAGAACGGCTGCACGATTACCGGATACAGATATATAATCGAGCAAAGCTGTTTGGATGCAAGGATGTGATCATCTGTGCCGACCAAGGCCCGACAGAATCAATATTCGACAATCTCAATTACACCGCAGATCGTCTAAGGGAATATGCACGGACCTATGAATACCTCAATGGATACGACGGTTGGGATTCCCACAAGGTCGAAGAATGGAAGAAGGAAGCGAAACACATTATGTTCTCATCAGTGTTTCAGGGACAGATTAATCTTTCAGACAAAGATTTCGTAGAAGTTATATATGATGATTTTAGGGATATCATCAGCTCAAAATGAACTGAATACCCATAAATCATGCACAAAAGGTTGTAATGATACAACCTTTTATGCAACATTTCATTCGGAAAAGTTCACAAAAATCACTCGATTCTAACGCTTAATCTCAAATATTTCTGTACAAAAGCACCACAATTAAAAATATTTGTGGTAGATTTGTACGGATTTCGAAGATTGAATATGAAAGAACGGAACTCATATCTATCCTCAGCCAGCGTAAAAGAGCAAGGCAGAACAGCTTATTACAAAATGCTGGAGAGTGTACATCAAGGCGAACTCATACAAGTGCGTCGTGGTGTATATGCCAACATTAACCAGCTTAGTGGAAATATGATTGACATCAATGCCATAGTCCCCGACGGCATTCTGTGTTTATGGTCTGCATGGAACATCCATCAACTCACGACCTCCATGCCACAAGCTTTTCATGTTGCCATCAAAAGAGACAGAAAAGTAACAGTACCATCCTTCCCAAAGGTTGAATTGCATCATTACACAGAGTCAATACTCCATATTGGTGTAACTAATATGGAGATAGATAGGTTTGACATCAAGCTTTATGACGTAGAAAGATGTGTATGTGATGCCGTGAAGTTTCGTAACAAGGTTGGTATAGATGTCTGTTCTGAAATCATCAACAATTATTTGGAACGCCCCAATAGAAATTTGAGCAAGTTGATGGATTATGCACAACTACTTCGTGTGGGCACTATTCTTGAAAAATATCTACAAATAAAACTATGTAATCCCATATTGGGAGAATCTAACACATGAATAATTTCCAAACATACAACTTTCCTAACTGCAAATGCCTTGTTGCTTGCGGCGATATCCACGGTGACTTCAATCTCCTTGTGAATAAAATCTGTGTTCAATATCAAATGCGAGATACCCTCGTTGTTGTTGCTGGCGACTGTGGATTTGGTTTTGAGAATAAAGGATATTACGACAATATAGTCAAAAGAAATGCCAAGAGGATGAACGAATGTAACAACTGGATTGTCTTCATCCGTGGCAACCATGACAACCCAGCCTACTTTGATGGTAAGTCTTTTATGAACAAGAGATTTATGGCTGTGCCAGACTATTCTATCTTAAATGCATGTGGCCACACAATTCTATGTGTTGGTGGCGCAATTTCTATAGATCGTAAATACAGACAAGATGCCTGGGAACAGTATAAACTGAAACATAGGATTCAAAAGTCGGATGATCTGTTTGCTAAAAATTATTACTGGCTTAATGAAGCTCCAACCATAGATTTTTCTGCCCTCGAAAGAATCAATGCGGAATGTACTATAGACACCGTGATTACTCACACCGCCCCATCATTCTGCGAATTACAAAGTAAAAATGGATTGTGCTGCTACGCTTATGATGACAATTCATTAATCAATGATGTCACAGAAGAACGTGCGATAATGGATAAAATCTATAATATGTTAAAACATCAAAACCATCCTCTTGCTCATTGGTGCTATGGCCATTTTCATCAAAGCTGGCATGCTTCTATCGAAGGCACTTTGTTCAAGATGCTTGATATCATGGAGATGTATGAGATTAGATGACTCTTTGGGAAGCAAGACTGACCTGAACGAATAGGCAAGTGGCGTCTTCCTGACGTATTGAGCTGACATCTCACTATCTTAGGTACTGCAAATCTTTGACCATAAATATGGTGGTTGCGGTATGTCCTGAGTCACAAAATTTCACCAATTCAGCATACCCTTCTGGTAGCCCTTCTGTCGGATAGTAGCCACAACCGCCAAGAATAACGCCATTGTCAACGACAACCCAGTACTCGGCATTCTTTCCTACCAAAGCATCAAAGACATGCTCCGTCCGAGGGTCATCATAAACAGTGTTGACCAACGGAGCTCCATATTCCTCAAAAACGGAACGGATGATATTGGACAACTGTAGTTGGTCTTTCTCTTCAATATGTCTGATATCGGCCATATGTTCTTCCTGATTTACATGTTTTTTTGCAAAGGTATCGCTTTCCCAACAGAATCCACACCATAATGCGAGAAAAAGCGATAAAAATACCATACTCATGGTATGATTGAATTCCTCCTGCTCATCCTCCGTTTCGCCACGTATGTACGGGGGTACAGATAGTGTTTCCAAGACGCTTTTTTCTTCAATTCGCAAAGTCTATTGCATAAAAAACGTACTATTTTATGCAGTACAAAGTAATTATTGCATAAAAAAATCTATTCCCGTACCACAGTAATATACGCAAACATATTCTGATATCGTTCATAGTCCGTTGGGGGATATTCCTTCTGAGACCTATAATCGGGAGCACCGACAGCCACAATCTTTATTGGAACAGAGACATTATCAAGTATCCATCGTCTTAGCCATTCGGCTCTCTTTCGAGACAATATCATAGCCGCAGCTGGATGTTCCCTCTCCCTTACAAAGATTTCCAAATAGTCGTTTTCTGTTAGTTGCGCATCCTCAATAAACTCAAGGATGATTTTTTGAGTGACCGTATCTTGCGGAAATGTCCAATCACGCCCAAACACATTAACCTCCAATCTCAAAAACTGGGGCGGTCCTAGTTTCGAATAGGACATTAAAGAGGGAATGAGCAGAAGCAGAATTAGGATTAATCTTTTGGTAATCATATTATAGATATACGTTGCCATTACTGCTAACCATTTTATGTTCAATGAATTACTCATAATATTTATAACTATATCTTTCGACTATTGTATCTTTTTTCTTTGTCCAATCCCAAGTCCTAATTTGGGTTTCCTCTATTATGTTTCCTATTGAGTCGTGTTTATAAACAAATTTCGTATAGTAATCGTTCCCTCTTTCATTTTTTTCCGCAAGGTTTCCTTTCTCGTCGTATATATACTCAACAGATTTATCCCATTTATTACCCCATTTTTCCTTCTCATGTGTTATGTAACCCTTCTCATTGTATGTACGCACATAGTTCCAACTGTTCTTGCGGATAAGGGTATCCCCCTTATTAAAGTAGGTTATACCTAATGATTCAACCATATTCCCATTCGTATCGTATTTGAGCAAACAGGTACTCTCCAAATTTCCTCCCGACCTATACGACAGTTCTTTCATTTCATTTGTAATGTCATCATAGATGTATTCGCTCCATTCAAGCAAAATTCCATTTCCATTATATCTTAGTTCTTTTATTTTGTTACCCCTTTCATCCAGTTTGAAGACCCTTTTTGTTGGTACATAGAAATAACCTCTTTCCTCACATTCAGATATGGTATTTGTTGACCCTATGCAGTTCCCTTCTTCATCATATAAATAAGTCGTTTGAACGCCATTCCCATTTTTCTTAATTCGATTACCCTTTATGTCATACAATGCATAACTCGATGAAGAAGGATCATCAACCTCTTGTACTTTTCCTTTAAGACCATCCACTTCCCAATCGGTTTTCTTATTTATCAAACTGAAGTAGAGTCTTTCCCCTGTGTACATTCAGACTTCCTCTCCTCCTTTTTTGTATTATTAGAACAACAAAGGAGAAATACAGAAAGAAGGGGAAGAAGATATTTTGTCGCTTTCAACATACTTGATATTGTTTGTGAGCGACAAATCTATGAAAAAAAGAAACATTTTCATAAAAAATGATACCGATTCAATATTTCATGCAACTCGTCTTGTGAACAGAACATCATCAAATCAATGATGCTCAGATCTTGAACAAACTCATCTGAATACTGCTTATAGCGGATGTCTTCGTTGCGCCGCAAAAATTGCAGATTGATGCCCATCTCGTGAAATTTTTCCTTGTCATAGTACTCCATTCCTGCACCGGATGGATTGATGTAATTGGTGAACCCAAAGTGCTCACAGGTGCGACGTATTATCTCGGGAGACCTACATTCCCAACGGGGTGATACCTCCGAAAGTAACCTGAACTCCGTCTTGATGCCCAAATAATCGGCTACAGATTTCAGTTGTTTGAAGAGATAGCGCGTTAGGTCGGGTTCCTCATCTAACAGGATAGGCTCGATGATCTCCATTGCCTCGTTATAGTGTGGTGCTTTGCTGTAGTTGTACATCAATGTTCGATATAGATGTTCCGCGCGTTCGCGACTAACCACACGCTTTGTCTCGTTGATAAGATGGTTGCAGGAAGCATGGCAGATTTCGATGCCGAAGAGTTGTGGACGGATTTTTTCGCCCAAGATACGGTTCCGATTAATCCAACCTCGCTTGATATAGTGTAGATTGTCACCAACCACAAACATGTCGGCGGCATGGATGAGTTGCCAATAGCCGATGTAAGGGAAGAAGTACGGCTGCATTATGGCTATATGTTGTTGACTGTTAATCATAGTACATTATAAATCATTTTTAGTTCTGCAATGTCACTGTGGATGACGCACATTTTGCGGTCATCCACCTTGTTGGTCACAGGTGCACTACTCGTGCGAAACATTCCGCTGTCAAAATAGAGATCGTCCATACACAACATCATGCCACACACGTAGTCATCATAATGATTACCTTCCCACTCACAAGGGTATGTCCGCTGTTTGATAAATGGCTGAAGAATATAATGAGGGTTGAATGTTGAGGTTTCAGAATTGAAAATCACATCTCTCCACGTCTCCTCATCGGTCATCACACCCGCATACAGACCGACACTCTTGCCTAGGTCGTAAGGCTTGATGATGTATTTATCCTTGTGCGTCAAGGCATCGTGCCATATCTCCGAATTGTCATAATTCTCACTCGGTGGCAGATAGGTAGGAATGGTATGTTGACGTAGGAACGTCGTCTCCTCTTCCGTGAGGCACTCTCGTGTAAAGTCATCCACGAAGATAAGATGCAGAAACCGCTTGTCATGTGTAAGAAAGATAGTGCGGAAGTCGTTCATCATCCGTGCATCTATCATAGCTTGCAACGTCTCCATCTTAAAAGAGAGAAGATCTTGTTGATTCAGTGCACTAAACACCACCGCATCATGACTCCACTCTGCTATATGTTCTTCCACTTCGGCAGCCTCATAGACGGTCACCTCATGTCCGTAGTACTCATAGAATTTCTTATAAAGTGCAATCTCATTTGTTTTGTCACTGCTCTTCAGTACGTAGATAGGACGACCTGCAGGGATAATGTCGCGCATGTGGGTGAGAAGAGCGTTGTAAATGCCTAATTCCTTGACAAACTTTTGAGACATGTTCTCAGAGTAAAAGGAAGACCATATACCGTGTCCGAAGAAGCGACAAGTAATCTCTACCAGCAACAATTGACCATCGTCGCGGATGATATAGTCGGGTCTGTAGGCACCTGCCTGAAAGGGATAGCGACTCTGTCTGTCCAGCACCTCCATCACCTTATCGTCCAAGGGCATGTATTGGGGAACCCACTCACGATAGTGTTCCGCCATATAGGCGATAGATTTATAGAGCAATGCATGCATACGTCGCAGTTCGTTGCGCCGCTCCGAGGTAATCAACATCGGTTTGGCGTGATACCACCGATGGTAATACTCGATTTTGTCAGCAAACAGCTGATGGCAAACGTCTTGACACGATAATTCTTCACTCTTCATACCTTACTTCTCATTTTTAAACAGTTTCGACTGATAGCCCAAGCACTGAAATCCATTGCGGTTGATGATAGGTATGATGCTTGTAGGTACCTGTAATTGGTTACGTACCCAGAAACAGATACTCGTAGACATTCCTATGGTGTCGGTATATTTCATCAGTCTCTGTATGTTTTCCAGCGAGAGAGCACGATTAGGAGCCGTACGTCCGCGTTGTTTGCGGTGGTCGGCGTTCTTCGGACTGATATAGTCCATATAGAGGTCGCGCTCCATTGTTTTATCAAAGTGACCGAGCCATTGTCCCAACTGAGCCAAGTTCTCCATGCAGGCAGTGAGGAATTCCGGTTTATAGTTTACTATACCAACGCTATGGAGCATATCGAAGAACTCCTTGATGTGTTCGTCTGTGAGGTATGGCACAAATATAGGTTGTACCAAGGCGGAGTTAGCCTGTATGCCTCGTTCCTGACACATTCGCACGGCTTTCATTCGCTCTTCTATCGGAGCACCATAAGGCTCTAAGAGGTCGCGGAATGCGGTTGGCATGATGCTCACCGAGGTGTTGAACTGCATCTTGCCTTTCAGTTGTTCGAATAGATCGAGAATGGTTTCGCCCTCGTTTTCGACCAAGAGGTGTTTAGCACCAGCCTTAGAAGCAATAAAGAGACGTGCGTTGGAGTTTGGGCACTTCTTGAAGTGAGCAATAAACTCACGCAGTATGCGGTGAGCAATGCCAGTGTACAATGTAGGCTCTTGCAGGGCTTCTGTCTTTGGTGAAAAATAGTAGTAATGATTCCAGTTTTTGCCACGGCTCAGTGCCACAATCTTTCGTTCGATCTCTTTTTTCTTTTCAGGAGCTTCAACGATGGCTTTTGCTAATTCATTCAGCAGACGGCTGCGCTCCTGGATATCTTCTGGTGTCACGGCATTTGGTTTTTCGCAGCAAGTGCCGTTCATTTCTTCTAGGAGTTTGCGAACATAGAGGTGGTAGTTTTCGTATGCCACAAGTCTCTGTTCGTGTACACCATCTGTCACCAAGCAATATTGACATCCCACATGACAGCCCTTGATAGGGTTCACCTCGAAGGTTAGCGTTGGGCAACGTCCCGTATAGTTGTGGATTTCAGTCTCCACAGCATCGAGATTACAATCCTCCATATAGAGCATTGACTTTGGTATGACGGTGTGTTCTTTCAACCGTTCCATAAAGAGTTTGGACCCTTTGATAAGGCCTTCCAATGTTTCTTCGGAAGGTTCAATCGTAACGCCGAGTTGTTTTAAATATTCGGCATCGACAATCTGAGGTTGAAAACCTTTCAGATTGTAAGCGTTTGTCTCATGTTCGTAGAGACTGTGTAATTCAATAGGTTGTCTCATTTTTGTAACTCAATCACCGCACCATAGTATTTTCCACCTTAGGTGCAAACAAATAAAAATCCTTTTTCAGGGTTTTGATTTGTTTATATCAACTAAAAAATCTTTTTGATATACAAAGTTAATTATTTTTCGATGTTTTATGTGAAATATCCCAGAAAAATCGTTGCTTTCACAATAAAACGCTCATAATCAGAATCAAAATTACATTGCTGGCACAGACGCCTGACGTCCCGTTGTAGAGACGCAATGCATTGCGTCTCTACGGCACAGCACCAACACAACCCGTTTTTTATATCACAAACATTTAAATTCCTCCCCAAATGAGCTTGTTATCTATCCTTACATGCCAAATCCTATCGAGAATTTCATCATAACAGTCAGATATACTGTCAATCTGAAGTCCATAGAATCGTGTTCCTTTGTCGTGTTCCGTATTCATTTTCTTTCGGGTTCGTTCTAAAGGTGTGTTGAAGCAGAAATCGCTGATGACAAGAACGTCTGCCATGGCGAAGTTGGAACTCTGCAACATCTTCAATGCGGCATTCAGCATCTCTTCCCCATCTGTTCCTCCCGAGAAATAGTTTTCTAAGAACTTATTCAACTGATTCCATGCACCATATCGAGACAGATCAAGACAATTGGCCCGAACTGAGAATGTTATCAGATAGCATTTCCGTTTCTGTTTTTTTGCCATTCTCAGGAGTTGAAGCAACAAGCATTTTGCCAACTGAATAGGTTTTCCTCCCATAGATCCGCTAGTATCAAGACATACAATGATTGGGCCTTTTTCCAGTCGTGGCTTTACCATACGCTGTTTGTCCAATTTTATTTTACTTTCCTCTTTCGGTTTGCTGGCAAACAACTGAAGTTTCTGCGAAGTATATTTCAGATAGAATAAATCTTCCGTTTCATGGTCAGACATGATAGCCATTTCAACAGGCATCATGTGTTGCAAGTTTTGTCCTGTTGTGATTTCCTCAATCTCCACGGCTGGCTTGGGTGGCGAGGGCAAGATGGGCAGATACTTTTTGATCATCTCGTCCATTTCATCTATTCGGTTCGGTTGTTTCCTCCCGATGATACGAACGATCTCTGCCAATGCAGGATAGGAATAGACAATCTTCTCAATACGTTTGTGTTCCTTGTAGTCAGAAAGTCCACATTCTCTCAAGTGCATCTCCCAGTTTTTACGATAACGATGCAAGGCTGCTTGTTCCTTTCGTTTGAATTCCTCGTCACAAGCTTTATCCCAGTCTTTTGCCAAGGTAGTCAGAATGACTTCCTTTTTCTCTATGTCGTGAGCGTCTGTTTCCCTCAATAGTTCTTCATAGCCACTGATATTAACCTGCTCCTTTAAATAACCAGAAGTGATGATGTTCTTCGCATGAAACCACATTTGTCGTTTCGCTTCCAAACTACCATCAAGGAATGCAAGAATAAAATCTTTCTCCTTTCGGTATTGTTCCTCTATCGGTTGAAAGATTTGGAGCATTGCTTCTATGAATTTCATCAGTTCCTCTTTCAATAAATCCTTCCACAATGGATCTTGGCTCTCCAATTGGGGGTTGTCATGAATCGTCTGAGCAAGGAACCCACCCAACAGATCATCTTGAGGAATATAGTCAGGTAGTTCACCCCTGTCCATATAGAAGTCAAACGCCTCATCATATTCTTCTATTTTCTTTGCTATATCCATAATCGTCAGAGCAATTTCTGTGTATTCTGTGCTTTCACATAAACCTCCTCAATGTGCATATTGCATTTCATAAGATAATTTTTCAACAGATTCAATTCATCGTCAGAAAGAAAGATGTTTTTCTGCTTAGTGAACAAAGCTTGCAGTTTAGCATATTGTGGTCGTATTTCATTGTCTATTGTTGCAATAACGGAATCCGCCATGTTGGGTGCCTTACAATTCTCATCATTCAGCATTCTATCCTCTGATGCCGAAATCCCCGGCTGTCTCTCAAAAGCATAGGGAGTTCCATCAATGATTATACCATTTTTGCATTTCTGCAGTTTAATTTTCTTTACGTCTGTCTTATCCCTCACTTTATAGTCAAATGGTGCGCCCGTATAGATGGCATGAATAATCCATGCTTGTTTCTTATCATCCTTATAGATGATACCATCCAATGGTGTATCAACACTGATATAATTGTAGTCAGATTTGTAGAAAAGGCATTTGCCATCTTTGTAATCATGTATCGTATAATAGAAATAGTTGAATAACGCAATTTTTGAGGTCAAGTTGTTCTTATCATCCTCCTCTTTTTGTAGTTCCGAAGCCTTCTTCAAAGCCTTTTCAATCTCATTTTCCATCTTGTTTAGTTTACTGTCTATTGCTTCTGTAAAACTACGTCCTATCACATCAATCACAGTGGGAATTGTCTCATCCCTATTCCATAGACAGTGCATAAGGATAGGGACATCCGTCATGTCAATACTCTTCCTGCCGTTCAAAAAAGCGGATGCCTGCATTAGATGGACACATTTCTTCCAACGACGGTCAGAGACATAGTAGTTCATTTTGTTTATTTCCTCCTTTTGAATCTCCTTCTTGAAACCTTTGCGTATTAAGGTGATGATGTCGCATATCTCATTGGGAACATCAATCGCATCTATCTCTTTCTGCCACTGGATGTACTGTTCTTCTGTTATCAGTGAGTTTTCTCCTATTACAGGTGACTCAAACGATTGTTGGCGAATCATTTTATAGAAAGTTTTCTCATTCTGAATACAGTTTGACACCATGCGCACCAGAAACCTATCCCACAATGCTTCGAGACCTTCATCCTCAGCTGGTAGTTCATTGCTTGCGGCTATCAAGAGTTTCATGGGCAAAGAGATGGTGTTACGTCCGTTTTGGAATATACGCTCATTGAGGGCAGTCAGCAAGGCATTCTGTATGCTCGGACTGGCTTTCCATATTTCATCGAGGAAAACAATGGTGGCGGTGGGTAGGAAACCATCCACCACACGTTCGTATCTATCCTCGTTTTTCAACAAGGAAATAGATACGGGTCCGAATATCTCATCTGGCGTACTGAAACGAGACATAAGATATTCGAACGATTGACCCTCTTTGAAGGCAAGTTTCAGACGACGAGCCACTAAACTCTTCGCCGTCCCTGGAGGTCCGAGCAAAAAGAAACTCTCACCAGCTATGGCACAGAGCAATGCCATAGCAATAATATGTTCTTTCTCATAGACCCCTTGAGAGAGGGCTTTGAGCAATGATTTTATTTGGCTATCGGCTTTCATATATTTATCAGTTTAAAAACCAACACGTCTCTTTGTTGCATTACCCAGCTGTTCATTCTCGCAATGGTAAAAGAGAGATTCCATCGACGATGATGTTTCGCTATGGAGGATGGTGTCGATGGTATAGTGGCGGGCGACGTTCTCTATTTGACCGCCGCTGAAATCATATTTTTCAGCCAACAAGCGGATATTCTCCTCCGCCAAATCCGGCAACATGGTGTGCCAAATGCTAGTACGGACCTCAAGCGTAGGCTTGTTGAATTGGATTTTGTAGAGGAACCGTCGTTCAAAAGCCTTATCCATATTTTGGGCAAGATTCGTCGTGGCGATAAGGATACCGTCGAGGGTCTCCATCTCCTGTAGAATAATGTTTTGGATGGCGTTCTCCATCTTGTCAACCGCTTGGTCCGCACCTTCACGTCGCTTGCCGATGATAGCGTCCGCCTCGTTAAAAAGCAGGATGGGGGCAATGTCTGATTGCGCAACTAGCATACGATATTGATCAAATACTTCCTTTATGTTTTTCTCACTTTCGCCCACCCAACAACTTTTAATTTCAGGGATATTCACCTGCAGGATGTCGCGACCCGTCTGACGAGCCAATTGGAGGACTGCCTCTGTCTTTCCCGTGCCAGGTGACCCGTAGAAGAGGCAAGTGAATCCATAGCGGTAGCCCTTCTCTTTCATCCGTTCGCAAATGGTGCGATAGGTGGTTTCCTCCAGCAAGCGATTCAGGTCTGACACTTGTGTCGCCACCCCGCTATCGTAATAGAGTTGCTTAGGGACAATACTATCATGTTTGACAATATTTCTCACCTTTTCCCCACTATTTGATGTCAGTTTCAATTCAGGGAATAGAGTCTCTTTAGCTTTCTTACTTAGGCAAAACGAATCAATGCTGGCAAAACCATTCTCATTACAATGTTCAACAAGTCCCAATTGTTGCAGTATATGTTTGTTTTCCACAAAGGGATTCCACCTATGCCGCGCAATAATCGGTTTGACATAGAAGGAAATGAAATCATAGAAATGGATATCTTTCTCTTCGTTAACGCATTTATGAGAAAACAAGAGAAGAATCGTCTTTTCGTCTCTATTCAGACCATATTCATCCATTTTTTTCACAAACGGCAAATGCTTGTTGTCTTCACATAAATCCAGAAGATTTGAAATAGATTCTTCCTCTGTAATTATTTCTTTATCAATTCTGTCTTCCATGATGTCATTTACGGCGCAAAAGAATTCAACACAACTTAGTCCTGTACTACTCTTGGGTGTATATTTCTCTCCCCGTTTAAAGGCTTCGACAACATCTGCGGGAACCCGATATGCTACTGATTTGTCATCGGAATGACGATAACGTACTAATTTTCTTTCTTTCAGTTCATCAATAGTAGGCGTATAGCGGATTATGCGAGTCGTGGTACATTGCAAATAGTCTGCCAGATTAGAAATCGAGACATAACCAGACTCACTTTTCTCTATAAGCAATGATATCAACACACTTTGTTCCACGCTGAGATCCAACGTGTCACCAATAACTTTGAGAGGCGATGCCGCTTTTTGGAAGAAATCCTCATCCAAATGAGAGCCTTTCGACAGTTCCACTACCTTTTCCACTGCCATCAGCAGGTCCATCTGTTCCGTTTCCTTTTCCATTGTTTCCATAATTACCTCCTTTTTGATGTTTTATGGTACAAAGGAAGGATGAGGGTCTGCCAGTTTGTGGCAGAGGATGCAGGGAAATATGTTAAAAATGATGAGGGGGTAAAAATTTTTACGGGAAAGGGGCATATACGTCATTGCATCTCTACGTCGCACAGCACAACCGCAAAATAGATTTCTAAAAAAAAGAACCTTATAATTGAACTGAACCCCGAAAGTTGGACAAAAAAACTTTCGGGGTTCAGTTCAAATAAGGAACATCCTAGTTAGTTATTCATTCAGCATCTCAAATGGTTCGGAATATTCTTTTAATAATTTTATCAACGTACATACAACTCGCTCATAGACCATTTTATCCCGTTTCCCTTTGCTTCTTGTAGGATGATATGATTTAATAACGGCAACTTTCTTATTTGGATAATAATAAATGCAACCTTTAATATCATTGTTGAAAACCTCAATGTGCTCTTGATTTGCGAAATAGTTCTTTGTGACGAAATCAAATTGAGAATCCAAGTTCTCTCAAACGTTGAGGAAGCACAATCTGTGCTCTTTGTGTTATCTCATCGCGGATAGTTTCTCTCAGCCACTTTTGAAGAGATAAATTTTCAAAGTTCGTGTTGTCTGCATAAACGATATCCAGTTTGGCATGGTCTGGTGAAATCACACAGATGATGCATTGACTGTTCGTCACGTATGCTTTTCTATCTTGGCTATTCACTAAAGTTTCCTGCTTAAGTGTGTTAATGTCGGTTTTGAACCAAGAAAGACAAAAATGGGGAGATTTAAGCCGAAAGTTCGGGTTGATCCAGAACTGCGGTGCTTTCTTTACTTGACGATTCATGGTTTGTCCTGTACTAGTATATATCCTTTTTCCCCACAACCAGATTGTACTCTTCGGGATAGTTGGCCTTCAAGTAAGCCATCTGATAGAACATCCAAGTGTAGCATACTACATGTGGTTTTGACAATGCGCGCACAGTTTCCAATTCATGCCACACCTTTTCAAGGACTTTCTTTCTGTTTCCAAACTTCATGCCACCCTCTATGAATTTGGATTTCATAACAGATAGCACATCGCATTTCCTGTTTTTGATGGAATCAATCAACAAAGCACTCTCACTTCTCGTAAAGCCGGCGATCAAACGCGAAAGTAATAATATTTGTTCCCAATAAACAATATATCCATAAGTCTCGTGGAGATAACGTTCCATACAAGGGATTATATACTTGATTGTCTTGGGCGACTTCTTATGTTTGATAAGATCCGTAATAAAATCGATTGATTCTAGACGAAACTTGCTGAATAAGGTTGTCAAGATTGTCAAATCTCCAAAGCATGTGAGCTGAAAGTCTTGTAAGAACTTTTTCATCGTTATTTCATCATACAAAAGCATATCAGTTTGAGCCGTTTGAAACAGTTGCATCGTTTTCTCATCATCAACTGGAATCTTTTCTATATTAAAATTCATGTCTTTTCGAGTCTTAATTAGTTTGCAAATATCTCTCATTTGGGACAACTCATCACGCCAATAAAAATCAATATTTAAGAGGCCTGATGATGTCATTCGAGAAATCTCATACTGGACACATCTCAATGCCACATCATTGCCACGAGAATCCTTATAGCAATAAACAGAAAGAGGAACCAAATTTGAAATGGGTTCGTTAGAGACCGTAAATCCAAAGGCATCAACGCCAAGAGCACAGATCTTATGATACAACACAGTATTTCTCCAAAACGGACTTGCTGTATCGTATTTCCAGAAACTAACAACATGAGCACAATGTTCTATACCATATTTCTGCTGAAGCCATTCGACGATACGTTCCCTACCTTCATAATCAACATCAAATTCAATATCTAGAGGCATGGGGTCTTCCGAACATATCAATCGTTCAAATGACAAACCATACTTCAGAGGGTCTATCTTTGTGATACCCAAGCAATAACAGACAAGACTTCCAGCATTTCTACCGCGACCAGGACCAAACCAGACACCAAGCTCGGACTGAGCTGTATTAACCACATCCTGCAGAAAGAGGAAATAACCAGAAGTCCCCCGTTCTTTGATGATCTGCAGTTCAAATTTCAGTCTTTCTGCGACCTCTATTGAAAGAACATCCCCATAGATTTGGTTTGCTTTGGAGAAAGAGAGGTGTTCCAAATAGTTGTATTCTTTCACCTTCTTATCATCTCCATAACCATCGGGAATATCAATCGAGGGAACAACAGGGACATGGTGTATATCATAGAACTCAACCTTGTCAAATATCTCCATTGTACTTGCGACAGCTTCAGGGACATCCTCGAACAATTTGCGCATCTCTTTTCTGCTCCTCAACCAACGAGTGTCGTTTGTCCGCCGAGTGGAAAACTCGTCTATGGTCTTGCCTGCAGCATTACATTGTAGGATAATGTGAGCTTCCAAATGCTTTGGAAGTAGATAATGAACATCATTTGTTGCAACAACCTTTATCCCGTTTTCCTTTGCTTTTTGTATCAGTACAGCATTAACCTTCTGTTGTTCAAGCATTAGATCACTTGGCATATTGTTTTTCTCATCACAACCAACATTCCGTTGCAATTCCAAATAATAATCATCCGAAAAAGTTTGTTTGTACCATTGGATGGTTTCATCTAGACCAGCCATATCGTCGTTGACAATTTCGGTAAAGACTTCACTGTCGACATTACCAGAGAGGACGATCAGTCCCTCGTGGTATTTCTCCAAATCCATCCTGTTAGTCAGAGGATCCATAGTAGAATTTTCCGTCCAAGAATTACTGACAATCTTTATGAGGTTTTTGTAGCCAGTTAGATTTTTCGCAAGGACAGTCAAATGACATCCATTCGAATCCTTGTGAAGATTTTTTTGATCTTTGGAATCTGGTTTTGCCACATATAGTTCACAGCCAATAATTGGTTTAAATGGTTTCTTCCCAAAATTCTGTATTTCGATGTTAACACGGCTAACATAGTCGAAAAACTCCATTATACCAAACATGCCACCGTTATCAGTAACAGCCATGCCTGGCATTCCATTTTTGATGGCGGCATCCACCAATTCTTTAATACTGGCGCACCCATCCATTATCGAGTAATGGGAGTGAACATTCAAATGAACAAATCGATAAGCTTTCATATTTACAAATAATTTATATTTCGTAAGGCAAAGGAAGCACACACCTCTGTCAAATTACGGCAACGGTTCGAAAAATTTACAATATGGATATTACATTCTATGCAAATATGTCATTGCCCCCCGTTGTAGAGACGCAATGCATTGCGTCTCTACGTTCGTCGCACAGCACAACCGTCTGAAACGCAGGTACTGACATAGCAACCGTATTCCACATGATCATAATATTTTCGGACCTAGAATGGAACCATTCGCAGAACGTCTGCAGTTCCGAGACCAGTAAAGGTTGTGTTTCCGAGTAGAAGATGCAGATATAAGCATGGCGAAAGGGCACACCCTCTTTGGCATGTTCATTCAGTTGTTCTATCAAGCGTTCTATTCTATCATCCTCGTCTGCCTCAGCAGAGAGGGTGAAAGCACGCAATTCACCATCCTCCTTGAACATCTCCCTAACCTCCTCATCGTCAATACACATCAGCACATCCTCCGCGCGGAGCACATCCTCCTTGCTAATTTTCTCCCATAGGCTCATCTCTTTCTTCATAACATCTAAACTGTTTAGTGATTCTTTATTTTTTGCGCAAAGAAAAAGAAGACCTCTGCCAGATGGGGGCAGAGGTCTAAAAAAATCATGTGTTATGAATCTTGTATTTTATACAAATAGGCAATTGTGCCTATTTCAATGATTTAGTTGCAAGCTACATTCTTTATTTGAAATCCTTTAAAATCTTACTTTCCCTCACATTGTTCACCAATTTCTTGAAAAAATCATATACCTCTTTATATCTATCTATTTTTATACTTTTATGTATGCCATTATTGTTTTCTTCCTCAAGTTCTAATTCGCTCTTTAAATTATCTCTCTTGTCTCCTAGAATAGGACCTATACCAATGTAAAAACAGTTGTATGGATCTGTATGTCCTCCTGAAATGTAAACTTTAATATTTCCTATTTGCACCTGTGTGATAGGCCAATATCTTATTTGAATGTTTTCATTTGGATGAAGATCTGGAAACAATTTAACTGTATTACTTCTCCATTCATCGTATAATTCCTCAAAATATCTAATTTTTAGAGAATCCATTTGATTCAAGACATCTTTTATTTCTTTTTGTACATTCATCAATTTAACAATCTTGTCATCAGAGTGAAAGCCAAACTCATCTTCAATTTTTTTATCTAATGCCATATTCATATTTTTTTGAAATTCATTTGTTTTAAATATAAAGTATTCCAAGTAGTCAACATATTGCAATAAAGCAGAGGACAAATAAACATCTTTTTGCCGAACATTAGGAATGACATCATTTTTCAACCATGGAAGAACATGTTCTTGAAAAGACATATTAAAATATCGTTCCTTAAATTCATCTTTATAATTACCCCAAGAATTGTCTTCTGGTTCTTTATAATTTTTAGGCAAATAAATCACATAAATATTGTCTCCATTTTTATACTTTTTATCTTTTTTTGTTTCTTCAATATAACGAGAAAGCTGTGATTCTTGATCTGTTGCATTACGGGCTTTGTTTTCAAATATTATTGCATATTTCTCATCTCTAATCCACAAGTCTATCCTTGCCTTTTCTTGTGTAAGAACGGGCTTTTCGATTTTTATATTTTTAAATGTATTTTTCCCTTTATTGTTACGTATAATATAATCTAATAGGGATTGAAATATCTCATACTCGCCTCTCGCACTCTTATACATCAGGAATTTCAACAGAATACGACTATGAGCATTTTCATCTATATGCAATTCTTCAATTACATTAACGTGATAAGGAAGTTTTTTCTCCTCTTTTTCCTTCACATCATTAAATTCTTTAAAAAATCGCAACAAATCTATGACCTCGTTTTCCTCCATAAAATTCAAATATTAAGTTCCAAATCCGTTTTCGAATGCTATACTTTGCGTTTATTCAAGCACCTCATCCTTCTTTTTTTGCAATAATAATAATTTTATTTTTAAATCACCGAGAATTCCCATAATAATCCCAAAGAACAAAAACCAGATGAAAGCATTATACAATAGATGCCACCCTCAGAAACAAGTGGCTGACATTACAGCCAGTCACTATTCATTGGGCTACTTATGGGATTTGTCAATCAATCTAACTGTCATGGAGATATAATTCAAATGGATCTTCTTCGCCCATTATTACAAGGCGGTTAAATTCTTCACATACAGCTTGAAACAAAAGGAGAATGTCTTCTATGTTAATATTGTCTTCTTGAAAGGAACGGTTGTTCAAGTCTGTATTTTTGAAACGTCCAAACAGAAGAGTATATGATTGAGATTTAGAATTGAAGCGTAAGTTTCTATATTTTCCTTCCTTTTCTTCTTTCGGGAGATGAAAAAAATGAATAATGGGAGTTTTTAGGGCAAACAAATCAGACCTGATGTTTAGAATAGGTTCCGTAAATAGGTTGTTTGATCTATTGGATTCAGGATCCTGATTTTCAGTAATCCTGCGGGTTACATATATCTCCCAATACTGTCCTTGGTAAAATGCTAAATTTGCAAACAACAAACTGGGGAAGTCCTTGCCAGCCTGTTTGATGAGGTCTTCGAAGATTCTCCCCCAAATTATATTCTTGCTGTCCCTTCTATTGACTTTATCTGAATAGTAGGAATCATATTGGAACTTAATACTTTCAACATAATCTTCAAGAATCTCGCTGTGACAAATCCGTATTAAATTCAAAACATTCTTTTGGAAGAAGAAATCATGGATATCCTTGATTTTGCAGATTTTAGATTTGTGAACATTCAGAGTTCCAAGGGCTTGACTGGCTTCTGACCTAATGGAAGGTTCGTAGTGATATCCTTCTTTATCAAAGAAAACAGTATTAGCGGTCTCATTCACATGACCGGTTTTGTAGTAGACAACATATATTTGATTTCGCTTGTCTAATTTGTCAACGTACTTTTGAAGTTGATCGTCATGTAAACAGGAATCTGTCTTATCCTCAATAATGACATTGACTTCCTTTTCGCTATCAGTGTCAAGTGTGAGCAAAATGTCAATGTTTTTCACCTGTTGTTCCACTTTGACTCTCTTGAAATCGATATCGACGCCAAGTAACTCTTTGATGAATAGCTCAGAGATCTTTTTTTTATGTTCATTGTTGGAGTTGAAGCACTCGCACATCCATGCAATAAATGCGTCTTGAACAGATTCAGTGTAGGGAAATTTGAATATGTTTGGTTCCATAGGTCATCTCATTTTTATTTCTCAACTTCCAAAAGTACTAAAAAATCATAACAGTTTCCTCTCCATACATGTACATGCCTCTGGGTCACTCGTTACTCTGGTTAATCATGTTCAGCACCACCTTCACCATCACATCTTTCACCTTTATTTTGCTCTCGGCAATCATCAGGGTTAGAGCTGTGAGCGTATTGTCGGCAAGACGTTTTGAGCCGTCCTTGCGATTGGGAATATGGTATTTCACGACACGAGATACTTTTCTTTTCCCTTCTTGTTGAACTTGTAAGTATTCCTTACATGTTGATTCTTTTCTAAGTTTCCCCTCTCCATTCAGCCCTAAGCCTTTGTATCCACTAATGCATGCTATTTACAACAACCGCCCCACATCGCTCTTCAAGAACGTCTCGATGTCAACACCTCCTGTACCAACGACAAAACTGAGGTCTGGATGGAAGGCCTTTTCGAAGAGTGGTAATCCTTTGTTGGTGCCTCTGCGTCCACTCTTCACCTCTATGGCTATGCATTTGTGCTGAGATTTTATGATGTATACAAAATGTTCAATTCTACATTACAAAATGTTCAAAAGTATATTGTAAAATGTCCAATTCTATATTATAACACATTACTAAACAATTATTTAATCACAATTTATGTTTTCACAAAAAAATAAGAGTACAATGAATCATCTACAATATCTCCCTAGCAATCCAAGCACAGGCTTCCGCATCCGCCAGTGCATGATGGTGGTTCTCCAAATGGTAGCCACAGGCTTCGGCAACGACGTGCAACTGATGGTTGGGCAAACGCTTCCCGAAATGTTTTCGTGCTGCAACGCAGGTGCAATGGAACTCGTAATCAGGATAGTCCATCTGGTAGGTGCGGAAGACTGCCTTCAGACATCCTTCGTCAAATGAACTGTTATGCGCCACAAGGGGCAAACCTTCGATCAACGGTTCGATTTGCGCCCATACCTTGGGGAAGACGGGGGCGTCGTCCGTGTCCTCGTGAGAAAGTCCATTCACCCGCGAACACCAATAGATATAGTAGTTGGGCTCCGGCTGAATCAGTGAATAAAAGGTGTTGACTATCTCTCCATCTCGCACAATCACAACACCTACGGAACATACCGATGATGGCTCATTGTTGGCTGTTTCAAAATCTATTGCTGCAAAGTCTTTCATTTCTTTCTTTTATATTTATCCCACATCTTTTTTATCTTTTCTCCTATCTCGTTGCGAAGCCAAAGAGGCTCAAGCACCTCTATTCCTTCTCCATTCTTCAATAGTTCTTGCTGAAAATCAAACTGGGGACGAAGAAAGAAGGTGAAGATACTGTATTCCTCATTGCGTTCCACCTCCTCTTGCGATTCATGTATCTTCAGACTACGTATGTAATTGGCTTGACTTGCCGATGCCTTTATCCTG
>CACZUS010000037.1 GCA_902784425.1 uncultured Bacteroidales bacterium
AATCTTGGCGGCTATACAGAAGACCGCAAGACGGGCAGGGAAGGGCTGACGTTGGCAGGTTTGATGATGTTTGGCAAAGGGTTGGCGATTAGGGACAGGCTTGCCAACTTCCGAATGGACTATTTGGACATGAGCCATCTTGTGAGCGGTGAACGCTACCATGACCGGTTGACCTACGACGGATTGTGGGAGAATAACCTTTACCAATTTTTCCGCATCGTGTCGCCCAAGGTGCAGTTTGACCTGCCGAGGCCGTTCAAGTTGGAGAAAGGAGGCCGTCGGAACGATGATACTCCACAACACGAAGCAGTGCGCGAGGCCTTTACGAATTCCATCATCCATTGCGACTTGCTGATGGATTCGGGCATATTGAGGGTGGAAAAACATGACGATCATCTTTGTTTCCGCAATCCTGGTTTGCTGAAATTGCCTGTGGAGGCCATTTATCGGGGCGGCAACTCAAAGGCTCGTAATCCGAAGATTCAGAACATGCTGCGAATGATAGGTTTTGGAGAAAATGTCGGTTCTGGTTTTCCAAAGATTATCGCTGCTTGGAAAGAGACTGATTGGGGTGAACCGCAACTACTGAACAAACTTGATTTGGATGAAGTGGAATTGGTGTTGCCGGTGCCCTCAACCAAGGCGGTGACAACAGCGGATGAGTTGTCTAAAGGGTTAACTGATGGGTTGCCTAAAGGGTTGTCTAAAAGGTTGTCTGATGAGTTGTCTAAAGGGTTGTCTGAAACTGCCGTTAAAATCCTGAAATTGATATACTTGGATAATTATATCAGCAGAGAAACATTAGCGGAAAAGACTGGCATTTCAGTTACTTCGGTACAGAATCATGTCAACAAATTGAAGTCCCTGGGCATACTTAAACGTATAGGCTCTGCCAAAAGCGGGCATTGGGAGGTTGTGAAATGATAGATTTTTTAATTGTTTAATTAGCGATAATAACAGATTATGCAACACCTGTTTGAACTAAAAAGATTCGATTCCACGACTTCAAGTTTGAAAAACGACTTTGCAAAAGCGTTGAAAGTCTATGTCGATCAAACACCTGCGGATATAAAAACCAATTCTAATGAGTTGTCAAGTTGGCTGATGAGACCTTATAAAGCTCATTTTGAGGTGCTGGTTTTTATCTTGTATTGTGATGGCGAAGTAGTCGGCTTGGCGATGATGACCTATCATCAACAGGTACAAGTAATGGCGTATGAGTATATCGCGATAGATAATGCATACTCTTCATTCGCATCTTATTTTTCATATCTTGATTTGCTCAATAGTTACACGGCAGAAAACGGTTATGATGTTTTATATTGGATAGTAGAGATTAATAATAGAAACGGGGGGAAAGACATAGATAAAGAAAGCGTTCTGTTCAAAAAAATACTATGCTTGAGCCAGTTTGGCAAGATTGAAGCTTATCACATGACTTTCCCTTTGGGTCTTGACAAAGACTCTTCGTTCGATGCCGTCATGTACATTAAATCAAATGACAGAATAAAACAAATCAGCAAAGACAAATACATGAAAATTGTCGAATCAATTAAAGAGTATTATGCTGTTTGGTATAAAAGGTTTATGTCGAATGAGGATTATTCTCGCTATTGTCAAATTCTTTGTGATGTTTTTGAAAAAATAAAAAGAAATCAAGCCTCAATTGACAGTGTACCAATATCTTATATTGACTGTCCGTTACTTACGCCTGGAGAGAAAACGCACACTGTAATTGTCCCAAATACAAATGCTACCAAGAAAAAGAAATGGTTGGTTCCTGTTGCAATTTTGGGAATAGTAGCGATTGCTTCTATTATTGCTGCAGTGTGCTGGATGATTTTTACTAAATTTGGGATTGATATATCCTCTATTGCAATTATTATTGCCAATGTTGCAGCGGCTCTAATATCAGCCTTTTTTTTATGGTTTATTGGCAAAAAGTCATAGCTTAACGCACTCCATTAATACATTGCAACCATGTCTTTTGACAAAAGGTATTCTTTTCGCTATGGCATCAAGACAAGTGTATCTCGACGAGTCCGTCTCTGATTTTCCCAGATGAAATGCCAAAGCAGAGATTATGTGGAAACACTCTTCGTTTAGTAGTTTGAGATTACACTGATTCAAAACTCTTTTGATATATGCAGGCGAAAACACCCAGATTTTATGAGGCTGGCCATAATATGTTGTGGTTACAACATCCGCATCCACCCCATACAACGGTGTACCTTTATATTCATAGGAGTAGCTGCTTTCAAATTCTAAAATCAGTTTTCCAGAACGGTGCAATACCCTTGATAATTCT
Organism: uncultured Bacteroidales bacterium; assembly: GCA_902784425.1. GTDB lineage: Bacteria > Bacteroidota > Bacteroidia > Bacteroidales > Paludibacteraceae > UBA1181. The sequence continues at coordinate 2,309 of CACZUS010000037.1, forward strand.
GATAATGCAGCAACAGCATCACAATAGTTTAGTACACTGCCAACACAAACGACACCTGTGAAAAGGCCGTTTTCGAAAGGCAACTTCTCAATGTTTGCGACAGTGAAAAGAGGCTTGTCTTGAATCTTTTTCTCCGCGATATCCACATGATGTATGCGTCCCTGTATGTCATAATCATTCTCACCGGCTCCTGCATTCAATACATAATCGTTTTTCTCAAAAGGATGCTCGTGAATGAATCTTGAAATCTCTTTTTGGGTATGTCTATACCATGGCTCATTTTGAGGCCAAATACTAGAAAGCTTATTATAATAGTCGGCAACTTTTTGAGAATCTATTTGCGCATCCATAATCTGTTATTATCGCTAATCGTTTTCCGGCCTATTTTGTATATTGCCAGAAAAACGTCTATGACAGAAAGTATACTACAAATTACTATTACAGCGGCTTTAGAAGGGTTTTTGAACCACTGCCGCTTTGAGAGAAAACTGGATGAGAAAACAATCAAAGCTTATCGTTTTGACATAGAACAATTTGCCGCTGATTTGGGAATGGATGCCAAATTGTGCGATGTTACACGGGATTACCTGAAACGATGGATTGCGTCATTGTCGAGTTATCGCTATAAAACGATTAAAAGAAAGATTGCATCCGTCAATGCTTTAATGAACTATTTGGAAGTGGAATGGGATGTGTTCAACAATCCATTGCGAAGCTTACACGTCCGTTTAAAGCCGCCCGTAAGGTTGCCGGTGGTGATGACAAAGGAAGAGATGCAGCGAATCTTGGGAAAGCTTGACGCAGAGATGCATGCTGTAAAGAATGACACTCAACGATTTTTTGCCATTCGCAACAAAGCGATTATTGAACTGTTGTTTGGCTCAGGAATGAGAATCGGGGAATTGTGCGGTCTCAGGAATCAGGATGTGGATCTTTGCCGGGGACAAGTGCGAATCATCGGGAAAGGTAACAAGGAAAGGATTGTCGACATCTGTTTGCCCGTGATTATGCAGTCCTTAAAGCAATGGGTGGAAGTGCGCAAAACACCGGATTGTCCTGAAGACGGTTTCTTTACCAGCCGAATCGGGCGAAAACTTGGCCCTCAGACCGTAAGGTTGTTGGTTCATCGGCTAACAAGTGATTGCAAGATAGATAAGCATGTTACACCGCATACTTTCCGACACACGTTTGCCACTCTTCTTCTTGAAGAAAATGTCGACATCGCCAATATCCAGCATATTTTGGGGCATAGCTCTATCGCGACGACACAGATTTATCTCCATGTTAATCCTTGTAGACAACGGGAGATATTGACGAACCACCATCCTCGAAGTAGGATGTGATTATTCAAGATAATGATGCCGACTTTTATTAGTCTATTTTATAAAACAAACTTTTTGGGGTTGGTATGTAAAAAAGATATAGTCACCCGCAAAGTCCCGACTTTTTCGAGTTGGGGCTTTGCGGTAAAATGAAGATGTGCCTATTCTCGACACATCCTCATAAAATGATTCAGTTCCTTTCAGGCCTCACATTATCGAAAATGAACTTGACGGCCTCCTCTGCGCGGCTGCAAGCGCAAACAAAAAGGTGTTTGTCGTTTCTCAAAGCCTCCAACCAGTTTTGCAGATAGGCGGCGGAGTTCTTCACGGTGAAATCGTTTTCGATACCCAAACGGCCAAGGCAATAGGCTGCACCCATTTCGGCCACAAGTTCTTCTTTGCTATAGCTTTCACTTCCGAATGGGTCGTGGTCGTCCTTCTTGAAGCGGTTCAAGCGGTTTTCTACGCCTGTGCTATGTGTGGTCTCGTGGAATAAGGTAGAATAATATTCCGCCTCGTTTTCAAATTGACCCATCAAAGGGCAAACCACCTCATCAGTCGAAGGTCTGAAATATGCCTTGTTGCTTACGCAGATATTCAGTTTAATGCCTTCGCGGTTGTAGTAGTTCTTAATCACTTCCTCGGCTGCCTCAATGGGGTTGACATCTTCTTTGACTTCGGGCTGGGTGTTCGGGTACTTCCTTTTGATGCCCGTGCATTGTGACACCTCGAAAACATAGTAATAACGCAACATCGGGCGGTCACTCTTTACAATCTTTTCCGTTCCGTCCTCTTGGATTTCCTTCTTCTCTGGGAAAGTCCAGAAAGTAATGAAATGACCTTTTGCACCAGGCTTGACGCTGCCGCCTTCGGCAAGGGCTTGTTTGAAAGTCAGATATTCACCGTGTGGCCATTCCCCATCATCGGCGGCAATAAGCAAGTTATTCAAAAATGAATATTCCTTGCCAGTGGTATGACTTACGGCCAAATGGGTTTTTCCTCTCGACCAGCACATTTTCCACGGGATTTGACCTTGCTCCATGAGGGCGCAAATTTTGTTGTTGATGATTTCGTAGACATCAGTCTTGATTGTCGGATGGTTTGTACTCATAACTCAAATATTTATAGGTTAGTAACTTTGTTTGTTTGCACTACAAAGATAAGCAAAATATTTGAATTAGCAATACAAAAAATTGAAAAAATATCACTTTTTTTGAACTTTTTTTCATTTGTATAAGGATAGAAAAATCGTTTTCCCTGCTGTTATTGAAATACCTTTTTCTGAGGTCTGATGTGTATTTGTGTTGTGCAAACGGTCACAACTTACCGTTTGCCTTCCTGATGTCAAAGCCTTCCGTCCACCTCCGACATCTATCCCATCCGTCAATACAGCATCCCGAAACGATGACGCAAGGGAAAAGGGGATGGGACGTTTCGAGTTACTGTATAGGATGGGGGATGACGGTAAGGCTGGGACAGAAGGCTTTTGCGTTGGGTGTTGTGCCACTCTCTTGTTTGCAAGTGTGTGACACAACACCTTTAGGCTGGTGTTGGTGGCACAGGGTTTGTCTCGGACTTAATGACGAAGGAATCAAGGACGAGTCTAACAATGTGCCGCATCCTTGCGTCCTTTTGTTTGCTTGGTAGGTCACGGCTGCCCGATTTTTGCTGTCGTGCCTGATGTTGCCGGACAGCGGTGGATCCGCTGGACGGCCACCGGATAGAAAAAGTGAGGCGACCGATTGGCCGCCCTTCTGTCAGTCGTACTGGTAATTCATAAGTTTGTCAGGGATAGCCCCTGCATTGCAAGCATCCGAAAAAGCTTCATCGATGGAGTCCCATTCGCCATCAATGGAGCGGGTTTCAATTCTCTGCTTGTCAAAGAAGCCTGGGCGGACATTGACCTCCACGCAAAAAGTAACTCGAATAATCATGGCGAATAAGTTTTTAGTTGAACAATGCAGTTTGAACAGGCGTAGGCAAACCCATGATTTCATGCAGTTTTAGCAACCGCTTTTCATAGTTGCCGTTTCTTTTTGCGTCATCGATATAACCTTGGTTCCATCTATTGAGGCAGTCCTCAATGTATTGCAGCCAGTTTTGAGGTACTATTGTAGGGTTTTCAAAAGCGAAAACCGCCCAATCGCAATCTTCCTCAAAATAATAATGGCCATTTTCGTAAGTAGCCACTTGTTTGGCTTCTGTGGATAGAAAGTTTTTGGCAACGTATTTATCAACGATAATACCGCCGTGGCTTGCAGTGCAGACATCAACAACACCATCGGCCAAATGATGTGAAGTTTGGATTTCTCCCCAAATTGTTTCCATAGGATTAGGTATTAAATAGGTTAGTAACTTTGTTTGCATGACAAATATACGAATAATAATTGAAATAGCAATACAAAAAAGCAAAAAATTTAGATTATTATGAAATTTTTTTAATACGTTTCCCCTATGGTTGAATGGAGTTTCCTTCTTGTGTCCTATGGATTGTTTATGATTGTCACCTGATGCTGGGTTTATCAGGTGCAGGTGTCAATGGCCAGCGGCAAGATGGCCTTAACAAAGAAATCCGCTCCGTGCCGCGAAATGGGTTTGGTGGTTACGCAACAAAAACAATGTTTTCTGTCCATTCAGCCTAAAGCAAAATGGACTGACAAATTTTGAGTGACGGCAGTCGGTAATCCGCCATATCCATATAGCGGATGGACGCTGCATGGCTTGGATATGTGGCCATGCAGCCGGACAAGGTTTCGGGTGGAAGACTGTTGGAGGAAGATGACGGCATCTCCATCGGAGCCTGTCGTAGAATGGTGTGCAGACGGATTGCTACATCTGTCTGGAACCCCAGCAACTGGAAAACATTTACGTCAGGGAAAAAGAAAAAGGTGGCTGTCGAGTGCAAACAAAGTTACTACCTTAATGCCATGAGTTGTCAAGAGAATCAAGGGAGTGTGACAACCACCTTATTTTATATACACCTTATTAATATATATCCCTTATTAATATGCGGGCTGCAAAATTAGGGAAAAAAGAATAGGAAAGCCATCCTAAAGTAAAAAAAAGGCTAAAATGGGTTTCATTTTTTATGGCATAGCGAAACTATGACTATTTACCTTTCAAGTCCACTTTTAGGTATCTGAGGTAACGGTAAAGTGTCGCTTTGCTGCCAATATGGAGTGTCGAGCAGATTTCGTCGACCGTATAAGTGGTGTCAGGATCGAGGTAAAGTTTCTTGGCGGCCTTGGCTTTTTTGATGGCATCAGGGGAGAGGCCTGGCTTGCGACCACCGATGTTTCCCTTCTCCCGAGCAGCTTGTAATCCGGCTTTGGTTCTTTCGATAATTAAGTTGCGTTCCAGTTCGGCGAAAGCACCGTTGATTTGGAGGAAGAACTTGCCGAGTGAGGTAGTGGTATCTATTGATTCTGTGATAGAAACGAAGTCGACCTCTTTCGATTTCAGGGTCTCTACAATATTGATAAGGTGTCTGAGACTACGGGCGATACGGTCCAGTTTCCAGACGACAACTGTATCACCGGCACGGACATATTCAAGCAGGCTGTCAAGCTCAGGTCTGTACTTGACGGCAGACTGCTTTTCCATGAAAATCTTATCGACCCCATACTTGTTGAGGGCATTAATTTGTAGATCGATGTTTTGGTTCGTCGAACTGACACGAGCATATCCTACATTCATAGCCTATAGTTTTATAAACTCATCAAAAGTGAAACTATCAAGGGATAAAGGTTTTTACTTTGCAAAAGTACAGAAAATCCGTGGACAAATTTTAGTTTCATTAATCGGTCGTTTTGTGAAACTATAAAATTCAATAAAAATGAGCAATTTTTTTCTTATCGTATCCATCATCTATGTGACATACTACGCAGCAAACATCATCTATGATGGTTTCCTGAAGAAAACCCATGTGGAGGAAAACAACGAAGGTGATGAATTTGTCATCGAAGGTGACGAACAGCCCAAGAAAATCACTGTCGAAGATATCTCCTATGACGGCAGTTTTTCCGAAAACGGTTCTGTTGGAGGACGGGAAATCGAGTTGAGTGTTGAAGAAACCAACATCATCAATGGCACCATTGAGGATCAAGGCATTTCCGTGAACAATTTCCTATCCGAAATAGGCAAACAACTCTCTGGCGAAAGCAAACAGATGTTCGCTGGGGTCAATTTTTAACTCATTTATTAATTCAAACTTCAAACAAATGAAACTTACAAAAAAGTTGGCTGCCAAGGCAGCGCGTTTCGCGAGAAACAAAAGAATGCGAGCCATCCTCGCCATCGGCGCAGGTTATGGCATGTTGAACAGCGTCATGGCTCAGAACCCTGGTGCTGGTGTTACTGGTTTGACCACCGCTGAAACCAGTCTCCGCACGTATGTGGATCCTGTGTGTAACATCGTCATGGTTATTGGCGGTATCGTCGGCCTTGTCGGTGCCATTAGGGTCTTCTCAAAGTGGCAGAACGGCGACCAGGATGTCACCAAGAGCCTCATGGCCTGGTTGGGTTCTTGCGTCTTCCTTGTGGTTGGCGCACTGGTAGTGAAGGCATTTTTCGGTCTCGGCTAATGGCTTCAGAACCTATCTACAATGTTTACAAGGGGTTGCAAAGACCCCTTGTATTCAAAGCCTTCAAGGGTAAATACATCTATTGGGGCATCGGAATCCTTGTGGGGTCTTTGGTTCTCGGCATCATCATAGTGGTGACTGTATCGATGTTGGTCGGTGCCGTTGTGTTTATCGGGGGTATGGTTGGTGGTTTGTTTTACATCGCCACAAAACAGAAAAAGGGACTACACAGTAAAGACAAAAGTAAAGGAATATACATCATAACTAACTGTAAAATAGCAAAGTTCGATAGAACATAAACGATATGAAAGACAAAAAAAGGCGATTTCAAACCCCAATCATCGGAATTGAGACCCTTGATGACATTTCAATTATGTACAATTTAATCGGTGACTACTCGGTTGTCATCAAATGTGAGAACCCGGTCATAGAATACGCTGCCGATGTAGAGGCATACTACAACTTCCACGAATTGTTCGTGAACATCATCAAGATGCTGGGAAAGGATTACTGCATCCAAAAGCAGGACATTTTCAGCAAGAAAAGGTATGAAATCGATAACAAGGAAACTGACTTTCTGTCTTATAGCTATTTCAACCACTTTATCGGAAGGACCTACACCGATGTCGAAACCTATCTTGTCATCACAAACGAACTGCCGAAAGGCAGAATGTTTGCCTACGACAAAAAGAAATTCGACATTTTCCTGAAGAACGTGGTCAAGGTCTTGGACTTGTTACACAACAAGAAGCTGAAGGCAAGATTGCTTGACGAAAGGGAAATAGACGACTATTTAAGAAAGTATCTCACCCTTAACTTCAAAGATGAAGTCACCAAACTCAACAATTTCAATGTAAAAGATGAGTTCATCAAAGTCGGCCAAAAGACCATACAAAGTATTTCATTGGTGGATATTGACGAAATCAATTTCCCACCTACAATCAGGCCGTTCAAAAATGTGGCCATTGGCAAGGGCTATCCTGTCGACATCATGGCTTTCTTGAACGAAGTGCCCAACACTGATACCATCATATATAACCAAGTCATCACCATTCCTGACCAATCGGCCGAATTGGCCAAGCTTGAAGCGAAAAAGAAAAGGCACAGCTCCATGCCCGACCCTGCCAACCAAATGAGTGTTGACGACATTGACAATGTGATGAAGGACATTGCCAGAGACGGCCAATATCTTGTTTACACCAATTACAATGTCATCATCATGAGTGATAGCGAAACCGATTTGAGCAAAGCGGTCAACTTCATCGAGGGTTCCATGTTCGACAATGGCATCATCACCTCAAAACAATGCTACAACCAACTTGAACTGTTTACCTGTTCCACACCTGGGAATTCGACCACCTTCAAGGATTACGACAAATTCCTGACCACCTCTGACACGGCAGTATGCCTATTGTATAAGGAGCGGCCACAAAGGACAGAAAAAAGTCCATTCTTGACATACTTCACTGACAGGCGGGGATTGCCCATCGGAATAGATGTGTCAGGTAAGGAAGGCGAAGAGAAGCTTACCAATAACAGTAATTTTTTCGTTCTCGGTCCATCCGGATCCGGCAAATCTTTCTATGTGAACTCAAAGGTACGGCAATGGGTATTGGCCGATACTGATATTGTGTTGGTCGATACCGGTCATAGTTATATCGGTTTGTGCAACTATTATCACGGTAAATATATCACTTATACCGAAGAGAACCCTATCACGATGAATCCTTTCCGTATCACGAAAGAGGAGTTTAACGAGGAAAAAATTGACTTCCTCAAATCTTTAATCATCATGCTTTGGAAAGGCTCTGATGGAGAAGTGAATCAGGTGGAAGATACCCTGATGACCAATATTGTCACCTTATATTATAATACCTATTGGAATCCTCAAAATGTCGCGCTTTCAGACAATGAGAAAGACAGCATCCGAAACACAATGACCAAAAAATGGGAGGGTGAAGAAAAACACCCTGCCAACTTGCAAACGAGAGAGGATCTTGAAAAGGCAATCGATTATGAAATCTACAACACCGAAAGAGACCGAAAGGAAAACCATCTTGTGGTAGAAAGCCTTAGTTTCAACAGTTTCTTTGAGTTTGCATTGAAAGCCATTCAGCAATCCGTCGAAAAGGATAGGATTCAGTTCAATATTGATGACTTCCGTTTTGTGTTGAACAAATTCTATAAGGGCGGCAAGTATGAGAAAATCCTGAATGATGAATTTGACAGCACTTTGTTTGAGGAGAAATTTATCGTCTTTGAAATTGACTCCATCAAGGAAAACAAGGTGCTTTTCCCCATTGTAACACTTATCATTATGGATGTCTTTTTGCAGAAAATGAGGTTGAAGAGAAACCGAAAGGCTTTGATTATTGAAGAGGCTTGGAAAGCCATTGCTTCACCAACAATGGCCAACTACATCCTGTATCTCTACAAAACCGTCCGCAAATTTTGGGGTATGGCCATGGTGGTGACTCAGGAACTCGAAGATATTATCTCCAATGCTACGGTGAAGAACTCCATCATCAACAATTCCGATATAGTTTGCCTTTTGGACCAAACCAAATTTAGGGATAACTATGAGGAAATTGCAGACCTTCTTTCGTTGAACGAAGTCGAACAAAAGAAAATCTTCACCATCAACAAGTTACCTAATAAAGATGGAAGAAGCCGTTTCAACGAGGTCTATATCAAAAGGGGTTCTGAAGGCCAGGTGTATGGTGTTGAAGTGTCACCTTATGAATACTTTACTTTCACCACTGAAAGGATTGAAAAGGATGCCATGTCATTTTACCAAATGGTCTATGGTGACTATCGCAAGTCGCTCGAAACATTCATTGCCGATATGAGACTGTCAAAAATAGGACAGGGCGAATGGGTAAGATTGGTGTTTGAAACCTTAAAGAATCTTCCAAAGAACTTGTTCAAGGAACTTGAACATGAATATCCTGATTCTTTATACCCCTATATCAAGAAAGTACAAACCAATAAAAACTAATACTATGAAAAACACCTTATTAATAATAGTAATACTACTGAGCTTCTCTATGAAGCTGCAAGCACAGGTTAGAGAGGCAGAAGAGGTTGTAGACTATGCTGCCATTGAAGCCGATGTGGTGTATCACGAAGAACAATACGGCTATATCACTGAAATGAAAGAATCAGAATTTAAGATGATGAATCTACAAGACAGTGTTAAGGCAAAAGTCGAAAAAATAGCAGCCATCCAAACGGAAATCTACAGAGGATTAACCGAAGTCAACACCGCCATTCAGAACGCACATTCTTTAGTGTATGCCTGGAACATCATTACCAGAATAACAGATGACGTGATTGCCATCGACACTTTGGTTGTCGGTCATCCTGAACTCATTCTGATTGCCAACAGAACCGAAGCGGCCTTGATAGATAGGCTAGTCGGATTGAAAGATTACCTGGTTTTGTCCATCACGGGAGGCAGGGTAAACTTAATGAATGGAGTGCAAAGAACTTCATTAATCAATCATGTGCTTACCGAATTATATATCATACAAGGAATGGTTTACACCATCCGACATCAGATGACTATGGCCTTAAAACAAGGCTGGTTGAAAGAAATGATAAGAGAGTATTTCCCCATGGTAGATTACTATCACCGGCAAAACACTCAATTAGCCCAAAGAATCATCAACAACTTCCATTTTTAGAACACATGAAAAAAGCACTACTTATATTACTATTTGTGTTTGTGGGTAAATTCGAGATATACGCACAACGGGAGGTGGTAGATTCATCCTATATCTATCAAATCCAAAGTCATTACCATGTTGGTGCCTGGGAACATCATCCTGAGTGGTGGTACAATCTATGGTATAGAAGGTATCAAAGGGACTATAATAACAACGCCACACAATGGATTCCTTTGGACGTGTTCGAGTCCTTTAAAGCGAACTATAAGGAAAAGGAAAAGACCAGCACGGATACAATAGCCAGCAAAAAGACAGACATCTTTTTGGATCAAATGGTCGATGTAGCATACCTCATGGAATACAACACACTCGACACATTGAAACGAACATGCAGGTATGCCATTGACATATATAGGTACAGCGGTGCGCCCGATTGCGAATACAATAGTGCCATTCTTGATGACAGGTATAAAACCCTAATCAGCGACATTCACACATTAAACCTATCGACCGCCGAATCAGCCGAAAAAAGAGAAGCATACCAAAAAACAGAAAAGGATTTTGTAAAGCTAATCGCGGTGGTTCAAAAGCTTATTAGAGCAAACGAAATAATCAACAGACACAATAACTAAAACCTAATTGCCATGTACGAATTTATAGACAATTCTATGCTGTATCTGATCGAAGGCCTAGGTAATACCATCAGTGAACTATTTGGCTCCTTCATCGGAATCTCAACAGTCCTTGCCGGAACTTTTGCCATTATCTTTCTCGGCATTGAGAGCTACAAAATGATGATGGGCGAAACAGAGCTAAAGGTCAATACCATTCTGAGACCTTTCCTAATCGGTTTGGTCATTATGTTATGGGTTCCTTTCTTGGGTGTAATAGACGCACCTTGCAACGCCTTGACACAAGCGGGCAAGGAAATCTTTGAAAACCAAATCCAAACCGTCAATCAGTTGCAAAGAACCAGGGCAGCTGTAGCTGACAGTATCACCATGAAAATCGTTAAACAATCGGCAGAGTCCGAAGAAGCTGAAGCATTATCGACAGACGAAGAGGTTCATAGGCTTGGTATTCGTCTTGATGGCATAGTAGATAAAATCCAGAATTTGGGCATATACGTAGTCGGTAAAATCAGGCAAATACTTTTCAATGTCTTTGAAACAATTATCATAACCCTCTGGCAAGCCATAGTTTACCTAATCATGTTTTTAGGCATGATTTTCTTTAAGTCTGTACTTGCCATAACTGGACCGCTTGCTTTTGCATTCAGCCTATTACCAAGTTGGAGAGACGCATGGAGTTCATGGTTGTCTAAGTATATCACGGTCAGTTTGTACGGATTTATCGCATACATCGACTTGGCCGTAAGTATGGCCATTATCCAGTATGGTATTGAGGATGATATTGACGTACTTACACAGGCCAACCTCGAAGATGAGGCTTTTACATTGCTTACTTGTTTCGCCTCTGGTTTCCATAACAACTTTATCCCCGCATTGATTGTAAGTGCCATCAGCTTGCTTTTGATACCAAAAGTAGCAGAATGGATAATTCCGTCATCAGGCACTTCACAAGCAGCTTCCAGCAGCAAACGTAATGTGGCAGCTGGGGTAAAAGCGGTTGCAGCAGCTATTGCATAACATTTCAATTTGAATAGTTATGATGATTAAAAACCTAGAAAACAAAATCAAACTTGCCGGAATTGTTTCCATCGGAAGCTTTCTGGTAAGCCTAATCATAGTTGGCATGGTGTTGTCATACGCCCATAAGTCTGCAATGATTGAAAGAAAGAAAATCTACATCCTTGACGGTGCTACGCCATTGACGGCTTCACAATCAGATGTAGAGTTGAATCTTGAAATCGAAGCCAAGGCGCATATCGAGTTATTTCACCAGCTATTCTTCACCTTGCCGCCTGATGACAAGTACATGCACAGAAACATTGAAAAGGCAATGTACTTGGCTGATGAATCGGCATTGAAACAATACAACACTTTGAACGAACAAGGATTCTACAGCTCCATCTTGTCAAGTTCCGCCATTCTTACCATTATGACAGATTCCATTGTCATTGACAATGAAACACAAGGCTTTACTTACTATGGAGTGCAAAGAATCGAAAGACCTACTTCTATCCTGAAAAGACAACTTATCACTTCGGGATATTTCCAAACAAGTATGCGTTCGGACAACAACCCACACGGATTAATTATCACAAAGTGGCGCACCGAACTGAACAGGGATCTTGAGTACACAGTCAAAAAAACCATCTAATCATGAGAATCAAAGATAAAATCCAAGAAAGAATTGACAAAATCGGCGAAAGCCATAAAATCGCCGACAAAGCAAAGTCAATGTCAAACTGGCTCGTTGACTGGGCATCCAACAACAGGAAGAAACTATTCGTGATTACCATTTCATTCCTGTTTTGCTCGGTAGTCGTTTCGGTCATCTTCACAGTAACAAGCATAAGCAAATCCAAAGCAGCTAGAGAAAACTTATACATTGTCCATGATAGCCTACGACACGAAAGAAGCCAAAAATCCACGGAAATCCGATCAAAAGTTCTTGACTATCAAACGCTTCGTAAGTACGAAAAAGAAATTGAAACCCTAATGGGTAAAGAAATCTTGACCGCACAAGATAGTTTGCGTGTTTATGAATTGTACAACATCCTAATAGAACAAGGCACTTATGAATAAGATTAACTTTCTTCAAAAGAAATATGTGCTGCCTCTCATTGCACTACCGTTCCTGATTTTCATAGCCTATATGATAAATCAATTCAAACCAACGAGGGAGCCTTCTAACTTAGTCGAGGTGGAAGAACTTAATGCACAACTTCAGGATCCTACTTCGACACCAGTTTCATCTAACAGCACCGATGGCGGCAAATTGGAAGCACTAAAAAATCGATTGAAAAGAGAAGGTGATTTTACGGGAATTCAAAATGTTGAAACCGAGGTCATTCAAGATGAAATGGTACAAAATTCATCTTCTCTTTACACCACAGAGGAAATGCGTGCCATCGACAGCATCAACCAGGTAAATGCTATCAGAGCCGAAGAATTAAGGCAAGGTATTGACAGATACAGAAGTCAAGACTTCACAAAAGAAAATCCTACCATCTCACAGGCACCTTCTGTAACAAATGACCCATTCACACAGCAAAATCCAGATGGTGAACAATTATCGCCAGAGGAAATCCAAAGAAGAAAAATCGAGGAACAAATGAGAAGGCTTGATTCCATCACCGAAGCAAGGACTATCAAGGTTGGTCAAAATGCCAAAAAAGAGGTTGAAGAAACCACGGCAGAAATGATAGAAAACCCAGAACAACAGACTAATAGGTATCAGGAACAAGTTGCAGAAGTCAAACGGTCAAAAGAAGTAAACAATGCTTATTTCAATACCGTTGGCAACTATGATTACAACCTTGGTATCTCTGCAATTCTCGATGAAGGTTTGAAAGTCGTGCAAGGTTCAAGGGTTCGTATCAGACTTCTTGAAGAAGCAACAATCGGAGAATTTAGATTACAACCAGGTGAATACCTGTATGGCATCGTCAGCGGCTTTTCGGCTCAAAGAGTAAAAATCAATATAACCTCTATTATGTTAAATGGCGCCCCTACCAAGGTCAATCTGAGTGTCTATGACATTGATGGTATGGAAGGTTTTTACATTCCCGAATCGGCTTTCAGAGATTATACCAAAGAAGCTGGTAGTAAAGCTTCTAACCAGAACATAACCGTTAATGCCGGAGGTACTGGAGTAACGCAGTTTACTTATAAGTTGCTTCAAGACTTGTATCAATCAAGTACACAGGCCATCAGCAAGAACATTCGCCAAAATAAGGCCAAACTGAAATATGCCACACAGGTCTATTTGGTCAACAAAGACGAACAATAATCAAACTAAATAACAATGAAAAAGTATTTCATAACCGCACTACTGGCCATCGTTACGATTAACCTGATGGCTCAAAATCAGAATCAACCTGTCATCCTCAAACAAGAACAGGATGATATGGAAGAACTCAAAGTAATGTACATCAACAAGGATGTTTCAACGCATTTCATTGCTTTGGAAGAAATCTCCTATGTTGACATTTCTAACAACAAGATTGTCGGCGACATTCCAGTTGGCAACGTACTACGCCTTAAACCCATCGAGGAAGGTGCAAACGGCATTGTAACTATTGTCACTGAAAGATATTTTGTCCAGTACATGTTGGTTTACACAGACGAGCTGGATAAAGTCTATACCAGGCACAACATCCAATATTCCGAATTGCGAAGCCTCATGGATCCTGAAAAGGTACTAACCAAAGCTGACATGTACGACTATGCTAGTAAGATGTTTGTGCAGAAAAAACGGTACTATGATGTTTCGACGGTATCTAAAAGGCTGAAAGTCACACTGAATAACATCTATACCGTTGACAAATATTTCTTTATCGACTTATCCCTGAAGAATAGGTCCAACATTCAATTTGACATTGACCAAATCCGTTTCAAAGTGGAAGACAAGAGGATGACCAAGGCAACCAATCTTCAAAGTGTTGAAATCAAACCTATTATTACCTACCTAGGTGACATTTCCTTCAAGAGAAATTACCGTAATATCTTTGTCTTTGAGAAATTTACTTTCCCCGAAGACAAGGTATTCACCATTGAGATTTCGGAGAAACAAATCTCTGGCAGAACCATCATTCTCCGTATCAGTTATGCCGATGTACTGAAAGCCGACAATTTTATAATTGAATGACTATGAAAAAAATACTACTAACTTTTGTGACTATTTTTTCCCTCACAATCATTGTACAAGCTGGAGAGGGTGGCATCATGCTCAATCCTCAATTTGGAGCATTTTACCAAAAAGGCTTTAATGGCGTTCTGGAACTGGAATTTGAAAGCAGATACTTCCATTCTTGGAATGTGTACTTGGATTTCTGCAATACTTTCAGGTATTGCGAAAACGACCATACGTTCTTTTGTGAAGAAACCTTCTGGGATTATCAAACTGCTGCTATTGGCGTGGCTTACAAGCACGAACTTGTACGGTGGCGTAACGCAAATCTTAAAGCAAGGTTAGGCTTTGATTTAGGGGCTGATTATTGCAAAAAAGATGACTATACTTTCTACATGAGTGTCGAAGTCGGCTTTGAATTATCCTACACTTTAAAAAACAGGGTTCAATTATGCCTGATACAAAAGAATGACTTTTGTTTTTTGACAAGAGACCACTTTAAGAATGGCCTCCTTGTCGGCATCAAGATCCCATTAAACTAACCAGTAACCAAAACGGAAAGGAAAAACCATGAATACAAAGAATCTACTATTCATGACTTTAATAATACTATTGGCCACAGGATGTACTAAACACACCATTGTGTCTGACAGAACATTAAAAGTCGGCAATATATATTGTTCTGATGGCTCAGTAATCGATCCGGAGACATACAAAATGGAGGGCCATAATAATGCTGCTGGCGTTATTTTCTGGGTCAATGATACCCTTGACACTGAAGATAAGGCATATATCGTAAGCCTCTGTGATGCAAAGAAAAACATTTGGTGTGATTCGTTGGTATCAACAGGAGTATCTACATCCATCGATCAGTATGATGGTGCGGCCAATACCGCCATGCTACAAACATTTGAGGTTAGAACTGGCGCAAAAGCTCCAGCAATGGAAATGGCGGTGAATTTCAGCGAAGGAATTGTCAATTGGCATTTGCCCTCAGTAAAGGAACTAATGGAAATATACTACAATAAAGCCGTGATTACAAATGCATTACGAGCTTGTGATGGAGAAGGCTTCGATAAGGTTTGGTATTGGTCTTCAACAGAAGATAATTCAGGCGAACAAAGCAAGCACTTTAATGCCTATATCGTGTCCATAAAAGAAGGGCGGATTCAGGCATCACATAAGTTTGAAAGCTACTATGTAAGACCAGTGAAAGCAATAAAATAACAAACCATAAAAGAAAGGAGGAATGAAACAAAATCAGTATTTTTGTCTTGTAAGACTTGAAAACAGAGGTTGTCAGCTTACAAGGAACAAATAGACAACTTCGGCAACGCCAGTGGCTTATAGATGGCACAAATAACTAAGTATTAACACTAAATTTGAATTAAAATGAAAATCAAAAATTTGTTTTTAGCCCTGGTTATTGGTACCCTCGCCTTTGCGTCCTGCAAGAAGCAAGAGGCCGATATCCAACCTCAGCACGGCGACAGAACTCCTATCGCCATGCGTGATGCGTCCGGCAACATCGTCAGCACCGTCAGTATTGACGAAATCCAAGCGCGTTTCAATCAGACCGCAGAAAGAGGTGATGAAAACATCGTCATCGAATCCTACAGAATCACCGAACCAACTGCTGATCATCCTTACTTTCTTACCATCGACTATATCGATGCCAACGAGGAAAAGGCTTACAGTGTTGCCTTTATTGGTGAGTATGTAGAGGAAATCATGAACTACTACTACATGACCAATGACATGAAGACTGGTAACTTCTCGGTGCAAACTAGAAAGGCCAACCAAAGTAAGGCTTTGGTTACTTTCACAAACGGCGAAGTTGAAGTCAACGACAACCCGACTCCAGATATGTTGCCGCCTTCATGGTGTGTACGCTGTGAAAAGCAATTCTGCCAACAAGGTACTTGTGCTCCAACAGGCGGTCATGGCGATTATTACTGCTCTGACTGCGTTTCAACGGCTCCAGAAGGACATCAACCAATCTGCAATGCCTCTTACTATAACCCAAATGGATTATGGGGAATCCTCTGGCGTATGATTGCTTCCATCTGATGACTCGATAACTGCGGAAGGGGTGGCTGTTTGTCGCCCCTTCCTTCTTGGACTTGACTTAATCATAATAATTCTAATACTATGCAAACAATTAAAATGTTTCTATTAACCATCGTATTGGTTTTGGCCATAAATAACTTGCAGGCACAAAAGCTAGCACCCATGTTGGACTATTGCAACCTGTCCAAAAACACGGCTGAAAAGAACCAAATAACCGTGAAACAAATCCGACAAGTCAGAGGAACCAACACGGATTTCGTTTGCGAATACTTTACCATAGTATGCAACTATAACAAGAAAGACCCCTATTTCTGTGTGATTGATTCTGCCTTTATGATATGTCAGTGTCAACAATAGAACACATGAATTGGCCAACTACGACAAAAAGAGTGAACAATACCAAGTTTATAGGTATGATACGGAGAATAAGATTTATTCCTTGAACTATTATCAGTATCCTATCTCCAAACTGACACCTTATGAACCTATCAAGATTACAAGCAGGACTGATTTAACCATAAGAAACACGCCGTGTATTTTGTTCGTGGCAGAGGAAACAAACGACTACTTCGATAATAGAGGCAAAACGAAATTGGGGACCATGTACTACAAGAAATCCATCTACATCAACAAAACATCAGGAAATATAGACAGCTTGATATACCAACGCACCTTTAGTGACGGCAGAGAATACATTAACAAGGAGTATATCACTGATATTACAAACTTTGATTTCAATACTTTGTCAAGCCAATTAAACTTTGACAATTCAAAGTATAGCGATTATTCAAGACACAATGCAGATAATCCACCGTTCAGTACGAAAACATCCAATAATAAGGAGATCAATTCAACCATATTGAACTATCCCATCATTAACCTGCAAGGTCAGGTAACAAAGTTGGCCGATATGAAAGGCTGGGTGCTGCTTGACTTCTGGCAATTTGGTTGTAGGTCTTGTTTCGCTCAGTTCAAGCAATTTGCACATGAAAGAGACTCCATTGGCAACACCATCCTTGAAAAAGAAGGTGTGCAGATATTAAGTATTCACCCCTATTCAGACAACATGGAAATGATTAGCCAAATCGGAGAAAAATACCATGTTTCCAAATACCTAAATTCAGCCAAGGGTCTGAATGGCCAACTTGAAATGTATAGTTATCCCACCTATTATCTGATTTCACCTGATAAAAAGGTTGCCCTTAAAACTAACCATCTTGGCGATTACTCTGAAATACTAACCATCATCAAAAACAACAAATAATCCATACCATGAAAAAAGGTATTATCACATTATTATTTGCGGCAGTTTTCATGACTAGCTGCAACTCCAATAGTAACACTCAAACCAAAACGGTCAACAATGAAAGAACCGTAGCTGGTGAAGGTCCTATAATCTCTTTTGTTGAAACCAAAGCGGAACTGGATACCATCACCTCCACAGAGGGCACACAATGTACCTTCTATTACACAAACACAGGCGACCAACCTCTTTTACTATCGTCTGCAATATCTTCATGCGGTTGTGTCAAGATTGATTGGTCGAAGGATCCTTTGATGCCTGGCCTATCAGACTCTATCACAATTTCCGTGAAAACACAACAACTTGGCAATCTGATGAAGGCCGTGGTCATTAAAAGCAATGCAACCAATGAGCCCATCGTAACACTCCGTATGTTTGGATTCGTAATCGACAAAAAACAAAACACAATAGCCCAAAATATACCCAACTATGAAAAGGACCATTAAAATCATCTTTGTGTTGGCCACAATTGCTATCGCATTTGTTGGATGCCATCCAACAAATCATAATACAATATCCCAATCAAAACCTGCCAAATACGAAGTCACTTCGGCGGATGGTACACCTGTCAAAATCAATATTACTTACATTGGCCGTATCAATCAACTTGGTGAATACACTAGCACAGATCCACAAGCCTATACCGTTGAAACCGTTACCCCTTGGGAATATGCTCTGATGACCTGTAAAGATTTTACCTATTCACTAATCGTTGAAAACATCGATACGGTTAATGTCAACCTCATTGGCAAAGTGGTAATAAATGATGTAACCGTTGCCGAACAATCCGGAGAAAAAATCATTCTCAAATACGAAGAATGAACCTGATTGGCTATGGAAGAATCAAGAGAATTGAAGAAACTATATACCATGATGCAATTCGTGGTGTATTTCCTGGTATGCTTCGAAGTATTGATGTTTGTGAGGTTTCCTTTCTCGCAAAACCTTGATATTTTCTTGAACACATTCAGAAAATTGGTGTTCTATCGAGAAATGCTTTACAGCAAATTCCTTATACTTGCAATGCTGATTTCAACCTCAGTCGGGACCAGGGCAAAAAAAGACATCAATTTCAAAGCTGGTAAACAAGTGGTGGTGCCTCTTGTCTTCGGGTTGCTTCTATTCTTTGGTTCTATCTATATCTACAATCTCTCCGTAAGTGCCTGGTTTGAGATGTGGGAAAACATTGTCTATATTCTTGCCTCATTCGGAGGTGCCATTATGACCAATGTCGCACTTGACAACATATCCAAATACATCAAATCAAATTTGCTGAAGGACAAATTCAACACCGAAAACGAGTCTTTCGAGCAAACGACCAAGAAAGTAGAGAACAAGTATTCCGTCAATATCCCAATGAAATTCCATAACAACGGAAAGACACACAAAGGCTGGATCAACATTGTCAATCCGTTCAGAGGCACTTTACTGATGGGTACGCCTGGTTCTGGTAAGTCTTTTTCAGTGGTCAATTCCTACATCCGACAACATGCGGCTAAAGGTTTCTCAATGGTCGTCTATGACTTCAAGTTCCCGGACCTTGCTAAGATAACTTACTATCAGTATCAGTTTAACAAAAAGAAGGGTATCCTGAATAACAAGTACAAGTTTAATGTAATCAACTTTTCTGATATTGAATACAGCAAGCGTATCAATCCATTGAAGAGGGAATACATCGAGATTTTGGCTGATGCCACGGAAACCAGTGAGGCCCTCTATGAAAGCCTTCAAAAAGGCGACAAACAGGGAGGTAACGCGGAGTTTTTCAAAACATCCGCTGTCAACTTTCTTGCAGCTTGTATCTACTTTTTCAGCCGATACGACAAAGGTAAGTATTCAGACTTGCCTCATGTACTGTCATTCATCAACCAACCCTACCAAGACATCTTCCAAACCCTATTCTCCAATCCAGAACTTGAGTCATTATTAAGTCCTTTCAAGACTGCCTTTGACAACCAGGCTTTCGACCAGCTGGAAGGTCAGATAGGTAGTCTGAAAGTGCAGATTTCAAGACTTGCCACTAAGGAATCCTATTGGGTTTTTTCAGGTGATGACTTCAATCTGAAGGTCAGCGACCCGAATGACCCTAGCTATCTTATCATAGCCAACAATCCCAAAACTCAGGCGATGAATAGTGCCCTTAACGCACTTATCATCAACCGTCTTACCCGCCTTGTCAATACCAAAGGCAATTTACCTACCTCCATCATCGTTGATGAAGCTCCGACTTTGTATTTCTATCAAATCGCTAATCTGCTATCTACCGCACGAAGCAATAAGGTATCTGTGCTTTTAGGTTTGCAGGAAATCCCACAGCTCGAAGAACAATATGGTAAAGCTACTGCCAAAACTGTTACTTCCGTCATTGGTAATGTTATTTCGGGTTCTGCAAGAGCGAAAGAAACACTGGAATGGCTGCAAATCATTTTTGGCAAAGTGAAGCAAAAGAGAGAAGGCCTTACCATAAACGAAAACAAAACATCATTGAATATCAATGAGAATATGGATTATCTCATTCCTGCATCCAAAATTGCAACATTACCAGCTGGTAGCCTGGTCGGTCAAATTGCACTTGATTTTGGTCAAGGTGATGATTTTCCAACTACTATGTATAATTGCGCAACCAACCTCGATCTTAAATCCATCGAGGCGGAAGAAAAAAAGTATGTGGACTTACCTAAATTTTATAATTTTGGCACGGCGGAGGAACGCGAAAAAGTTCTTACCGCAAACTTCTTCAAGATTAATGAAGAAGTAAAGCAAATTGTAAAAAAGCACTGGTAATGTATACAATAACAAAAGAAGAATTAGGCAATAGATTAAAGAAAGTAAGGCTTTTCCTTTCCATCACACAGACGGAGCTCAAAGACAACATTGGCTGTAGCCAAGTGGCTATCTCCAGAATGGAATCGGGGCAAGGTATGGCATACGAGTTGTTTATCAAAACCCTATGTTTCTATTCCCAATACATATATATTGATTCACTTTTTCAAGAAAAATTCCAAATTGTTTCCATAGACGGCATTGATGGCGAAAAGGGCATTCTCAAATCCAATGTCAACACCATGG
Source organism: uncultured Bacteroidales bacterium (assembly GCA_902784425.1). Taxonomy (GTDB): domain Bacteria; phylum Bacteroidota; class Bacteroidia; order Bacteroidales; family Paludibacteraceae; genus UBA1181. Next base: position 23,082 of record CACZUS010000037.1, read on the forward strand.
CAAAAGGTATGATTAATGAAGCGATATCCAATTACCAAAAATCAATTTCGGAACTTTCTAATGAAATCTCTAAAACTTTTAATAAAGGGATGCAACAAATCAATGAAGAACTATCAGAAAAGATAGAAAAATCATCAAACCTGCTTTCTTCGGACTAATCCGGCAACTCAGATAATTTCAAATCAACATACCCAATCAACGCTGCCACAAAAGTCAAAAACGGTTCAGGATTAATGTATTTCCCCTGCTGTTTAAGTGCAAAATGCAAGTGTTCACCTGTTGACATTCCAGTATTACCTGACAAACCAACTATCTGGCCTGCATTCACATAATCGCCTTTGTCAACATAGCTTTTTCTCAAATGACAATAGATAGACTGGTAACTGCCATGTTCTACAACAACATAGTTACCTGAACGTCGATTGGAACTTACTCGTATTATCTTGCCCGGCATCACCGAATACACATAACTACTATCAGCTTTCAAATCTATTCCTTGGTGCGCCCTTAGTATTCTTTCAATAGGATGAATCCTATCACCATATCTTGAAGTAACAACGCAAGTGTCCAATGGCAAAGCTACAAGCTGCCTAAAAGTGAACAATTCATCCTCATTATAGGCAACAGCTTTCCCCGATATTGGAGGCACCCCTACCCTCTCGTTGGCTACAACTTTTGCTGACTTGCCTATAGGTTCAATGTCTTCATCTGGCATTGCGATGGCCACACTGTCTATTACTATATCGTTCACGCTTTCGTACAAACAAGGACCATATAAAGGCTGTACGATGACAGGTGTTCCCTCGATTTTTTTAGACATGATAGTATTAAACTGACCATAAGAATTTATGCAAAAAACGAAAATAACGCACAAAAAATTCAATTTTTTATTCATCATATTTATATAGTTTGTATATTTGTCGCAAAATTATATATATTCTGAATATGATTGAACAATTTTTCAAAGAAAATGAAATCCCTTATCAAGAATTTGCCAAGTTGGGCTATACAAGGGAAATGATAAGAGAGCTTTCAAGAAAGAATCTGGAGCAGCTTCTGTCTGGTCGGAGAACTTCGTTGTTACCCATCAATCATATTGAAGGCCATGACCGAGAATTTGACATCAAAGCTAAATTCAGCCTCAAACGAAATAGCGATGGTTCTGTTTCTTTGATGATACATCCGGTAAGGGAAAGCATTGAAAATGACATCAAACTTTCCGCCTACGAACTTAATAAAGTGAAAGAAGGCCATGTTATCCTCAAAAAGATAGAAGGTGAGAAATACATGGTGCAGCTTGACAAAGAGAACAACGAACTATTGAAAGTCAAAGCCAAAGATATTATGATACCTCACAATATTGGCGACATCGAATTGAGCAGCACCCAAAGGGAACATTTGAAAAAGGGCAATCCTATCTTGCTAGAAGATACCAATTACAAGATTGCCGTAAGCATTGACCTTAATTCAAGAAGCGGCCTAAAAGCCCAAAACCTCAATGATATGACTTTGGCCGAGAAGATAGCTTTCGACAGAGTCAATCCTGGTATTATCGGCTACCTCCAAACGGATGAAAACCGTAACGAGTATATGCAAGTTCAAAGACAAAATGAAAGCCATTCTGAAGGCCAAAGAATGAAATTCAACCAAGGATGAAAGAGCAAGAAATACCATATAAGCAACTTGAAGCATTGGGGTTAGATACAAGAAACCTAACCCAAGAAGATATTTCAAAATTGCTTCGTAACGAAAAGACAGAAGTCCGCGCTTTTTCCATTGAATATACCAAGGACAGAGAGGACTTCCTGAAAAACGAGAATATCAAGTACAATATCCGCGAAGATGGCGGCAAAAAGAAACTTGAATTTGAGGGCCGTATTGCCATTGAAGCCAACTACTACGCACAAAACACGCCTGAGACTATAGAATTACTCAAAAAGGCAAATATCCAATACGAACAGGCTCCTGAAAACGAAAAACTTCTCAAACTGAAAGATGCCTTATTAGTATTAGCCGTGCTTGACAACCCTTTGATTGGTGCCGCTATTTCAATTTACTATTTGGCCAAAGTCATACCCAAACGCCTTGAAGTAAAGAATGATATGGGGTTGTCACGCAGTGAAATCAAACAGTTGAAAAATGGCGAAACCATACAACATAAAAACGAAAGAAATGAAATTGTCCTTATGCAATTTGACAAGGCCACCAATAGCATATCTTCCGTCAAGCAAACACAAATCAACCCGCCTGATGAAATATTGGGGCAAAAACTCACACCACAAGACAAAATCCACATCTTAATGGGCGAAACTGTCCAACTCAAAAACGGCATACAAATCCAGTTGAACTTGCTCCGTTCTAATGGTATCGAATATAAAGATTCCAAGGGCAAAGAAATCTCCTTTGATGTCGCCAAACACGCGGCAACACAACAAAACGACCAAACTATTTCAAACAACAAACACCAAATGAAAGTATAACATCAAAAAATATAAGCCATGACTACATTTGAAGAATACAAAGCCAAAGTTTCCATTGCACAAGTTGCAGAAGCCATAGGATTTGAGTTTGACAAGTCCAAGGGCAAAACACAACCGACTTATACCAGAACCGATGCAAATGGCGACAAGGAACAGATTGTCATTCGCAACCCCAATGACAATGCTAACCAACACTATTTCGACCGTAATTATAAAGGTGGTGATGTCATCAACTTCATCAAAGAACATCTTAATGAGTTTGCCCAATTCACCGGCAATTCTACCAATGACTATGTAAAAATCAATATGGTATTGAGCCACTTTGCAGATATTCCATATACACCAAAGATTGAGACCGTACAAAAGGCACAAGAACACAAAGAACTGGATAGAAGTCGGTATGTAGAAGTGACTCCAACAACCAGCAATCTCATGTACCTGACCAGAGAAAGGGCGTTGGATCCTTTAACTGTTGAAAAGTTTCTCCCATACATCACCTTATTACAAGACACGGCCAGCAAGGGTAATTTCACCAATGTTGCTTTCCCTTATCGCAAGCCTGGTAGCGAAGAAGTCACCAACTACGAAATCCGAAACCACGGTTTCAAAGGTATGGCCGCAGGTGGTGACAAAGAAAATTCCGCGTGGATTGCCACCAATGCCGATACAAAGGCAACGGTGAAGAATGTCATCTTCTTTGAATCTGCCATCGATGCCATGAGCTTCTACGAACTCAAAAAAGGATACTATAAACTCGCCGATACAGCATTTGTTTCTGTCGGTGGATATGTATCACCCAACCAAATCAAAAACGTCCTCAACGAGTTCCCAAATGCCCGTGTCAGCACTGCATACGACAAGGATGTCAACGGTCACCTGTATGATGTCCTTACATACGCGGTGGCCATAGGTAAAGATATCCGTGTCACAAAAGATGACAATACCTTCAATTTCAAGTGGGATAATAAGAGCATCAAAATTCCACAAGAAGAGCTTACTTTGAACAGATTCAAGGATGAATCTGGCTTGAAACACCGTTTTGGAACCGTTTTCAAAGCAGCCGGTGAAGCCAAGGATTTCAACGAACAGCTCCAACATGTCCGTGCAGAACAAAAGGAACAATCACAAAGCAAAGGAATTAAAGTATGAGAAAAAGTATTTGTTTAATTGTGTTTTCTCTACTGTTTTTGGGCTTACACGCACAAAACAGAGATTTGATAGTTATTGACCCCGCCCATGTAGCTGCCATTGCAGCAGCGTCAGAATTGGACAAAGAAGCCTATGAAGACATACGTGAAAATGAGGATCAGACAAACCAACTACTCATTGTGACCAATCTTGTAAACGAACAAATCAAAGCCATAGAAGACACAACTTTAAACTATATGAAAAGAGTGCAATCCGTATTAAGGCAAGTATATACCCTTGAAACGATTGTACAAAAGACAGTAAGAATTGGTGATAACATTGTTGAGATGGCTGAATTGGCATACGGTGATCCTGAGCTATCATTTGTAGCATTGCAGATGTCAAACAGTTTTTCAGATGAATTACGGTCATTGACTTCCTATATATCTGATATAGCATTGGGAGAAGGTTCCAGCAACTTATTAAACAACTACGAAAGACTCAAAATCATTAACCATGTTGACACAAAGCTGAATAAACTTGAAGGTGTCTCTTTGCAGATGCTTTATCGAATGAAATATGCCAAACGCCATGGTGTTCTTCAAACCCTTTTCCCCGTACTTTTTGCATACGAAAGAAGAAACCAACAACTAGCGGAACAAATAGTAAACAACTTCCATTTCTAATACAATCATCATTAAATACTAAATATCATGTCAGAAGAACAATCACAAGAACAAAAGAAGAACCCTGCGGTTACTTACCTCGGGCCTTGCCCCATCTGCGGCAAAGGACAAATTGCGGAAGGCAATGTCGTTTATAGGTGCAACTACATTAAAAACCTTAAGGACGACAAATGCGACTTTCACATATTCAAGACCTATAATGGTGCTGAAATCACACCTGAACATGTTAAACAACTTCTCGAAAACGGTAAGACAGAAATCATCGAATTCACCTCCCAAGCGGGCAATAAATTCAATGGCTATCTCACCATTGAGGGTAAAGAGGTAAAGATGGAGTTCGCCAACGGCTTAGAAAACTTGCCACAACTCGAAACACCTTGCCCCATTTGCGGCGAACCAGTCTATATCTTCAACACAGGCTACGGCTGCAAAAACATTCACGAAACGGACGAGAATGGAGAAAAAAAGTGTAATCTTTGGATCAGTAAAACCATCGCTGGTCGTACCATCAAAGAAAAAGAAGCAGAACAACTTCTTCTTGAAAAGAAAACAAGCTTCCTTGACGGCTTCAGAAACAACCAAGGTAATCTATTTTCTACCCGCCTTGTCCTTGATAACGAAGGTAACATCCATTTCGATTCTACCGTGTGTAAATGCCCTAAATGCGGCGGTGATGTCAAAATCGGCAATAAGTCCTATAATTGCTCCAACTGGAAAACAACCGGCTGCACATTCAATATCTGGCGTGAAATCGCTTACCGAAAAATTACACCAGAAGAGGTTCAACAGCTATGCGAAGAAAAAGCTACAAAAATCCTTGAAGGCTTCAAAAACAAGGATAAATCCAAAACCTTCTCAGGTCAACTCATACTTTCAGACGATTTCGTTGTCAAAATCCTCTGATTCATTTTCACAGACAAAAGAACCCTAAATTTTCCGAAAATGAATCTACAAACATTGACACAGAAAGTCAGTAATACCACACATATAGGTAAAGGAGATGTTCAATTAATTATGAATAAAGCATTTTCAATCCTAGCAAACAATGCTAAGAAGCAAACAACTCTGACCATTCCAAAATGTGGTACTTCGCCAGAATTTAATTTACTCATTCGAAGAGTCTAATACTTTATCAAAATGAAAACAATCAACTTCTTATTTGCCTCTATCATTATCTTTAGCATTTGTGCTACTTCATGTTCAACCCCAAAGACTTCCATCCTGACCGCACAACCCACCACTAAAGATTCCCTTATGGTCCAGATCTGCACGGACTATATTCCTACTTCCATTGTAGGTGAAGGTGGCAACCTTGCCAAATACGAAAAAGCCAAAAGAGATTACGCCAAAAACCTTGACCGTGCCAAAAGGCTTGAAGATATTGATGGAATCCAAATCAAGCGTATTCCGCGAGAAAACGACTCCATTTGCGACTTTATGGCTGAGATGGACGACATCCTATTTGCATATGACAGTTTCGAACTGACCCCGAAGGCAATTGAAATAATCGACAACCTGTCAAGCGTGATTATCGACATCCCAACACGAGTAGAGATAGTAGGCCACACCGACTACTATGGTACTGATGAATACAATCTCAACTTGTCAAAAATGCGTGCAATGGCTGTCGGCAACCGGTTACGCGACAATGGTATCACCAATATCACTGAAATTGGCAAGGGAGAATCTGAACCCATTGCCACAAACCATACAGCTGAAGGTCGCAAGAAAAACCGCCGCGTTGAAATCAAGATGTTCACCGAAGAATGATTATACGGAGTAGGGGGCTTTTACTTTTTCTTTAGGTTTTTACATACAATCCAATTCATTTTCAATAAATAACAACTACATTTTCTCGAAAAAGACTATCTAGCTCCCTCTCCATTTTCCAAACTTTCAAGCAATGGAGATTAATGGATTCAAACAACCAGAGTTGGTGGCTCTTCTTGACAAGCATTTCGATGGAGAGTCATCAAGATATGATATAACTCCAAACAAGAACTATTTAACAGCAATGCAGTTGAATCGTTCGGAAACGAAGAACCTCAATTATGAGGAACTACGACCTGAAAAAATCTATGCTCTGAAATCCACTACAACAGATATTCAAGCTGGAATACAAGAAACAAGTTACAGCCTTTTCCTTGATAGGAAAATGGCAGAAACATATTACTACCAAAATACACCAAAAGATAACCTGGTTCTTAATCACCAAGTCCAACATGGGATAATAATATGTGGTGATGTAAATAACGATTTATTGGCCAGGCTCCAGATGGCACCAAAGGACTTCAATTCTATGCTTGTTGTTTCTACTATGCAAGCCGACAGCTTCACAAACACACAAAAACAACAGATAGAACAGGCTTCAAAAATCGCTGAAAAGGTTTTTAATGAAATTCCCCTGAAAAACGAATATGCATTCAACACTTTACCCAGAGGCGCACAACAAGATCTTTACAAATACTACGAACTGACCCATAAGCAGAACCCAAAAATCATCCACACTGATGCGTGGGCCATTCAAGACAAAAAAGAAGCAATAAAAGCAAACGAACCATACGTTTATGTCGGACTCATCCATAGTAAAGATGGATCCACACCGTCCATTGCCTACACCAACGAACGCGAATACCTCAATGCCATCGAACAAGGATTGAAAAACAATCCTCAAAACATTGGTTATGAAACCCTCTCCCAAAACCCTCAACTTCACAAACAAGTCGATGATCTTGTCTATAAGTTTTATGGTTTAAGTAATCCTAATCCCATTGAATACTATACACAACAAGGAAGAACGCCTTTGAACTTATACGATTCCAACCACCATGAAATCTCCATTATGGATCTCGCCAAACAAATGGGCTTTACCTATCAAGGTAAAACAACATCTGGCGATACCGTCATGCAACAAGATTTCCATCCTATCGAAAATGGCCAAAAACAAACAGCCATCATTAGCCTTGAAATAAGAAACGCAGAAAGCCCTTTGATCAACACCGTTACAGTAAATTACTCCTATCTTGATGAAAAAACAATCCCATCGCACGAGACACCGACTTTCATCTTTCTTTCAATGACTTTGTAGCCCTTACCAAATCCCTTAACTCAGAAGAAATACTGAAAGCCATGGAAAACGAGAAGGAAACAATAAGACAAATAGAAAGATTAGAAACTATTGGAACCATCCTTTATAAAGATACCAACGAAAAAATCAACTATACAGACGCTGATAAATTCCTCCTCGCACTTCATGACGCACTCGATACCCAACCTCATAACATCAAATACGAAACGCTGTCAAAAGACCCCGAAATCCGTCTAAAAGTCGATGAAATGATCTATGGGTTTTTCAACATGGAACCACCAAAACAGAAGACATCAAACGACCAACCACAATACAATGTAGAGACCCAACCTATAGAGTCTTTCCGTTATGAGACTTCTTCTGTTTATCACAAAGATAATCTTCTCTATGGACTTCAGGATAAATTCAAACTTGACACTGACACTGTAGCCATATTTGCTACCTTTATGGAAGCTGCACATCCTATCAACAAAAACCACAACGATAATAGCGCAGACATAGTCGTTTTCCCTTATGTCAAAGTAGATAACGAATACAACCTAAAAGGACACATCCAATCCACCATGAGCAGCCAAAGAGAGCCGCTTGGCGAAAAACTCACTGACCATACCAACGTCCCAATCGGCTACGAACGTTACACCAATGACCAAACCATTCCTGTCACCCCATATACTACCACTGCTTCAATCAACGGTGGTATCTGGATGGCCACAGAAGCCCAATCTCCTAAATCGGTGAAAGATGTTTTCATGTTCAATTCCGCAATTGACGCAATGAGTTTCTATGAAATACATAGAAATTCCATAAACTTGAAAAATACAGCTTTGGTTTCCGTTGGCAACCTTGCCCGGGAAAACCAAATCTACGGCCTGGTTGAAAGATTTCCTGAAGCCCAACTTCATGCGGCATTTCAGAATACTTTACTGGGCCAACTCTCTACAATCACAACAGCTTCTATGGCCAGTATAGGTCCTGTCAAATTCAAGACAAACGAATCAAAACATACGATTGAGTTTACCACCTATTACGACAAGTTCTCTCTACCCATTAATGACATCAACCTTCAAAACTTCAAGGAACACGCCCATGTCAAAGACAAAAGCATTCTTTATGATTTGAATAAGGATTTGAAAATACATTATCCACTTGGCCGCACTTACAACGAAGATCTGGTACAATCAAAACAATTCGAAAAACAAGAACAGGGCCAAAAAATGAAAATTTAACCCATTTAAGACGTTCCCATAAGTTCCGTTCATCGAACTATGGCATCCCCTCCCCTATCCAATCTTTCTCATTACACTTCCAAACAGTAAATAATTGCTGTATAATGTATAAAAGGAAGTCATTATCTAACATAAGGGAAAACGATTTTTCTGTCATCATTTAGACAACAAAAAAAGTTGAAAAAATGATGATTTTTTTGTTTTTTGTATTGCTAATTCAAATCTTTTTCGTATTTTTGTAGTGCAAACAAACAAAGTTACTACCTAATACCAATAGAAGATGGACATTGTTCAAATTCTCGTTAATGCCAATGCGCATGTAAAGAAAGACATCATAGTACCTATCAAGGTCGATGCCAGTAAAATAAAGCGTGATGAGGTGACATTGCATTTCAACAATGGCGACTATTGCGACTTCAATATCAAATCTTTTCACGATACAACCAGGTATATTAGCACCTACGAAAATGTTTATGCCAAAGATGCTTTCATGGAACAACTTAAAGAGGGCAAAATCACCATCAAAGATGAAAATGGTTGTATTATTGACCTCTCCGACACACTAAAGAAAGGGATATAAAATGAAAGATTGTTTCACAACATTAGAGCAATCAGCCAAACTGATTGAACTTGGTCTTGACATCTGTACCGCCGATGGTTACCGTAATGGTAAAAATCCAACCATCGCACATACTATCGAATACCATGATTTTAATGCCCTGCTGAAAGGTAAAAAATCCACAATGGATAAACTCTACCCCTGTTGGTCAGCATTGCGACTTATTGAACTCATGCCGCCAGTTGTCCAAGGTTTTATCAGCGACTTTCGCTTGGTGGTTAATCGTGATGGAGTTTGGTACGAGGCTATACAAAAGAAGCCAGGATATAACCATTTCATTTACGATGGTGAGGGGGATGACATTATTGCAAAATTGGTTGATGTCATCGAAATGCTTAAAAAGAACAATGATTTCCAGAATGAATGAACCATGATAAGGTAAAAACAGATTTGTCACACACAAAGCCTGGGCATGGTTCAAAAGAAACAAAACTGATAACAATTATTACTAAAACAATAACAAACAATATGAAACAAACACAATTAACTGTATTTGATTGGGTCGTTTTTGACGGCTTTACCACGGATGGTGTAGGTGAACCCATCCAAGCACAAATCAAAGAATTGGGTGAGATTATTTCATGCCAAAGAGGTGATGAAGTCTTTTTGCGCAAAATTGATGACCTTTTTCCTATAGTTGTCATTGATGATGACCTGATTCGGAATGGTTTCAAATTCAGACAAGTTACCAACCTTCTGAAAGATTTCAGCCTTGAAAAAAGGACAAAAACCGAAGGCGAAGCGGAAGAAGTCACCACGGTCAGTATCAGGATGCAAGATGACGATACGACATCCTACGATATCTGTATCGAGAAGCATCTCGAATGGGATCCAGGTCAAAGGAAGAATATCTTGCACTTTGAACGATGGGGTTTGTTGTATGTGAACAAACTACAACACTACCTTCGTGAAGCCGGATTTGAAGAATTAGCCAATAACTTTAAAATGGAGGATTAATCTTATGCAACCATCCGAAATAAAAGCCCCACCCCTACCCTATTCAAAAGCTCAAGACTTTTTTCTGGATAGATTCCTTAAAAAAATCACACATAAAAGGTTGTTCGGAACACAAGAAAAGCTCCCTATTTGTCCCCGAAAGTTTTCCAAAAAACAATGGGCGACACTGATGGCCGCCCACCTTCTTTTGCCTCAATTTTGTTTCGACAAAAGAACCCTTATCTCTTATAAATAAGTCTGTTTCGTAAAACGACCGATTTATTGTACATTGATTTTTTGATCCAGCATTTGCTCCAATTCCACCTTGTTTTGTATCACCCATTGACGACAAATCAAAGAGACCAAACCTGCCGCAGGAACTCTTTTTTTCGCTTTCAGCATAGCGAAAATATCATATAGTTCCGTATCAACCATTATTGGCCGTCTTTCGATTTCAAGTCCTCTATGTTGTTTGGCATCAAGGATCATATTCTCTAATTCTGTTCCACTAACAAGGATTTGTCGGGGTTGCTTCTCTTTTTTAATTGGTTTACTTTCTTCTTTTGGCACTTCTTGAACCTGTACTTCTTCTTTAGACTCTTCCACTTTCGTCCTCAACATTTTACTAATCTGTGAAATCGAGGTGGGTGTGCCATCTTCATTCTTTTTTGGCTTCAAATTTGACATCGCAAAAATACATTTTTAGATTGAACAAATAATATCAAAAAACGAACAATTTTTTCACATCACTGAATACCAGCGTTTTCTATGATACAATCATAAGCCTTAGACACCACTTCTATAGCCTTTTTCTCAATATCAATGGTATAAAGCCTCTGCATAATAACCCTTGAAGGTATCTCATCGGTAATCATTCCGTACTCTTTCAAGATTTCTTTCACCTGTTCTTTGGTCTCATATTTGACCGAACTTTCGATGTTATTCGGTAAGAAGAAAATCTTGGCTTTGATTTTGTAATACTCCATTATCTTGATGAAAAGAGCTGTGGAGTCCATGGTCAATCTGTCATATCTGAATGGCACAATCACCACATCTGCGTTTTGCAGGATGGTGATTAAAGCCTCATCATCTACCCTACCAGGTAAATCTATCAGCAAATGACCATCATTGATTTCTTTGAAATCTGCTATGGTCTTTGCGACATCATTCATTTCGGCATCTATCACTTCATACAGTGGTTTGTTGTCGAAATTTTCAAGATCCTGATTCCTTCTGTCAACAATAGACTTCTGAAAGTCAACATCAAGAACGACACAGTTTTTGCCTTTGTAGGCGAGGTAATTTGCAAACTGGATGCAATTCGTGGTTTTTCCACAACCTCCTTTTTGGTTTCCAAATACAATTATCATTTTCAATATATTTTAGAATTGTCCTTATCTATGTTTTATATCTTTTTCTTCCTTCTTCTTCGTTTGTCATCACTACCGCTACCGCCACCATCAACAGTCAACATTCCAAACACGGAATCCATAACAACCTTAGCTATTTCAAACGCTGCATTTTGTCCTCCAGCTGCTACTGATGTGGTATAAGCACTTGTGTTAATAAGTCTCTGGTTTAACTTATAATCATTGACTCCATAAACTTCCATCGTATTGTAATCAACCACAAAATAAAGGTTATTGTTTTTGTACACTTTGATTTGGTCAGAGACATTATCATCAAATGTGCCATTGCTTGCATAAGCTTTGGCAAGATTCAGATAGTAGTCCTCAACATCATTGCTTCTATTTGGGTCAATGGTCAATTGCTCAAACCTAACTTGGAACAACCTACTGATAAACTTTGCTTCCTGTGCATTGGTCACATGAAATTTCTTGGCCTCTCTCAACATGGTATTGTATTTCAGCCTGTTGAAGTCATATCCCATCTTAAACAACTGTTCCTTTCCAGCAAACACATTTCCATCCGAGTCAATTACAAATCCATATTTATTCAGGACTTGCTTCAATTCATTTAGTGTATAGTTTGGATTGTTTTGAATATCATCCTGACCGATAAAATCACGGATGACTTCTTTTGCTGTTCTTATTTGGTTCTGCTTTTCATTGGGTTCCAAGAGATCTTTCAAATTCATCAACTCACTACCTTTGTAAACTGTCTTGTTTTTGTGGTCAATTACAGTATAACCGTATGGCGTATCATAGCCATCTTTTGTATGGAACACCATATCTATCCCAAACTTGCTTTTCATTATCTGGGTAACCTGGCTGTACCCTCCCCCACCCTTATATTTATGCAACAAGGCTATAAGCTGCTTTTTTGCAACTTTATCCTTTTCAATAGCCCTATTACGCAAAATTATATCGTTGATTTTATCAGTGGAAATGGTTTTTTGAGTCTCTCCACCTTTAATGATGTTGATCGTACCATCTTTTTCAATGACCGTCCAACCAACACGTTCAAACAACAATTTGAACTGAGCCATGGTAGAGAAATTGTAAGCCGACAACTTTTTCAAGTCCTTATCTGCTTGCTGTGAGAAATCCAGACCGAGGATTTCATTCAATGCCTTTTGAGATCTGAGACGTTCAAAACTATCAGAAATCTTCTTGCCATTCTCATCAATCCTGATTGAAACAATATGCACATGATTGTTGGCGGTGTCAGAATGACCATAAATGATATAGGGCTGCTTGCCATATCCCATCTTTTCAATCCATTGTTCCCCTATTTTAGCTAATTGGTCGAAATCATGTTCTCTCTTTTTCGTTGAAATGGTTGCATGGAATTGTGGATTTTTGACATTGGTATTTGTCATCGCGTATGCTTTGAAATACTTTTTGAAGACAGCTTTGGACGGGTTATCCTCCAATCCACCAAAGTTCTTAGCTACAAGCAATTCACTTTGACCTCTTTCATCTTTCTTCTCGTTGTATTCAACGGCATTGAAAGTAGTGGACGATGACAATATCTTTGCAATCATACTTGATATTCAAATCACGCTGCAAAGATAAACAAATATTCATATAGCGAATAATTATGAATAAAATAATTTCTTATTTTGAATATTTGTCTAAATGAATAAATATAGTTATAAGTAAAAATATATTTGTATTTTTATAACTTATAATATAATATGTATATAGATAATAATATCTAATTTTATATATTTGTATATTTATATATATATAAAAATATAATAAAAGAAAACGCAAAGGACTATCTGATGATTTTCTTTTCCAACGATTCAATGGATCTCTCGCAATGAATAAGTTCTCCCAGCTTTTCATTCATCTCTTGGACAACTGCTTCAGATAGTTTACCACTATTGATGCAGATGTTTGCATAGTGAGTCAACTGATTGATATTATTACCAATCTTCTGCATTTCATGAATTTGTGCCTTGTACTCTTTCAAAAACTCGACAGCATTGATGGTAGCCTTCTCCCCACCAAATAGTTTTGCTCTGATGTAACCTGATACTGTTCTGCCGGATTCAGATGCCAACTGATGAAGAAGCTTCTTCTCCTCAGCCGTCATCCTGAAATTGTATTGCGTTTTGTTTTCTGTGCCCATTTATATGATGTTTAAAAATCTGAGTCGCGAAGATTTTTCTTCTCAAAGCCTTCGAGGATTTGAGCAAGTTGGTTTTTGTTTGTATATACAAAAACACATCTTGCAATTAAAACCCCCACAGCAAAAATACAACTTTTTGCACAACCATCAATCAGTGTTTGAAAAAAATCTCATCCGTCCTGGACTACTTATTAAAATCTAAAAATATAGAAATATAATAATATATAAATGTATATTCTAATAATATATAGATGTATATTTTTATATTTTTAAATACAAAGAATATATATTTTAATAAATCTATAAATATATAATTATTTATATATATAATTATATAATATCATATTTATATTTTAGTATAAATATATAAAGTAATAAGAAAAGAAAATATAAATATATAAATTATAAAATGTATAAATTAATAAACATATAAATATATATCGAAATACAGGAACAACATCAGGGAAAAAGATTTGGAAGTTGTAGGCGTTGTCCCTATCTTTGTCGCCGAAATAGTAGTGTAATGGAGTCGTTTTTGTTTATCATTATACTGATTGCATTTATTGCCTTCCTTATCTTTCGTCCATCATTAGCCAATAGGAAAGGTAAAAGAGGCGAAAATGCTGCTGCCTGGTATCTTCACCGGTTGCCATCAGAATATGTGGTGTATTCAAACATCATGCTGCCGACAAACTACGGAACTACACAAATTGACCATCTTGTAGTTTCACCGTATGGCGCATTTGTGATTGAGGTAAAAAACATGCAAGGTATCATCAGTGGACATGAGAACTCGGAAAGTTGGACGCAAAACATCTATGGCCACAAATACGAAATTAGAAACCCAGTAAAGCAGAATATGGCACATATTATAGCGTTGAAATCTGTGTTCAAGGGTTTGATGAAAATGCCTATTGTCTCGATTGTGGCCTTCGGACATGAAGCGAGATTGAACGTGAGTGTGGATAATTCGGCCATCGTTTACATTAGCCAGCTTACCCAAGTCATCAAACAGCATGAGGTGGTGTATATAGATAGGGGAGAGGTATCAAAATATTGTGCAGCCATCGAAGCTGCCAACATTCAGGATGATGATACTCGAAAGGCTCATGTAAGCAATGTTAGTAGTTATGTTCGTGATAGAGAAATTGCGATTGCAAATGGCCATTGTCCACAATGTGATGGAGACCTTGTTTTGCGGGAAGGAAAATATGGTCAGTTTTATGGATGTTCAAATTATCCTCATTGCAGGTTCACTCACAAGCCTTGAAGCCTTGTACTGCTTGAAATGTTCCCTATTTGTCCCCATCATGTTTTTGTTCCGAATAACATTTATTATGTTAAGTGGCGGAAAAATTTAAAGAAAAAAGGAACATTTAGGGAGCATTTGTGGATTTTGAAGCGACAAATAAGGAGCTTTTTATTCTCCGTATTTGTCCCCGCTTCAATTTAAGGGCATTTTTTGCCCCTTATATGTCTTTTCCCTAATGTTGGGGGTGGGAGATGGAATAAAAGACCTTTTTGTTGGTGGGAAAATAAAATAAAAGACCGATTGAAAAGTTGAAAGTCAATTAATTAATAGTAGTAGATATTAGTAAAGGCCGAATTTGAATATTTTTCTAATTGATTTACAATAATTTACAGAATTGTAACGGGGACGAATTGGGAGCATTTTGGGGACAGATTCGGAGCATTTCGGGGACACTTTGGTGACATTTTAGGGACAGATAGGGAGCATTTTACGCCTCTTGGAGACAGATAGGGAGGATGTAGGGCGTTGGGGACAGATAGGGAGCATTTCGGGGACAGATTGGGAGTATTTTGGGGACAAGTTGGGAATGTTCAGGAGACATTTGGGGAGTATTTCGGGGACAGATTGGGAGTTTTTATGTGCGTTGGGGACAAATAGGGAGGATTTTTTTGACCTCAAAACCCCTGCTATTTTCTTGGTATAACAACATAAAATTAAGGCTTTTATGATAACAAGGTGACAGATAAGGAGCATTTTTTTGAGAAAGAAATCGAAACTTTATCGGTTCAACGGATAGGGACAGATGGGGAGCATTTCGGAGACAGATTGGGAGCATTTTGCGGCAAACAAAAAACGGGTGAGATTGAGAATTATAATCACACCCGTTTTGAAATTGTCTGATTTTCATTGACTAAAGTCGTGGATCCAAATAGGTTATCAAAGATTTCATTAGATATTCTTTCTTGTTGATTATCTCATCAGCATGTTCTTGGAGATAGATAAACAAATCCATCAGCTTTTCTGTTGCTTTTTCAACGTTGTAAAGCGTTAGCAAGGGCAGTATCTTGTTGAAATCGGCATCTCCAATTTGAAAATGCGTAAACATGAGGGTTTTCATATTCTGCACATGGGAATTAAAATACTTCTCTTCCTCTACTGTCATGGCATTCCTAAAGATCTTAAAGTCAATCCTACGAGGTTGTTTCTCACCGTCGACAAAGACAGGCTTGTATTCGAACCAACAATTTGCATTTTTTTCCAGATTCTCTTGTGTCGGTTTCAAGATCCTGCGGTTGAAGTCCTTAAACTCCTTGTATTTGCTTCCGATACAAAGCCATTCTCTCAAATCCTCCATTTTCATGGACCAGCCACCTTTGGCCAACCAAGAGCAGCACATGTAATAGAATTTGATGTTATAAGGACTATCAAGCGCAAACACAACCTCTTTAAGAAACTTGGTAAAGCCTCCTTGAACATTCAGGAACTTCTCTGCAATATCCTTATCAATGTTGAACACAACACTTTTCTGATACTTCTCAGGGATGGTAACATCCATTAAATGAGTGTATTTTGTTGCGTTTTTGCCAGCATAGGGGCTATCCACCTTGAACTGCACCGAAATCTTAGAGAACGTTTCCAATGCTGAACGGAGTTCTGCGTAGTGATTGGACTTGACACCAAAATTCTTCATTGGCACGGCTATGGTAATCTTACCATACCTGTCAATGTCATTTTGGAAAAGTTCAAGTTGTGCGCTGTTATGATGGTTGATGTTGCCATTAATGGCCTCTTGCATTGCCTCCATCACAATAACGAGAATACGCATTTGGATGACATTATAATCAGCCATCATGTTAGTGACATTATTGGATTGCTTGATCCAGGTCTTGACCGAATCATCATCCAATACCAGATCTGTCTGTTGTTTTTTGCGCACAACAACGCTTTTGCTTACAGGTTTATTCATAGCCATAATATTCAGCGTCATACTGCCATTTGTTAGACTTAGTTGTACCACAAACGACAGAGAACATAAATACCAACATTACATGGATAATTTTCCAGATTACCTTTACAATTCCCAACACCATCTTTAACAAGCCTCTCAAAATATTTGTTACAGCGTTCATCATAGTAGTTATTTAGTAGGTAAATAGTTTATTAAGGCAATTCTCTTGTAACCAGGCTGCATCTGATTTAAACAAGATAAAAGCGAGTGAGCCCATTGGAGCGTCAGGATCATTCTGGTACTTGCGCTCATAAGGCCTATTCGTCCGGATAATGGCCATTCGTACATTATGTACAGCATCATCGTCCAACTTGGAAAGATACCGCTGTATACCGTCCAGTTCTTCCGGTGACACGACATATTTCATCATCCTCACCAATTCCATCCGGCCACTACGTTTCATTCTATTATTTATCTCATATTGCAACATAAATCATTGAATTATATGCAAATAAATACAAATTAATTTGATTTCCATTCCTCTTCGCAAAATTCTTGCAGTACTTTATCAAGTCGTAGCAACTGTGAATCGGTCAAATTCTTAATACATCTAATCGCCAGTTTTTGACCCACTATCGTGCGAAAGTCTTTGGTTCTCTCCTTATTGTTGGTTTCCGTTCCGAAAGCCAAGCACAAGTCCTTGAAAGCCTCGAAAAACTTGTCCCTTTCTTCTCCTGTTGTGATAAACTTCACCGCAATGGGTGCTGTCTTTTCCAACATGGGCTGTGGTGAGGATGCATATTGTCTGAGCTTGGCATCGATAAGGCTTTCGTATGTCACATTATCCTTTCTGGTAGTGGATTTAATGTAATCAATCGTTTCTTGAGGGAACCTGAAACATATATGCTTGCGCTCATGTCGCATCCAACCAGCCAGCTTGTAATTATTCTTGCCTTTTTGCGCCAGAACTTCTTCGAGAAATACAGATACGTTCTTGTCTGATTGCTTGGCGTATCCCTTTATTTCATCGATCAAATCAGTACCCAACGCTATTGAAATTCTAACTTTGTCTTCTTTCTTCCTTCCTCTTGTTTCCATGCAATTATACTTTAGGCTGCAAATATACAAAGAATATTAAAAATAACAATACAAAAAAGTAAATAATTCATATTTCTTGGGTTCACCTCACGCCTGTGACCATCCTTTTCCCTTTGTTAATATTGGTTATTCTGAGAATGTTCAGGTCTCAATCGGTGTAAGGCCGTCGATGTGTTTGGCCTTACCGACAATGGCATACGCGAGGACGACACCACGTTTTGTAAGATCCAGGGCTGCAGCTGCTGTCGTCCCCGTTGAAATGCAGTTGTCGACAATCATAATCCGGCCTTCAGGAAGTTCTTCGGTGAGATAGAGACCGAGATAGTCCTTTTGTACATTACCACCGTTTTTCTTGATGTCATAGAATGTCTCACGGACAGCGCCTCGCATAATATCACAGACCTTGGCACCTGTCAGGCCTGCGATTTGTTCTGCAAGGTCCTTGGTATATGTGGCCACACCGGAATGGCCTGGCATCGGTATTAGGATAACATTAGGAGAAACGAACTTTGACATTTCGGCAGCTGCTCTTGAAATGCTTTTGGGATTACCGTTTTTCATTCCGTGAGCGATACTATTTCTTCCATGGCTATAGTATTCACCAGTGGTAATGTAATTGTACTTCATAGGGCTAAAGATTTGAGGATTAGACAAATTTTTTGCCCCTTCAAAGGGTTAAGTCTGATTAAGTGCAAGAACCTTCCAAAAAAATACGCTCAATGGAGGAAGATTTTTTTGGAAGCACCCATAGGGCCTGGTCTTGCTTCGTATCAGGATTAGACCCTTAACTTTGCAAAGAAATTTGAGTAAACAGTAGGGTAGGGGACTTCCTGATGTTATGATGTCTCCTTGGATAAGTCGGAAACCATTGTTTTGTTTCCTATAAGATGTTGTCGGCCGGTGTCATTCACTGGCCGACCGATAGACAAATCAGCCTGGGCGAACAACCAAGGAAGGCGACCGCATGGCCGCCATCCTCACAAACAAATACTAAACTATGAAATACCCTATTTCTTAGCTGGCCAATGCCAATGACTGTTGGCTTTGGTTCTTGGCAGATTTGCGATACCTTTTTTCCTTCTTGGTGGTATTGCTCATGGTGGGCAAACTCCATCCGCGCACCTTGGCCACGGTTTGGTTGAACTTGTACCAAACTTCCTCATCGAGAAATTCAAGATGCATAGTGCCTTTCTTGAAGCATTTAATCCTGAAAAAGCCCCAGTTATACCATTGGCCAAACCATAACTGGTTTTCTATGTTGTAAAAATAATTGTTTTTCATAAACTCATCGTAATTATAACCCATGAGATTACAAAGAGCCTTGGTAATATCATAAAGCCCTTCATTGTTATCAATTCTAACGCCTCCACGCCAACCTATTCTGCACATATAAGGGATTATGAACTTTTTGTTAACCATGTAATTGCTGTTAGTTTTCCATTTCTCGCCCGCTGTGGAGTTTTCGGATGAAAAACTACATATTTTATCAAAAGCATCACAAAGTGCCTGCTGGAAGAAATTATCCCTATTCATAATGATAATCTCCACCATCTTATAGATGTTTTTCATGGTAAATGGGATGTTCTGTTGAAGTTCGACAAAACTATTGATGTTGGCCATTACCTTTGACGTGATGAACTTCTCGATATTAAACTTTCTGAAAATCCATCGCCAAGCATCCTTTTGGACTTGTTTCTTGAACCTTTCACGGGTAATACTTTCGGCATTGTGGCCTTTGGCTCCAAATTGGACACTCTTCGCGCCAATGCCGTCCAGTAAACCGTTGATGGTTTTTGAGGCCTCCATCACCGAATCAAACTGCCTGACAGCTTCAACATAGCGATTGACGCAGTCGCGCACGAAGTTATAAGGCATAAGACCATATGCCGCATATTCCGGATCATCGGCTTCCTCGGTGAAATAGTCCTCAAACTCTATCTCATCGGTCTTTGGCTTGTAAAGTCTTAGAACGCTGACACAGACATTCGTCTGCCGTTCATCTGAATCCGCAAACACCTTGCCCAAATACTCGCTACCTCCATAGTTCTCCACCAGCTCGTTAATCCTCTGTTTGTCCTTGTCATCATAATAGCCATACTCCAAAATGTTACTGTTGGCCAATGACACGATTTCACAGCCGCCTGGGGCAATCTCCCAAGCGTGAAGGATATGCTTTCGGATGGTGGAGAAAGGCGGATTCATCACAATCATATCGATGTGTGAAATCTCCTCAGCTTTCAGTTTGAGGAAATCAGCTCCGACAACTTGGCTTTTCTCGGCCAAAACGGTACGGAGATCATCGTTGATTTCACAAGTGAGGACTTCCTTTGCACCCATTTTCAGGCAATAGTCCACAATATTGCCCGTACCGGCTGACGGTTCAAGTATGATTTTGTCTTTGACATCGGACACTTTAAGCATGTCAATGATAACCTTTTCGGGTGTCGGGTAAAAATCCCGATTGAAAATATTCTGATAGTTGGTACTCATAACTCTAAAATTTTAGTTGTTTACATTAAACTTGACGGTTTAATTACGTGCCTTTAGTCCTCCATCAAAAAGGATGTTCAAGGTGCCACTGAAAGAAATATATTCCAGACGTTCTTGCCCATCTTATAATCTCACTAATTGCCTTTTGCAAAGGGGTGTTCCTTCGGTATGATTCATCTTTTCGGCAAAAGACAGAGCAATCGCCGTTTCTTTTTAAGTGGAAGGAATAACCGTTGCTGGTCACATTGTAGACATCCACTCTTTTCCTATTATCTTTTTCCATAGCATTAAGAATTAAATGGTTAGTAACTTTGTTTGCATTACAAAGATACAAAATAATTCCGAAATAGCAATACAAAAAAGCGAAAAATTATACTTTTTTTTGACTTTTTTGTTGCTTCATGGGGGACAGGAAAATCGTTTCCCCTGCTGTTGATCATGAAAATTCTTTCTATGGTCTGTCGTTTCCTTATTCCGAGCAAACGGCTGTGACTTTACAGTTTGCCTTCCTGAAGTCGAAGCATTCCGTCCGTCTCTGGCATCTTTCCCGTCCGTCAATGCAGCATTGCCGAAACGATGACGTGAGGGAAAAGGCGAGTGCTCGTCTCGGGAGTACTGCATAGGATGGGGGATGACGGTAAGGTTGGGACAGAATGCTTCTGCGTTTGGGGCGTGTCGCCGCCCTCTTGTGCGCAAGTGAGCGGCAACATGCCCTTCAGCTTGTGTCTTCACCCCGACTTGGTGAAGTGCTTGCGTTGCCGGACAGCGGTGGTTCCGCTGTCCGGCCACCGGATTGAAAAAGAGAGGCGACCGGTTGGTCACCTCCCTTTGGTACTGTTTCATCAGTCTGTTGTCTCGTAATAATAGGTCAGGTCATCACCTGTCAGATTATTGACACACCAGGCATCCATTTTCTCGTATAGTTCGAGATAAAGCTCCATCAATGGCGTATTGTGTTGGTGTTCCCAACATTTCCAATTTAAGGCCATGGTGAACTCTGTGATATAGACCGCGTTGTTTTTCCATTCGTTGAAAGCGAGATTGAAGGTTTCACGGATGCCTTTTTCTCCAAAAAGTTCAGCCAATGAAAAATCCGTGTAGAAAGTGGTTTTCGGCTTGTAGCCAGTGATTTCCTCGATTCTCCAGTTTTTGAGGGTTTTGGGCATTGGTAATGTGTTTTCCATGGCATTTCAGTTTTTAGGTTCGGGAATTGCTTCAATAAGAAACTGCATTTGGCCAGCGGAAACGATGTCGGAAATTGCAAGGTCTGACACTTGGCCATACTCGTTATCTTCCGCTTCGCAATCGATGATACCATCATTGAGAGAGAGGAAACGGATTTTCATGTCAGTCGGGCCACAATCGAGGTTGGCCGCAACGACGGGAGCGCAAATGTCCGCGCGGAAATCTCCGTTTTCGTCAACCCACGAGAAACTTCCCCCGTGGGCTTCAATGGCGGTTTTTAGGTACTCATAAGCTGCATCTTTGAGAGCGTTTTCGATTTTCCAAAAATCAACTATACATTTCATGGCATTAGGTATTAAATAGGTTAGTAACTTGTTTGTTTGCACTACAAATATACAAAAAACTTCCGAATTAGCAATACAAAAAATCAGAAAAATTACATATTTTTTTGAGGTATTTTGATACCTTCCCCTATGGTTGATGATGTTTCTTTCTTGTGTCCTATGGTATGTTTAAGGCGGTCACCTGATGCCTCGTTTATCAGGTGAGAATGTTGATGGCCACCGGCACGATGGCCTGGACAAAGAAATCCGCTCCGTGCCCCGAAAGGGTCTTGGTGGTTACTGCGACAATACTACAGATTATCTGTCCATACAGCCTGCGAAATGGACCGAAAATCTGGAGATTTGCTGCAAGTAATCCACCATGTCCATGAAGGGGATGTCCGACTGCAAGGCTCCTGTTTTGCCATGTAGTCGGACAAGGTTTCGGCGGAAGACTGTTGGAGGAAGATGGCAGCTCACCATCGGAGCTTGTCGGAGGGTGGTGCGCTGACGGATTACTGCATCTGTCTGGAGCCCATCGATGGGGGTATCAGAAGGATCTCATCAGAAATGAATAATAGGGTAGGGGACATTGAGTTTTGGGCAAAAATTCTGTTTCATGAGGTTTCAATCCTCAATAAAAACATCTACGTCATGCGTAAGCCAATCGGGATGGCTGTTGGCCAAAGTCAGTTCAAAGTCATCGTCTGGACGAGAAACGGCGTTGTAAAACACAACATTATCCTTTCGATTGGCGATGACACGAAAAGCCCTCGATTCAGGGTCATCAATGAAATGGAACACTCCGCCGTTACCAATAGTACCCAGTTTGACTTGTTTCATTTCAATTCGAGTTTGTCCTTAATACCTTCTTCTTCACTAAATACACCTTCTATTTCCTTACAAAAGGTTTCAGACAGCCATGGCTCGACTGTTTTCCCACCAGGGGCTTGCCATGTTTCAGCTTTGACAAATATATCATTGGCCTTGTCTTCATCAGCCGCCGCTATGATGTATATCCTCTTGTTACCGTAGTTAAACAAGAATGTTTTCAATTTCATGTTTTTACCCTTTCTCCTTCTGGATTTGTTTGACTTTACAAAAGTATGAAAAGCTTTTGAAATGGCAATACGATAATCGAAATAAGCATATTTTGCGCTGGTGTTCCTGGCAGCAAATTCAAGCTGCCATAGTTCACTTTCAAAATAGCTTTCATGGAAGGAAAAAATTGGGGTGCCAGCCGTGGATGGCCAGCACCCATTGAACGAAACTGTTACTTTGCTACCGTGTCAATAACAAAGAAATCATCAATCCAGATTTCAGTGTTGGAATGGCGTTGGCCTTTGTCATCTGTCCATTCGTTGATATGCAAACTTCCATCAATAGCAATTTGCAATCCTTTCTTGACTTTGTTTTCCACACGTTCAGCCACATTGCCCCATGCAACAATGCTGATCCATTGCGTTGTGTTCACCCATTCGCCCTCGGCGTTCTTGTAGTTTTCAGGAACGGCAAGATTGAAACGAGCCACTTTCTTGTTGTTGTTCAGGTTCTTTACTTCTGGGTCTGCACCAGGACGGCCAACCATCATGACCGAATTTCTTATTGTACTCATAGTAATAAGATTTTAATAGGTTAGTAACTTTGTTTGTTGTTTGCACTACAAAGATACAAAATAATTCCGAAATAGCAATACAAAAAAAGCGGAGAAATTACACTTTTTTTGAACTTTTTTAGTTGTTTGAGCAAGGAAAAACGTTCCCCCTATTGTTATTGAAACAACCTCTTTCTAAGGTCTTATGTATTGTATTTATATCGTGCAAACGGCCGTATGACTTTTTCGTTTGCTTTCCTGATGTCGAAGCATTCCGTCCGCCTCCAGCATCTTTCCCATCCGTCAATGCAGCATTGCCGAAACGATGACGCGAGGGAAAAGGGGATTGCTCGTCTCGGTATTACTGCATAGGATGAGGGATGACGGTAAGGTTGGGACAGAATGCTTCTGCGTTTGGGGCGTGTCGCCGCCCTCTTGTGCGCAAGTGAGCGGCAACATGCCCTTCAGCTTGTGTCCCCCGACTTGGTGAAGTGCTTGCGTTGCCGGACAGCGGTGATTCCGCTGGACGGCCACCGGATTGAAAAAGGGGAGATGACCCCGGCCACCTCCCTTCAGTCCACAACATCAAGCTGCCTGAGCCATCAGGATTGATGAAGCCTTCGCCTTGGCTATTAGTCTAATATTAGACTTTACCAGTTTATCAATGTTCTTCTTATCCTTGGGAACTGAGTTCTGAATGCCTCTGTTTTGGACGATTTTCATATCATCCAAATCAAACTCGATGGTAGAGATGCGATTCCCTTTCTTGTCGCGTACCGAAAAGATAAGGCTCTTTGCCTCCTTGTAGTATTCATTGGTGAAGACGCAATGGTGCATCGCCTCACCCTCTCTGTAAAAGTCGGCCACTGACTGCAAAGGGGTAACGATATAGACATCATTTTCAATCACGATACCAAGGAAAGCCTTCATTCTTTCGTAATAATGCGGCTCTTCCGATTGGATTTCCTCTTTCTGTTTGAGGAAACGCTGTTTCTTGCGGAAATCCTCAACTTTATGACGCCATCTGTCGTGTGCCATGGGAAGGTTTTCGGGACAGACATAGGCGGCATTATGGGTATCTTTTGCCAACTCACGGAGATTGGAAACCATGTCTTTCCAAAGGCCGACATCTTCAATATGATAGTGGTTTCTCATACAGATTTTGACCTCAGTCCAATACTCTGAAAGTTTGTCATGCAGTTTGGCAAACTCAAAGAAACCAGATTTCCAAAGGGTTTCAACATGATTGTCAGTAAGGATAAGTTGTTGCAATTCCACCACATCAACAACACCGTGGTCGTTGCCGTCATAGCCATTGCGTTGCAGTTCAGGCAATACGCTGACGGTGTGTTGCATACTATAACCAATATCATACTTGTCAACGTAATAATAAGTTGAAATATGCTTCGTGTAAGGTCTTGTTTTCAATTCGCTATCATAGTTCCATGCGTCCCGATAATAAGACATGGGGCGGAAACTCTTTGCCCTCACCACCAATTTTCCCAAGGGATTGACCCATCTTTGCATAACCTCGTGGACTTGCATAGAAACCGCCCTGCCTTGTTTACAGACCTTTTGCACATAGAAATAGCGATTGACCTGCCAACCTTGAAACCGCATGGAATAGAGAAAACAACGGATTTCCTTAAAGGTGCGTTTTTTGCTTTCCTCCACATTGAGGGTCTTGCCGCAAATAGGGCAAACCGCCTTGCCTTTGGCTGGGTTGCCGTCAAAGCTGCTGCCACATTCCATACAGACAACTTTCTTACCCGCATGATAACCCAAACAAGGAAACAATCTTGTATTGATAATCCTATCAATCGTTTTGTGGTAAGGCAATAATGTAGCCTTATAGTCCACTTCCTTTTGAATTTTGGTCAAGCCTTTCATATCACATTCCTCCAAACAAGTCAAGTTGTGGTTGTTCCGTTGTGGTAGTGGTGGCAGTCACCGGCTTGGCTTTTGGCTTTCTTGCCTCGTCCAGTTTGCGCCTTGCTTCTTCTGTGGCTTTCTCAATGGCTTTCTGTCTTGCTTGTTCGTGGATTTCAGCCATTTCTTCCTCGGATAGCACCACTTTGTCAAAACATACTATCCTGCTTCTGTCCAAGTCAATTTCGGGCATTTCTTTGATGGTAATGTCCTTTTCATCATAATAGTGAACAGCCATGCCGAAGACTTCATCATCATCGAAGCCGCAGCATCCGCTTTCATAGACTTGTGAACAAATGTACTTGAAACACTCGTCCAAGTTCTTTTCGGGGTTGTTGTACTTTGCGCCAAATTCGGGTTCTTCAGCAACTCTCTTTTCGAGATAGGACTGAATTTTCGCCTTGAAAAATTCAGACGATTTCGTGAATGTATCCATAGTAGTAACTTTGTTTGTTTGCACTACAAAGATACAAAATAATTCCGAAATAGCAATACAAAAAAGCGAAAAATATTGTATATTTTTTTGAATCGTTTCCCCTATGGTTTGAGTTGGGTTTTCTTAGGAGCTTACGTTATTTGAGCAAAATATATCCTTTCTTTGATTTGTTGTATGCTTTACCATTAGTTTTATAGCATCGTATCAATAAAAGTCAACAAAGAGGATTCATGATGTGCTATGAAATAAAAAATCGAAAATACCATGCAATTCCCATGTGCATTTGGACGTTGAATAAGCGTTATTAGGACTAATAACTGGGTAGAAAGTATTACAAGCTATGAGAAGTGTTGTTTAAAGTAATCTGTTTTTGAGCAAAAGCCTCCGAAAGCTTTGGCTACCCCAACGGCGACAGGGGGTGGGGTGAAGTGACGGGGGCTTTTTTATTATTCAAAAATTGGTCACTGTGTTAAGTTGATAATACTGATTTTTTTGATGAAATTTTGTAAATATTTGACAAAAAATATGAATAATTTGAAAATAATTGTTTATCTTTGCAGCAAAATTGTTTAAATTTGACATTATTATGATTTTAAGAGTTGTTGTAAGAAACCTGTATTCTTTCAAAGACGAAACTGAGATTAGTTTTGTGGCAGGAAAAAGCACGACGCATTGTGAACATGTAAGCCGTGCGGAAAAAAGAGATGATATTTCAGTACTAAAGGCTGGTATTATTTATGGAGCCAATGCATCAGGAAAGAGCAATATCATCAAAGCGGTTTCGGTGATTCAAAAAATCGCTTTGGGTAGTGTGCCCAAAAGGAATATAGAGCCTTTCAAACTAACCGCTCTCAAGAACAATACCTCAAAAATCGAGGTTGAGTTTAAAGCAGGTAAGCGTTTTTATGCATACGGGGTAGAGTTTACAATTAAAGGTATAGTGGAAGAATGGCTGTATGATATAAATAGTCGCACGGAAAAAGAAGTATTTAGCAGAAGGGTTGGGCCAGAAGGTAATGAGTTTTCCTTTGGAACTATTGATGGAAATGATGAAATCCAACAATTGGTGAGGTTTATCAGCCAAAGCACCCCGATAACTGACAGTTTTCTTTCAGAATATGTAAAACGCAACGGAAAAGGACTAACTGCAATCAACAATGCATACCGATGGATGAAAGAGGACCTGAAGATTATTTTCCCAGAATCACGATATGAAGGTATTTCCATTCGTGCGGAAAAAGACAAGGATTTTGCTTTAGCCACAAAGTCACTTCTAGAATATTTTAATACGGGAATAGTTGATATTAGAAGAATTAAGGTGAATAAAGAAGATTTAGAATTGCCCAAGGAAATAGTAAATGATCTTCTAACAGAAGCAGAAAACAATAAGGCATTTGTCGTGGCCTCACCTTCTGATTCTTCAACTTACTTTTTTGAGACAGATGAAAATGGCATTACGAATATTTATAAGCAAAGTGCAATCCATAGGATGAAAAATGGAGGGGAAGTCCCATTTGAAATTGATGAAGAGTCAGATGGCTCAGTTAGGTTGCTTGATTTTATTCCCATGCTTATCGACTTAAAATTAAACTCGTCAGTCTATCTTATTGATGAGATAGATCGCAGTATGCATCCTATGCTTTCGCAAAAGCTTTTGGAGTATTATTTTGCATTTCTTAATAAAGAAAGAGATACGCAGTTGATTTGCACGACTCATGAATCTAACTTATTGGATTTAAATATGATTCGTGCCGATGAGGTTTGGTTTGTAGAAAAGGGGCAAGATGGTGCTTCGCATTTGACTTCACTTGCAGAATATAAACCAAGAGAGGACGTAAGAAAAGGTTACTTACAAGGTCGTTACGGAGCTATTCCATTTTTCGCATCAATTAACAGTTTAAAATGGTAAGAAGGTATGAGACAGCGTAGAGATTTTGAACGGCCAGAAGGAGTGAAATCAGCGCGATTGATTGTCATTGCTGCTGAAGGACGTGATACGGAAAACATTTATTTTGAATCCATGAAAGCCTCATTATGCGCATCCGGAGTCCATGTTGAGGTATTGCATAGAGATGACAATGAATCAAGTCCTGCTAATGTACTTGCTCAAATAAAAGGTTTTATGGAAATCTATAATATCGAAGAGGATGATCAACTGTGGGTGGTGGTTGACAGAGACAGATGGACAACGAAAATGTTATCATCAGTGGCTCGTGATTGCATGAAAAACGACAACTTGTATTTTTGTGTGAGTAATCCTTGTTTTGAGCTATGGTTATTGCTTCATCTGGAGGACGTGTTGAGTTATGACGCTGAGAAGATGGCTGAGCTTGCTGCAAACAAGAAGGACTCGAAACGAGGTAACACTTGGTTGAAAAGTCGATTGAAGATATTGATGGGACATTATCATGAGTCGGATTATGATGCGTTAGCATTGCTGCCAACTATAAATCATGCAATAGATAGGGCGGAACAATTGGATTTGCGTCCAGTTGATAGATGGCCTCAAAGTGTTGGAACCAGAGTGTATTTGTTGGCAAGAAGTATTATGGATATAAGAAATAGTTAGTTTGGATAGATAAAGAAACAAACCTAATAATGGGGTGCGTGTTTTGAGATTCAAAATAATAATCATATGCGTGATTTGATATCTATTCTTGATAATCGAGCTGTACCTGAAACACTGGAACAAAAATTAAGTCTGCTCGCTCATGACATAATTAAGTTGGCGGATGAACATCAAAAGAGGGTGCTAAAAATAATGCCGGAATTTGATCTACATGATGGTACACATCTAAAAAAGGTGGAGGAGAACATTGCATGTCTTTTAGGAGAAGATCATTTAGTTGAATTGTCATCTATTGAGTTGTTTCTGCTTATTTCTGCCTCATATCTTCATGATATTGGTATGGCTCCGGCGGATTGGGAGTTGACACTAATGGGTATTACCGAAGGAACGGATAAGCTGCGTATAAATCAGGATTCTGTCTGTAACGATGGTAAAAAAGTATATTCGATAAATGAGGCTAAAGATTTAATTTCCAAAAAGAATTCGAATATATATGGAACCTTTGAACGCGTTTGTAATTGGCCTTTCTCACCTAATACCGAGGAAAAACTTGTTAGCGATTTAGCCGAATTGTTCGTTGAGTACCAAGAATATCGAAACGGTTTTATTGATCAAATAGAAGAAAGCAAAGACGATTCTGTTTTTAAAGATTTAAATGACTCTATTAGAACAAACTTTATACGCATTTGTCATCCGCAAAAGTCTGCGGAATATATTATGAATTTAGAGAAAAAGTTTATTTCTGTTTTGGGAGATCAGTGGTCGACAAGACTTGTTTCAGACTTGGCAGATGTGTGTTTTTGTCATGGTGAGGAGGTTGATGAAGTTCGCAAACGAAGGACTTGCGTAAAATATGTTGGAGATGAAACTGTTAATCTCCAATTTGTTGCAGAGATGCTAAGACTTGGGGACATCATTCATTATAGTTCGGATCGTGCTCCAATGGTACTGCAGGTTGCCATGAATTTTAAATCAAGTTATAGTAAACAGGAATGGCAAACTAAGATTGGCTTGAACTATACTATAAATGACGGTGTTATCTCTTATATGGCCACCTGCCAAACACCAAATGATTATTATCACCTTCAAGATTATTTAGATTGGGTCGATAATGAAATAAAGAATTACGATTTATTAAAAAAGAACTGGGAGAATAAATACAGGATTGAAATCCATGAAGTTGATCGAAACAATGTTGACTATGATAAAAGAGTTTTCACTCCAGTAATAGGGCAGAAATTCTCATTGAGCCAAAGTAAAATCATAGATTTGCTGATGGGAGTCAACCTATACAAGAACCCCTATTCCTGTATTAGGGAACTTTATCAAAATGCCCTTGATGCTTGCCGATGCCGAATTGATATAGCAAAAACCAAAAGCCAAGTCATAATAGGACAAATTGAGTTCGGAATAAAATCCGATAAAAATGATAAGATACTATATTGTAAGGATAATGGCTTGGGAATGAGTGAGTATATAATCGAGAATTATTTGCTTAAAATTGGGAATTCATTTTATAAGTCAGCAGATTTCTACCGAAAGAGATCTCAATGGGGATGCTCCTTCTCCCCAGTATCTCAGTTTGGCATAGGAATTTTGTCGTGTTTCATCATCGGAACAAAAATAGAAATAATTACACGTTCCTATGAAACAAATAAGTGTATATGTTGTTGTATCGAAGGTGCTCAAGAGCACTTTTATTATAGAAAAACAACTAAAGAAGACGAAGAATCATTGCCTGATAGTGGTACTATTGTAAAAGTTCTTCTCAAACCGAACAATGCGTTAGAACTGAATAATAATACTATAAAAAAACTAGGGTTAGCACTACTCGATAACAATATCAATGATTTTAAAAGCTATTCTCAATATGATTATATCTATAAGTATTGGGGACACAATTTGTACAATTTGCTGAATACTTTTGTAAACCGTGTTCCTCAAAACATTGAATTGTCTGTGCGTTTTACCGACAATTCCATCCAACAAATTAGAAACAAACCATTTTCAATAGATATTGGTGATTTAGGGCTGGAAACTGAAGATAAACCATATATAGATAATATTATTGCTAGCCTTTATCTAAAGCGATACCGCGGTTCTTTGACAGATGTTCAAAAGTATCTTATTCAGTACCCCATCCATCTTCAAACGGAAAACATTGAGTTCAACACGTATGTTACAATGCCACTTCCTGGCATGCCAAGTTTTGAAGACGATACGTTTTTGTTCCGTTCCCTATATGCGCACGGTTCCGAGGTTTCGGTTGATGGCATCTCTATTGAAGACAAATATACTAATGACGATGTATATCTTGGTAGACTTAAAAAAATGGGATGTTTGAATTATATTGGGGAACACCGCCCTGCTTTAAGTGTTGATCGCCGAGAGATTATATCATATCCGCAGGATTATAATGCAGATTATAGGGATATTACCATTCAGGAAACTTATGAAACTGTGAAAATAGCGCGAGATCACATCAAAAAATACAAATTAGAGAATGATTATAAGACCCAAAATCTAATTTGGAAGTATGTTTTTAATAGGTTAGGATGTGCTCAAATACTATTTGTCAACAAAATGGCAGAAACAGAATTGGGAGATTTTATTTGGCCTTCGATAACCGCAATAGTAGGACAAGAAATAACCATAAGAGATTTGTTGTCATCAAATGAAATAACCTTAATGAACTATGATCATAGTGCTTTGGACCTTTTTGGCAAAACCGTTATGATGGCATTGTTCTTAAATTCAAAAGAGATTAAGGTTATTGATGATAAACAAATCACTATTATCAAGAAGGATTGTAACGAAATAATTCCTGAGTTTAATAGTGATACGAATTTTATGAGGTATCTTGTTCCGGCAGAAGAGAGCTCTGTGTTTGAGGAATATGATATTGTGTCAAATTTATATCCCATAGTCCCTACTAGATTAATAAATGGACTATGGCTTTCCGATAAGAAAACTCAGAATAGCAGAGCTGTGTTTGTTCATGCTATTGTGAATTGCTATAATGAGTTGTTCTTTCAAGATTCTCGTTTGGTAAATCCTTCTGTTGGACTGTATGGGGCAAAAAGCGATTTTTTTAATGAGCCTGACCACTATGTTCATGAATTCCAAACGTTGAAGAAAGATTTTCAATGTATGGATTTTGCTCCAAACTTCTGGAACACAAAAGAGGTTGTTCCTATTTTAGCATATATAGCCCCAGCCTCGTTAACAAATAAGGATATGGAGCTGTTGCTCAATTGTAAGGATACAGAACCTGATTATTACAAAGGTGTTATTGAAGGCTGGACTGTTTTGATAACAAACATGAAAACAGAAAATGTCGTCGTAAAGCCAGGCAAAGTTTCACGCAATGAAATGGTATCTGCCTTAAGTGACGATTTTTGGAAAACATATAAAGAATGGACTTTTAAATTCCTTGATGGGACGATAATGAGCAAGTAGGTGAAACTGATGAAAAACAATTTGTATATTTGCCGTGTTAACTCTTATGCGTAAAACAATTAAATATTATATATCTGTGACTTAAACTTTAGGACATTTAGTAATTACTGATGATTGTTACAATGATTCGATGATTAGATGGAATAAATCTTTCAAATAAATATGGAAAGCGTATTTAATAATATTTTGGCAAAACCTTTACATACGTTAGCTGCAGATGAAATTGACACCATAAAGGTAAATTCTATATCTTTTCCTGATGGCATATCTGGAAATCTTTGGGGGAAGGTGATAATGCGTGCCGTCAAGGAGGTAGAGCATATCGAAGGGAAAAAGGAAGCACTTAAACTCATTGATAAGGCATACGATGAGTTAGATAGGGTTTATCCTCAACTTTTTGACGAAAAGTCTGAATTGCTCAAGACATCATGCCTTTTCTTTATACAAGAGAATGACCAGAGAGAAGCACACAAGAAGATGGAACGGTATCTCTATAATGCTATAGCACAAGTTCACTTCCAGGCAATTAATGAAAAGATGCCGTACTATAGTTTTAGAGGTTTTTCTAAATATTCTCTTGAAGATATTGAAAACGAGACTATTAGTTTGGCTCATCCTAGAGAATTTAATGACCCATTGGATACAATTTTAGTTTATTGGTTGAATGAAGAAGTCAAAAAAGAACATGCAGATGAATGGCAACTACGTTATAGGTTACTGATGAAAAAAGTATCTGAACACATCAAGATACGATGTCTGATTGCTGGAAATAGTGAACTTGGACATGAAGTACCGATAGAGGATATAAATGTCTTGATGTGGTCGCATTATGCAGATAGCCATAAGGGTTTCTGTGTAAAATACTTATTTGATAGTGACATTTTTGACATTACTAAACACGTTAAAAGAGATAAAATAATGCTGGTAGACAAGATTAAATATTCGGAAACTATCAATATTAGCGATGAACCATCTATTAGAATGGCACTTCTTGAGAAAAGCGATTTCTGGAAATATGAAAATGAAATGAGACTAATATCCTACGATTGTAGTGGCGAGGATAAAGAATTTCCGGTTATTGAATGTAAAGGTATGGCCAAGGCCATCTATCTTGGTGTTAAGTGTTCGGATGAAAACCGTCGTTTAATGGAGAAGGCAATAGGAGATAAAAATATTCCTCTTTATCAGATGTCTGTTGACGAAGGAAAATTGACAAGATTCAAGAAAACTTTAATAGGATAAATTATGATACGCAATAATATTACACAGATGGAGCTACTCAATGCAGTTATCTGCTATGAAAAAGAAATGCGGCATTCAGAGTATGTTGGAGAAACGGAAGAAAAGTATATTTACCGATTTAAGGCAGGACGGAGAGACAAATTGGTTGTCGTGTTGTCCATTGATCTGTTCCAGAGCAGGTTGGAAGCGTTGGTTAATGATGTGGGGAAGATGGTTTTGGCAGATGTGTCCCTTTCGGATAATATTGACTTTTACACAATAAGTATCATAACGGAAAAAAAAGGTGAGGAGTTAGATCTTCCATTGAGACAACAAGGATTGTCGGTTTCTTTTTTTGATAGATTAAAAATGGAGAATACCGACCAGTTTAGTAGTCTTTTAGAGTTTGTTCAAGAAGAAACCACTGAAACAGAAGTGGATCCTGCGTTTTATGATTATTTGGCGATGAGTAATGATTCGTCTGATATCAAGAATAGTTTCTTTTATTCGCTTCTTTTAATGGAGGTTTATCAACATCAACCAATAACCGAAAATGATTTATGTGATATTTGTGAGAATAAATACAATCGTAGTCAACCGGATATAAAAATAGCATTGCGTAGTTTAAGAAAAAAGGGCCGAATCACGCCTTTAAAAAAAGGAGGTGTGTTCTTTTTAACAGAAGATGAACAACGTAGTCTTGAGGCAGCTATAAAAGAGGCAAGGTCTGAGGAGGCAAGATTCAAGGAAGGCCTTGGACAAATTACTGGCAAGTATGGTTTTCAAGATGTATCTCCGTTTTTTGAAAAGTTAAAAGCTGAGTACCTTGCAAAATACACATTGTTTTCGAAAGAAGAAGACGAAAGTGAAGTAGCGGAGAAAAAAACAGGGACAA
This sequence comes from uncultured Bacteroidales bacterium, assembly GCA_902784425.1. GTDB lineage: Bacteria > Bacteroidota > Bacteroidia > Bacteroidales > Paludibacteraceae > UBA1181. Next base: position 57,184 of record CACZUS010000037.1, read on the forward strand.
AAAGTAGTAATTGGGATGAATTGCTTAAAGGAATCAGTGACGAAAACAAGAAGAATCTGTTAGAAGAATTACAAATTCTATGTACTAACAACGATTATATGGATCAGTATGGTTTGATAAATTCTTTCCTTGAACTTTTCCGTTCTGATCGTTACGAAGGATATATAAGTCAAAAAGAAAACATTATTTATCTTGATACACCTGTTGTAGCATACTTCATTTGTTCAAAAAGTACTTTTCAAGATGATTATGAAGTGGAATGGGATGACCCGGAATTTATAAGTGCCAACGATTTGTTTGGGTATTGTGAAGAACAAAAAGATTGTCATTTTATAGTACCTCACGATTATGTGCAAGAAACGATAGGGGAGTTGAAAAAAGCACTTCAGTTTAATTGGTTTAATCAATTTGAAAATTTGCCAATACCAATCGAGACAGCAAACGTGTTTTATAACTATTATCAGGAAGTGAAAAAGAGAAAGAGATTCTATATCGATGAGACAGAAGAATTCACTTTCGATGATTTTGTTAGTGAATTGGGTTTTAGCGAAATTAATCCAGAAGCCGTAGGGTTTTTCTCAAAGAATATGGGCTATTTAAGGTTCTTCTTAAATAGACTTGGATGCTCTGCTTTGGATAAAGTGGATGTTAATCATGGTGTATTTGATGAGGTGAAAATGGATTATGTATGGTATCTTCAGGATAAAGAAAAAGACAAGTCCGAGTTGGCCATAAATGCAGATGTCCGTCAAGCGCTTCATATCACTGATAAAGCGAAATCATCAGAAGAACATGGATGTGAATACTATCTGGTAAGTTGGGATAACACATTGTACCAACCTCGAAACAAAGCAAAGGAGTTAATGGAAATTGCGGGAAGAAGTTATAATATATACAAACCAGGTGAATTAGCTGAAAAATTAGCGTTTAGGAGCTTCCGGATAAGTAAAGACAGCGTGAGCAATGAAGTGTTTGCGTATGCCAATAGTACATTTAATGTGAAAGACAAGATCCGCAGCTTATATGACAATGTGCTGAATCCATATTTTGCATCGTTTGGCAAATCCAACTCAGCACTAGTATTAGAGGTTCTAAAAATGCAAAAAGCGAGCATGGAAGGGGGAGAAGATAAGACTATTAGTGGTGACAAGACGGCATTAGAAAACATTTTTATTTCAATTATTTCAGAATTGCCAAAACATAATTGTTCCACTCAAAACCTTAAAGACTATCTTAATGATAGTGAGAATAATGGAATTATCATACCACTATTCAATAAAGCTTTTGAAGATTATAAGAAAGGTATACGCGTATCGATAGCCAAAACGGTGTGTGAGAAAGTGAAACAGTATGTCAGCAAAGATGACAAAGAAATCATATTATAAAGGAAAATAAATTTGGAGGTAATAATTCTGCGATAATACTCTAAAAGATATGGATATATGCATTTTTTATAGCTGGCAAAGCGACTATGAAGATGACTGCAAACAGTTTATTGGATCATCGCTAGAGACTGCTGTAGATGAATTGAATAAAGAGCAAAAAGAATATGAGTACTATATTGTTCGTGGAGGTGGTGGATTAGTGGGGTCACAGGAAATAAACGAACAAATTGATAATGCATTGAGATACGAAGCATGCATTGTGGTTTCTGATTATACCCATGTTGGACCACTTCCTGAAAAAGACAAAGAAGGGGGATATATAAAAAGAAGGGCTTTACCTAATCCTAACGTAATTGATGAGACAGCAAGGGCAAAAGAAAGAGTTGGAACTAAACAAATTATTAAAGTAAATAATACTTACTACGGGAACTACAGGACTAACATAAGCATGTACTTTGACGTACAAAATGAGCGATTTCCTTTGGCTTACTATTATCATAAGACAGATAATAATGAGAATAGACGAAATAAAGTTTTTGATTATCTAACTAGATCGCTAAAGGAATCAATTGTACAATGTACTGAAGAATTTCTTAAAAATCAAAAAGTTAGATTTAGCCCGCTCGTTCCTTTAATGAACATCTACACTGATAAGATGTTCAAAGCCCCTTTCCTTTCTGCTGAAAAATTCAAAGAAATACAAATAAAAATCAAGGAAGGCAAATCTTTCAGATTACTTGCATTGCCAGGGATAGGAAAAACAAGAATGGTTTGCGAGGCTTTTCGTGGCGTTGACATGAACCTGTATTACTGTGATTGCAAAAACAAAAATATCGGGGCTATCATCGAGGCAATTGGGAAATTGCTTGAAAACACAAAAGAAAAACAGATACTGGTTATTGACAATTGTGATCAAACGGCACACGCCGCTTTCTTGCAAGAGATACAAAACCATTATACAGAATGCCAACTCATCACCCTGTACTATAATGTCAGAGAGATAGATGATACCGACATCGAAGTTGTTAGAATAACCCCAAAAGAAACTCCTGATGTTGTAAAATTCCTTCTTGATAATGTAAAAGATCTTCCTGAATCTGATAAAGAAGCTATTACAGAAATAGCAGGTGGATTTCCACTGATGGTTAATTTGCTTATTGATCAGTATAGGATAATGGGAAAAATTGCAAGCATTAGCCAAGCAGAACTGTTTAACAGAATGCTAAATATCAATGAACAGAATGCTGATGATTTGGAAAAGAAAAAGGTGATGACTGCTTTTTCAATCTTTAAGTATATTGGCTTGTATGGTTCTCATGAAAGGCAAGGAAAATTCATCGCTAACAATCAGATTATTACTCCATTACTTGAAAAAGACGAAGAACAACGATTTACACGTTTTCTGAATGTATATGCAGAGTTTTCAAGAGGTGATTTGTTGGATCGAGAAGGAAACATGGTTTTAATGCGTCCTGTGCCATTAGCTATATATTTGGCGAAGAAATGGTACCAGATTCAAACGGTAGAAACAATATCAATGCTGATTGGACAAATTAATGCATTACAAGATGAAATCACAAAAACTAGTCTTATTGATAGTTTGTCCAGAAGAATAACATTATTAGCTGACGTACCATTGGCTCAAGAACTTGTTGGAGCTTTGCTTAATCCCAAGAATAGCCCTTTTCTAACTGAGGAAGTCGTCCTTTCTTCTTTGGGTTCACGCCTCTTCCTCGCATTTTCGGAAGTGAACCCAGAAGTGTGTGCCTTTGCTCTTCATCGAATGATAGAAACAAAAAATGATGAAGAAATCAGGGCGTTGGAACCTGCCCGTAGAAACTTGGCTTGGGCGTTGGATCATTTGGCTTTTGATAAAAGAAGTTTCAGATGGGCTATGTTGACATTAGCGCGTTTCTCTTTAGTGGAAACTGAAGACCAGTTTGCTAATAATACAACGGGGTTGTTTGTTGACAGATTTCCAATCTTACTACCTGGAACAGAGGTTGATTTGATGACGAGAATAGAACTAGTTAAAGAGCTTTGCAAAGATAGCAAGTATCATAAACTTGTGAAGAAGTCGCTTCATAGAGCTTTGAGTACGAGCCATTTTCAACGTACTGGCGGTGCAGAAAAACAAGGTACAAAAAAATTGAAGGATTATATACCCACTTTTCACGAGGTGTCGATATATTACAATGCCAGTTTGGATATGCTTCTCGAACTTGCTGAAACGCAACAGGATATTGATGATATAGCTAAAACGTTAGCTAATAATGCTCATGGTTACTATACGCAAGGAGAACCGGATTTCTTGTTTAGAGGACTTGAAATAATCGCCCCAAAAAAGAACTATGTTTGGGAAGAGATGAAGGTATCTCTTTCTTATCTCATTGATTATAATGCTCGCAAGGGGGCAAAATATAGGTTAGATGAAATCGAGGACTGGAAGCAAAAGCTTACAAAAGAAGATTATGTTTATAAATTGCTTCATTTGGGCAATGATATAATGCGTCGCCACAATTCCAGTTATCAGGATAACATCAAGGTAGTACATGAAGAATATGGCCGTATGGCCAAAGAATTGATAGATCAACAATTATATAAAGACCCTATTATTATTTCTGGCATTCTCCAAGGTGAGTGTTTCTATTATAATGAGTATGGTTTCACACTATCTTCATATGCTAAAGAGATCGGTGTGCAAAAAGAACTTCTTGACATTCTACTTAATCAAGTTTTATATCAAGAGGTGTCAAGGAATGGAGAAAACCTTTTGCTTTACTTCATGATGAATATTGAAGATAAAGACCTTTTGGAACGTATCTATGAGGCCACCTATAAATCAGAGAAGAAAAGGCTATTGCCTGCAATGTATGCAATAAAGAATGAGGAAGAGGATAAGCTTGCGCAATTGTTTGGGTTACTTGATAATGATGAAATATGCATCAAAGATTTTTCTGGATATTTCAATTATCATACGTTGAATAATTATGATGTGAAATATGTAGCTGGACGCTTGCTTGATTATGGAGCAGAGGGTGCGGGGTATTTAGTTAAGCATCGTGATGAAGAGATGGCTCTACATATTCAGGATTTGCAAGAAAAGAGTTTTGATAAAACCCATTATTCAAGAGGTGATTATTATTTAGGTCAGTTATATAGGAAAGTGTTTAGAAGTTACCCTGAACTTCTGAAGCCTAGACTTTTTAAACTTCTTGAAGACAAGAGAGAACGTCATTCATGGATAGATTTATTGAGTACAGGATATCCACAAGAAAAAGGAGAGGAAGATCCCATGTATATGCTAATCCCTATTGACGAGTGGTTCGTATGGTTAGAAAAAGCCTCAGCAAATGACAGGGCTTATGCTTTGGCAATGATGTTTAACTACTCAACAGGGGCGGAGGCAAGTCCTGAAATGTTGAGGTTGTTGGATGGTTACTGGTGCGATGAAGTTCGGGATGCTATAAGCTGTCGTTTCCATTCTTATAGCTGGACTGGAACAGGCATCCCTCTTTTCAAAGAAAGGATTGCAATTTGTAAAGATTTCGTGTCAAAACTAACCAATTTAGAAGCCAAAGAATGGTTTAAAAAAGATATTGGCTATTGGGAAAAGGAAATTGAAGAAGAGCTCCTAAAAAATGCACATGAGAGAGCAATATATGATTAAACATATAGTATCTCATTCCCATGCTAAACTTTATAGCAATGCTGGTTCAAATAATTGGCAATAATGTCAGATATTGCCAAAAATTTGCGATGCGGATTGGCTGTTAATGGTTTAAACTGAAAAGGTGGGGTGATTTAACTCTGAAGGCGAACTATCAGGGTTAACTTAACAATTTCAGGACTTCATTGGGCCAAGGCATGAACTGGTTCCATTCGGTTATTGCAGCTTGCGGTATCATAACTCGTCTATTTCAATTATCGGGAAAGGCGGAGCACAAATCGTTTTTGGTAAAGAAGAAATGTCCTCGCATTGACATTGAATCAATCCATTTAGGTATGCTTTTCTGCTTTTCCATTTTCTTGGTTTTTGACAATCGCGATGCAAAAGTACACAAAATTTGTCTTGTTTTGCTTTCTGATTGCAGATATTTCGTGGTTTTTGATTGAATTTGATGGATTTTATCGGATTTTAACTACTTTTGCAGAAATGTTGAAAATTGAATTTGGAATGAAAAAACATATACCTCTCACCGGTATTTGGATAGCGGTGGTTTTAATGGCGTTAATAGTGGCTTGCGACCCTCCGAAAGGGAAGGTGGTAAAGCCGATGGAGAAGCCGTTACCTGAGTTGGCTGCCATTGATAGCCTCATGTGGCGACAACCAGATAGTGCTTTTGCTGTGCTGAAACAGTTTGCGGCAAGTCCCCAGGCCGACAGCCTTGATGAGTTTAATGGGCAATATGTTCAGCTGCTGATTTCGGAACTGCTGTATAAGAACTATTTTGAACAAAGTAACCGAGAAAATTTATTACGGGCTGTGGATTATTTCGATTCATTGATGGCAAACACGCCCGATGTGTCCCAACGAGAACAAAATGTGTTTTTGGATGCTCGGGCACATTATGTTAATGGTGTTGGATATTATGAAAATGACGATGTCGTGAAAACTTGTTCTGAATACCTGAAGACGTTGGAATTAATGGAGGGACATTTTGAAGACAAGGCATTGATTGGTAAGAAAGCACAATTTATGGCGAATATTTATAATCGTTTGGGAGATCTATTTTCTGAGCAGTATATTATGGAGTCTGCCATTGCTTGCTATGAAAGAGCTTTTGCGTTTTGTACGATTGAGCCTACAACATCAAACGGTATTTCCAACATACTTTATCATATTGGAAAACAATATAATAAAATGAACGAACCTGATAAGGCAAGCTTATACTTTGGACAGGCTTTAGAAAAAATGACAAGTACCAACAATCTTCTTTACAGAGACATCGTGTCAAATAAGGCACTAAGTGACTATCAACTTGGGTTTGGAAGTGATTCATCGTTAGATAAACTAAAACGTATTGTTTTACAGGCAGATAGCCAAAAGGAGCAACTAGTACGTTTCTTGATCATAGGTGTTATTTATACGGATGAAAGAGTGTATGATTCTGCTCTTTTCTATTTGGAACCCGTTCTTGAAGGAAAAGATAATGTAGCATATCAAATACAAGCTGCGGATTATTTGCGTATCGTCTATGACAGCCTTGGAAATAATGAAAAAAAAGATATATGTATGCATATATTGGCTAGCTATAAGGAGTCAGAAGGAGAAAACAAGGCAATGGTCTCTAAACTCAAAGATATGTTTCAAACATATTTGAACCAAAAACAAGAGAAAGAGGTTGAAATAACTCGAAGAGAGTCTATCAGAAAAACTATTGGAATTATTATTCCCATTGTAATTGCAGTTGTTTTGGCGATTATTATTGTGGCACAGCTAAGAAGTAAAAAACTTTTGAAGGAACAACAAGAGAAAGCAAATAAAATGCTTGGAGAAACGGAACAAGAGCATGAAAAGGAACTGAGGTCATGGCAGGCAGAGGCCGACAAGACATTGGAAGAAACTGAAAAGCGGTATGAGGAAGAATTGAAACGATTACAAGCTGAAACCGAACAGAAGTTGGAAGAGGTAAAAAGGAAACACCTGCAGTGGATGACTGAGACCCAAAGACGACATGAAGAGGAGTTAAGGATGCAAAAAGATAAATCAGAAAAAGAGATAGAAAAGACCAAGGATCGTCATAAAGAAGAATTAGAAACGGAGCGTTTAGCCTTCCAAAAGAAACAGGAGGCTTTGCGAAAAAACCTGCAAAAAAGAGAAGAGCAGGTGAACATATTGAAAAAAGCCTTGAATCTGCAACACGAAGAAGCTAAGCAACGACGTTTGACTTTCCTGAAAGAGCCGATATGTCGGTATATTCTCAACAAGACAAAAGGCAAACACGTCACTACTCGCGATGTTGCACACGAACTTGGCATTGCTCTCAAAGACGAAGATTTCGAACAACTCGGAGAGGCCGTAGCAAGGAATTATGATAGTTTTGACCATGTGCTATTGAGCCAATGCCCGAGTTTGAAACATAGTGACTTATCGCTTTGTCATCTGTATCTGTTGGGATTAAGCGGAAGTGAGATTGCGGCGCTAAAAAACGTTTCTTACTCGGCCATCAAGAAGCAAAAAGAAAGCCTTCAGAGAAAGCTTGGAGTAAAAGAAAACATGGAGGCCTATGTTTTGAAAGTCGCAGAAGGGCTTTGTGGTACTCAAAATGGCACTCAAGATGGCACCCAAGATGACACTCAAATAAATGGATTCAAAGGTGATGATCTTGATGCCTGGATTGAGAGGCAAATCAAAGACAATCCGAAGATTACCACTGAGGAACTTGCCGAAAAAAGTCATAAAGGCGTGCGTACTATCAAGCGGCATATCAGCATGATGGGGCATATTCATTATGTTGGGAGTGGATATAGTGGATATTGGGAGATGGTTGAATAAGTTGAAAGATAGGTTGTTTTCAGTTATTCAATTATTACGTTAATCAGTTGATAATTAATAGCTAATCTTCTGTTTCATAGGTATCTTACTAAAGAAGAAAAACCCTATTTTATCCATTTACAGAATAGGTTTTTTGATTGCATTTTGTTTGCATTTGGTGTGAAAATGTTGGAAAAATGTTGGAAAACGTGCCGTTTCTCCTTTTTGACAAAACCGTAACTTATTGATTATCAGCTACCCCCCCCCTGATATTAAAAAATTCCAACTTTTCTCCAGCAAAATAGTGTATATTTTACTATACTTTTGCTTCCGTAACCTTTAAACAACAATTATCACTAGTGTCCACTAAAAATTTGGACGATTAAAAATTGAATGTTTAACAACTAAATAACAATAGTTCACTATTCTCGATTTGTTCTTTAACATTGTTGA